>JAKJJQ010000045.1:0-24747 GCA_021713415.1 Thiotrichales bacterium 19X7-9
ACCTATCTCTTCGCAGATTGCCTTTAAACGGCACTCTACTTTTGAGATCAGCAAGGCCTTCCTGTATTTCACAGGAAAAACTATGTGGTAATGAGTGCTATAGGCACAATGAAATGATCTTACTAGCGACATTTTTTTAGTTTAACATGAAAACCTCTTCGGTTTTCAAACTTTCCCGTTTAATGTACCGCGTGGCAAGCCACGGGGTAATTGCTCAAATTTAGAATCAAGTTTCACTTTTGAACAAGGACAAACAACACCTGATTTACCTAAATCTTCTACTGGCACATTACAAGCTGGAACAACTTATCGTGTTGTTGATGCCAATATGGGTAGTAAGCCTTATACAGGTAATATCCTGCCACTTGCTGTAGCACAAAATAGAATGCAAAATACAATATATACTTCACAAAACCCAACTTTGGTTGCTGATTATCTGGCTTATTTATTTTCTAAAAAACCATTAAATAGCAAACCTAATGATAGTAATGCTGAAGTCTTTATTACCCTCTCCGGTGAGCCTAAATTTTTTGGTGACACTGACTGGTCAAAACAAAAATTATGCCAATTTAATCAAGCATTAACTCAAACACTACAGCAACAATATGATATCAATACAAATAACATTAAATTTGCAATCTGGAATTTTTCTGCCTTATTAGGTCGAAATTGAATCTAAGTGATTAGCAATATTTAGATTACTTTTAATCCTCTAAAAATAAAAATATTAAATTAAATAACCAATGAATATGATATGCTATAAAATAGAATAAAATTCTACTGGATATACCCATATTTTATGAGAAAGTACTTAACTTTAATCATTGTTATCGCAATTATTATTATTGCATCATGTATTTACTATTTTTATTTCCATTCAAATGCTTCAAAGTCTCTTGTTGCAACTCATAAAGAAGCAACTTATGTTGATTTAATTGAATTAAAAGAAACCAACTCTCCAGAATTATATACGACCTATGGTTCATTAGTAGCACCGAATTCGGTTGATTTAAAATCCCAAGTTACAGGCGTTATTCAGTCAATTAACTTTACCAATGGCCAATTGGTTAAAAAAGGACAATTGCTATTAACAGTTGATGATGCAAATGCATTATCTGCTTTACAAACAGCACAAGCTCAACTCGATCAACTAACAGCTGATTATCAACGCTATCAAACACTTTATAAAGACGCTCAAGCTGTCTCAAAAGAAGAGTTAGACAAGTTCAAAGCACAATACCAAACTGCACTTGCAAACTATCAATCAGCACAAGCAAACTATGAGCATACAAAAGTTAAAGCACCTTTTGATGGCAAAACAGGTGTTGCTGAAGTTGCTATTGGAAGCTATGTTGAAAGTGGTAGCGCATTAGTAACACTTGTAGATCGAAAGGACCTTGAAGTTGAGTACGCTTTGCCTGAAACGTTAATTGGTAAAGTTAAAATTGGCCAAAGTGTAATCATAACAACAGATGCCTACCCAAACCAAAAATTTAAAGCCATCGTTAATTACATCTCTCCAGATGTAAATACGGATTCTTTAACTTTTAATGTCAGAGCAAAATATAATAATGTTGATGATTTACTATCGCCTGGTATGAACGTTGATGTTAACCATATTCTTGATGCTCAAAGTAAGGTAATTTTAGTACCAATGAGTGCACTTGCATTAATTAATAAAGGTTATAGCGTATTTGAAATTGTTGATGGTAAAGCAAAAGCAATCTCAATCGATGTCGGGCTTGTATCTTCTAGTGGCCAGTATATTATCAAATCAGGAATTAACCCTGGAATAAAAATTATTAAAAATGCTAATGGCATTACTGACGGTATGGCTGTTAAGGTAACTAAATAAATGAATTTATCTAAGCTATGTATCGAACGCCCGGTCTTATCTATTGTCATCTCAGCTACAATTATTCTTTTTGGCTTATTAACCTTATTACTTCTGCCTGTACGATTTGAGCCCAAACAATTTAAACCAACTTTACGCATAATGACAGTTTATCCAGGTGCAAGTGCTGAAGTTGTACAAAGCGATGTGACACAAAAAATTGTCTCATCACTATCAGATGTTCCTAATATTGCTTTTATCAATGCATTCTCTGTTGATGGAAGAAGCTTTATCAAAATTAAATTTAATAATATATCTAAGGCTGATTTTGTCTCTGCTCAAGCAGATATCTCTCGATCAATTTCATCGGTGAATTTACCTGAAAATACTCAAACTCCACAACTTCAACAATCAGGTGGTGGCAATACAATTATTTTACTTGGCGTAACCGACCCAAATAAAACCACAGGCCAAACAGCATCCTATGTTGAAAGTGCCATCACCCAAGATCTAAATCAAGTCCCTGGTGTTAGTGGTATTGATTTAACTGCACAAACACTAGCCGTACGTGTTAGCTTAAATCCTAATAAAATGGCACAATACAAACTTTCTCCTATCGATATTACCAGTCTTTTAAATAAATTAAATAGTAGTACTGCTGCTGGTAAATTAATTACACAAGGTGGCAATATTACGATCAATTTATCCAGCTCATTTAAAAATATTTCAGATTTTAAAAAAGTAATCATCGCCAAACGTAATGGTCGCTTAATTTATCTAAAAGATGTTGCTGATATTGGTTTTGGTGCAGCTACCATTCCTGATGAAACTTCTGCATCCATTGATGGTAAAGCAGGTGTTATACTAGAGATTGAAGCAGCTGATGATGCCAACCCTATTGATGTTGCAAACTTAGTGATTGAAAAAGTTAATCAAATCAATGCCTCACTTCCGCATGGTATGAGTATTTCTGTGTTAATGAATTTAGCACAACCGTTAAAGCAATCCATTGTTGAAGTCGTTGAGACCATTATAATCGCGATTATTTTAGTTGCATTAGTCTCATTATTATTTCTTGGACAGCTAAGGGCAACAATTATACCTTTAGTAACAATCCCAGTCTGTCTTATTGGTACGTTTATCTTTCTTTATGTTAAAGACTACTCTATTGATATGATGACCTTACTTGCACTAGTCTTAGCCGTAGGATTAGTTGTTGATGATGCAATTGTTGTACTTGAAAATGTCATACGACATATTGAAAAAGGTTTAAATGAGTACAAGGCAGCGCTTATTGGTAGTCAAGAAATCTATTTTGCAATCATTGGTATTACCATTACGCTTATCGCTGTTTATTTTCCAATTGCATTTATGTCAGGACCTTCTGCTATTTATTTCCAAGAATTTGCCTTTACATTAGCATTGAGCATCTTAATCTCTGGCTTTGTTGCATTAACGCTAACTCCTGCAATGTGTGCCTACTTACTTAAATCAAAAGCCCAAAATAAATATCAAAAAGGTCTCGAATTATTCTTACATCGACTGACTGACTTATATCAGCGACTACTAAATCGTTTATTTAAACGTAAATGGTTATGGACTGTAATGATGATCATTATTATTATCTTCAGTGGTTTTCTCTGTCGTAATCTACCTTCTAACCTATTTCCAAATGATACTATTGGTATTATTCAATCATTTATTAAAGGCTCTTCTTCAACCTCAGTTGAAGCGCTTCAGAAAAAAGGCAATCAAATTGCTAATGATATGACCGAAACTGACTATGCTAATCACTATGGTAGTATTACAATGAGCCAAAGTGGCAATTTGTTTAATATTAATTTTATTATTTTAAAAGATAGATATTTTGACAAAGCATCCTTGTTAGTGAATAAAATAAGCCAAGATATTCAAAAAGATAGTAATTTTCGTGGTGGCGCAATGGCTGTTCCATTACACCAAAGCCATTCAGACCCAGGTAGTGGTGATATTCAATTCTTTCTAACTGGTGTTATGAGTTTAGAAAAACTAGAAGACTTATCACTAAAAGCTGTTAATGCAATTGAAAAAATTAATGGTGTTCAGTCTGCTGATCGTAATGATAGTAATTTATCGCCAGAATATGAAATATCGATTAATGATCAGAAAACGTCTCTTCTCGATGTTGATTTAACACAATTACAACAAGTATTATCCATCTATTTTGGTAGCTATCAACTTGATAATGATTACCGTCAAAATGGTATTGATTACCCTGTTGTTATTCAATTAGATAAAAATAACTTATCAACCTTTGATGCATTAAATAAAATTCATATCGAATCAACGAGTGGTACTTGGGTAAGTGTTGCACGTCTTTTAGATATCAAACCAATTGCAAAATCTTCAGTTATTGGCACTTACAATAATCAAAATGCCATTGAAATTGATGTTACACTTACGCCAGGTGCTTCTATGGGGCCTGTCATTAGCACGATTGAATCAGTTATACCCAAAGTTGCTCCTGCTACTGGTATTCATTTTACTGGTGCCGCTAAAGATATGAAAGAAGGTAATCAACGTATGTTGATGGTATTTATCGTTGGTATTATTTTTATCTATCTTGTTTTAGCAGCGCTTTTTGAAAGTTTTATTGATCCTTTGGTTATTATGCTAACTGTTCCACTAAGCGTAATCGGTAGCTTGGTTGGTTTGAAAATAATTGGCGGTAGTATTAATATTTATACTGGAATTGGCCTTGTCACCTTAGTTGGTCTAATTACTAAACATGGTGTTTTAATTGTTCAATTTGCTAATAAACGTTTATCTGAAGGCTACACTTTAGTTGAAGCGGCAATTGCTGGCGCATCGACTCGACTAAGACCTATATTAATGACATCGGCTACGATGATTTTAGGTGCATTACCACTTGTACTAGCAACAGGCATTGGCGAGCTAGCAAGAAGAGAAATTGGCATGGTAATTGTATCAGGTTTATTAGTTGGTAGTATTTTTTCATTAATTATTGTACCACTTGCCTATAGCATCTTAGGCAAGTTTAAACGCAATTCTAAATATTAAAAACTAGATAAGCGCTAGGCTATTTATTTGAGACGGGATAAATCGACGTCTCTACTAAGAAAAAATCAAATAACTACTCCGTGGAATTGCAGTATATTTTTTAACTGATTTATTATATTTGAGGTAAATCATATTCGTTTTACACATTTTACCAACACAAGTTACAATTTTTAAACATTTTAAATTTGGCTGTATTTCCGATGAAGGTAAAACACCTACATAATGACCGTTTGTACATTTTAGTAAATCCGGGTCAGACACTGTGAATGCCTTTTGAAATGATTGACAATCTTTACTCGTATACACTGTATTTGAAATACTTGTTAATGGTACTCTAAAATCATATTCCGTCACATGAATAATATCATCATTCTCTGCAAGTGCTTTATAAGCCGATTGACAAGGATCTTTTGCAACTACAACATTAACTGAAACTAAAAAAAGCAAAGCTATCATAGATGATAACATTTGAATATTAAGTTTTAGCATATATTAACCTCTTATTTAAAGCTCATACCTAAAGACAATATACATTTAATAATTTGATTAGCTTTTTCATACTAAAAACTCACTGCACTCTATAACAGCTTAATGCACGCTGAAAACAGGCAACTGATTTATGATACATACTCAGTTGATGATATATTTCTGCTAACAGACCTGTAACTTCAGGTGTTTCAGGAATACTTTCAAGGTATGCTTTAGCTTGATCATAATCATTAGACTCCATTGCAAGTTTTGCAAAAATGACAACAACCTCTGGATTTTGAAGTAACTCTGTACTTTTAAGTTGTTCTTTTAAAAATTCAAGTCGTTCTTGTGCTGAAATTGGCTTTAGCTTTGCCCATAATTTAACAAATTCTACTGAGTATGCTTTTTTAAATAATTTTTTAAGACTTTGTTTAGCTTGGTCATACTCACCAATGTGAATTAATACATCAATATAAGCTAATAGTATTTGATTATCTTTTTTATATTTAGTTGGAATGACACTCCAAAACTCACTTAAATTAACTTCATTTGCATCTCTCAGCCCTTTTAATCCACCAATAATTGCTTGATGATAATATTTATCCTTCTCACTCTCTGTAAATAATCGATGGTGTTCTGCTTCTTCAAGTAATGGTAAAACTTCTACCGGATAACCTTTTTTCAAATTAAAATCTATCAATGCTCGATAAATTAATCGAGATTTTGGAAAGTCCAATTTTGCTTCTGTCAGCACTCGGTGCGCCTGATTAGTGCTTTTATCATCTTCTAAAGCTAATAATTTTTGTGCTTTAATCCACTCAAGAAATGGTCCTTTTACTTTTTTCTTCGCCATTGATGTAGTAAGTTCATCTAAAGCTTGATAGTTTTTTGTTTTAAGAAATGCATTGGCTTGAATTAATAAACCCAAATCCGTTAAATTTAGATAATTTAAAGCTTGGTAATGTTTAATATTTTTTAAATCCTTTGTGTTTTGATAGATCAAATCATAATCATTACTTAAATCATTTAACATTGTCTCTTTTAATAACTTTAAAGCTTTTTTTCTTTTTCTACGAACCATTAACGATGAAAACAAAAATGGTACTTGAATTGTACCTTTTAAGATCTTAACTAATAATGTACAAACAAAAACTAAAACGATAATACTTAATAATGAAAACCAAAGTGGAGATTCAATCATATAACCAGATACTGTAATAATCATCATCCCTTGCTCTTGAACAAGTAAAATCCCAATAAAGCCTGCAATTAATACAATCACTAAAAAACTAATAAAACGGCTCATAATCATGCTCCTTTACTATCAGTTTGATTTTGGTCCGCATTATTATTTTTAGTTGCTGAAGCAATAATTTGTGCTTCAAGTCGAGAAACAGCATAAATAGCCTGGTGCATTGCTTGCATATAGTTTTGCGATTGACCAAATTGAATACTATTAGCTATTTCTAACCATTTCTGTTGAGTTTGATCGATTTGATAGTATGTTTTTACTTCATCAATTACTTGAGTAATACTTTCTTTAAACGCTACAGAGTCACGTCTTTGTAAGGCCCATTTTGCCTGCTCTAGCTGTAATTTTAATGTGACAACTAGATTTTCTCTTGCGCTAGAGTTTGTCAGTAATTGACTCGTTTGATTTAATTTATGAATTTGCACTAAAGAAGACATTTTATCTAAATTATTTTTAAGTGATTGATACCAGCTTTGATCAATAGTAGAAGCATGATCTACTGTATCAACTTTAGCTGCATTTCCTGGTAGTTTAAGTTTTAATTCACTTAACATCGCTATCAGTTGATTAATATTAGTCATATTATCACCATATTGCGTAAAAAGTGTTGCATTTTCTACTGCATATTGTGCTTTTCTAACCAATGCTAATGCAGGTTTTGCACGCTCATCTGCATTAACTAATGCAGATTCTGCTGCTTTAATCAAACTAACTGCTTGATCGCCACCTGCATATAGTTTTAGATAATTATCAGCCATATTTAAATAAATACCTGCTGCATTGACTTGAATCAAAATCATTTGCTGATATAAGTCACTCTGCGGTAATAAATAATCTGACTTAATTGCTTTTACTTGTTGATTCAAAGCATAGGTTTTTTTCATTAGTGATGAAATATTATCTTTCTCTACTTGATTAAGCTTGCTTGACTGTTTCTGAGTTGCAATAACTTCATTTAAAGTCACTAATGCTTTTTTTGTTTCTGATTTTAATTGATTATACTCTGTATTCTTTTGCGCAATTGTTGTATTAAATGACTTAACTTGTTGATGTTGCATATATAAGCTATAAGCCGCAATTGCACACCCAGCAAGGCCGACAATAAAAGCTAATGATACGACAAGCGAGTGCCCTTTATTTGTTTTAGTTATCGGTTTATTGATATCTTGATGATTAGTTTGATTCTTTAAATCGTTACTTTGATTAGTTATATCAGGTTTAACTTGTGCTTTCTGATCAGCTTTTAAATCTTTCTTCTCTACTGAAGCTTTACTTTTATCTTCTTGTTTTTGGTTCTTATCCTTTTCAGGATCAATCTTGTCATTCACCTGCTATACTCCTTTAAACCGAAGGTTTACTATTCAAAATGATTTTATTTAAAATTGCTTCATTATCTAAATACTCAAGAAATAACACTTTTTCATAACCCATTTGTTTTGCCCAGCGAAGCATCCGTTTACTTGTTACTGTAATTAAAGCATGTTTTAACCACAAGGCGTTAGTATAATAATAATGCAAAAGTTCAAATGCTTCAAAACTAGTTAATATAACAATTTTTGGATAATCACTTTGAAGTAAATGATTGAGACTACCATTTTTCACTGCATCCGTTACTTGACGTTTATAACAAATAATAGATTTAACATCAGCACCTTGACTTTTTAGTGTTTCTGATAAAAGTTTTGAACCTGTTTCACCTCGAAAGATATAATAAGACTGTGTTTTTGAAGCTTGTTTAAATATCAAATCAAGTAATGCTTCAGCACCATGGCTACCTTCTGGATAATAAATCTCATATTGTGGGAAATAACATTTTAATACTGCTGCCGTGCCTTTACCAACAGCTAATAATTTAGGCTTATATTTAAGTTTTAATTTATCTGGTGAAACTTCTTTAACAAAACATTCAACCGCTGTTGGACTAATAAAAATCCAATCACTTGTATTTTTATCAAGTTCATTTAATAATGAAATATCAATTGT
This sequence comes from Thiotrichales bacterium 19X7-9, assembly GCA_021713415.1. Lineage (GTDB taxonomy): Bacteria > Pseudomonadota > Gammaproteobacteria > Francisellales > Francisellaceae > M0027. The sequence goes on from JAKJJQ010000045.1 coordinate 8,601, forward strand.
TAATGGAATCATTTTTTGAATTGGTTGCGTTAATACTCGAAATCCATATTGTTCTAACTCAATAGTTAAAGCTTCTCCTCGCTTACCTGGCCGAGTATTTAGTATATAAACACCTTGATTATTATTCATGTGCATAATGTTTAGCAAAATTCCTAATTGCTTTTAACATAGCATATAAGCCATTATTTCTAGTTGGGCTTAAGTGCTGTGATAAGCCAATTTCATCAATAAAGTAAGGCTCTGTATCTATTATAGTTTGTGGTGTTTGACCACTGTAAATATCTAATAATAAAGCAATTAGACCTGAGACAATGGAAGCATCACTTGTACCTTTAAAAAACACTTTTCCATCAATATATTCAGCATCAAACCAAACCAATGATTGACAGCCTTTAATTAAATGTTGTTGATCTTTTTTTGAAGCTGGAAATGCTTCTAAAGACTTTCCCAAGCTAATTAGGTAAGCATACTTATCACCCCAGTTATCAAAGTAATCAAAATTCTCAACGATTTCTTTTTGTTTTTGATCAATACTTATTTCCATTTTATACAGTCATTCCTGCTAGTGATTTATATTTTCAAATTATATCATATTCAATAGCACTTAACAGCGCACCTATTACAGTTAAATTCAACCAAAATAAGCTTTATCTGCTTGAGTTAAGTTTTGCATATCAGAGTCAATTGTCATATTAAAATGTTTACGCTTAAGTAATGTATTTAACTGTTCTGTTGGTGGAATTACTTGATTTAATATAGGTTCGATGATTTGTTCAAATTTTGCCGGGTGTGCAGTTGCAACCATTATATAAGGTTTTTCTTTATCTAAATGCGCTCTTGCATAAAAACCAGTTGCCGTATGTGGGCAAATAGTCTCATGATACTGATCATATACAGATATAATTGTATCTGTAATTGCCTTATCATCAGCTTTAAACACTTTAACCTCATCTATAAAGTTGGCATAATCAGGATATAAATAAGCTAAGCGCTCAAAGTTACTAGGTTTGCCTACATCCATAGCATTTGCTAGCGTTTCTATGCTGTCTCTGGGTTGATACTTGCCAGTTGCTACATAGTCACCAATTACATTATTTGCATTTTGCGCTAAGATAATTTCATCAATTGGAAACCCCATTTGCTTTGCCCAAAAAGCAGCTGAAATATTACCAACATTACCAGAAGGTACAATAAAATTTGCGCCCTTTCCTGTTGAGCAATAATATTGCCAACTCGTATAAGCATAATAAGTCGATTGTGGTAATAACCTACCAATATTAATACTATTTGCCGTATTTAATGCAGTGCGTTCATACCAATAATTATCTGTAAATGCCGCTTTAACTAATTTTTGACAGTCATCAAATCTACCTTTAACGGCTACTGCTAATATATTATCTCCCCAACAAGTTATCTGCTTTTGTTGTCTAAGTGAAATTTTCCCTTCTGGGTACATCACAATTACCCGAATATTTGGCTTTTTATGAAATGCTGCAGCAACAGCTGAACCAGTATCACCTGATGTTGCAACTAAAATAGTAAATGTTTTTTCTGACTGGATTCGACTTAAGCAGCCTGCTAAAAAGCGCGCACCAATATCTTTAAATGATAATGTTGGTCCATAAAATAATTCTAAAACTAAATTATTTTTATCCAGTTTTTTTAAAGGAATCTCAAAATTAAATGCCTCATTACAAATCTCATCTAACTGAGATGATAAAATATCATTTTCAAAAAATGGTGCTAATACTTTTGCTGCAAACTGTGGGTACTTCATTTGATCACTAAAAACTTGCCAGTTAATTTGTGGGAAATACTCTGGCACAAACAAGCCATCATCTGCTGCTAAGCCTATCTGCATTGCTTCTGAAGCTAAAACTAATTGTGAACGATCTCTTGTACTATGAAATTTCATCTATTTTATTCATCCTTAATTATTTCAAGAACTTTACCACCTTCTGCATCTAATGCAGTTACCCAAGATTGTGCATGAATGTTTAAATTTTCAAATGCACCTTTCATTGATAAAGCAACTCTATTGGCATCTTCGGTATTCATAGCCACTGCAAACATAGAAGGACCTGAACCAGAGATACCACAAGCAATCGCTCCATTTGAGAGTGCAACCGACTTTACATCATCATAGCCTTTAATCAAATGTTTTCTTCGAGGCTCAATTAAAATATCTTTTAAATTATTACTGAATAATGTCATGTCATTTCTATACAGTGCAGCAATACAAGCAGCTAATGCTGTTGTTTGTAGCGTAATTTCTTTAAGTGAATAGGGATTGGTTAAAATAGCGCGTGCTTTTTTTGTTTCAATACTCATTTGAGGCTGCACAATTGCGGCATATAAATCACATGTGGGAAGCTGAATCATTTTTACAGGTTTTGAATTTTGCAATAAAACTAAGCCACCAAACATTGAAGGTGCAACATTATCGGCATGATAGGCACCACCAGAGATTTGACTTTCACCATAAACAGCATAATTAATCAATTGATCAAGCACTAATGGCTTTTCAAAAAACTCATTGAGTGCTAAAAGTGCTGCAACAGATGAAGCAGCAGAGCCACCCATACCTGAACCTAAAGTAATACCTTTTTCTAAATAAATATCAAAGCCAATGGATAATTGATAATCTTTTAATAGTTTATTAATTACAATGGATACTAAATTTTTATCGATATCTTTTGATAGTACTGACTCATCAACAACACCACTTATTGCACAAATCTTAATTTGACTATCAGATCGTTTAACTAATTTAACCTTATCGCCAATACCTGTAATTGGAAAGCCAATTAAATCAAATCCAACTGAGAAATTAGCGCTTGTTGCTGGTGCAAATGCACTCACTGAGTAAATATTAGGATTAATTTGAACATCTACCATTATTTAATAACCTGTAAAATATCACCAAATACCCCTGCAGCAGTAACATCAGCACCAGCCCCAGGTCCTTGAATAATAAATGGATACTTTTGATAACGACTTGATCGAATAACAACTAAGTTATCAGTACCTTGTATTCTTGCAAATACACTTGAATGATCATAGGGCTGAATTTTGACACTAATCTTACCCTCTGTATTAATCATACCAATATAATGAAGTCCTAATGCATCACCTTTTAACTGTTTAAATAATTGATCCATTTCTTTATCGTATTTTGACAAACGTTTTAAAAACTCAGCTTTGCTACAATTTCTTAATGCCTTAGGTGTTAGGTTTTGTATTTCTAAACTTTCAACTTCAACTGAGAAACCAATCTCTCTAGCTAAAATAACAACTTTTCGTGCAACATCCATCCCAGATAAGTCTTCTCTAGGATCTGGCTCAGTATACCCTAAATCATAAGCGTTCTTAATTGCTTTTGAAAAGCTTACTCCTTGATTAAGCTCATTAAAAAGATAACTTAATGTACCAGAGAAAACTCCTTCTATACATTCAACTTTATCGCCCGTATAAATCATTTCCTGAATCGATTTAATCAATGGCAAACCTGCACAAACATTGGTTTCATACTTAAACTGTGTCCTAGTATCAGATGCTGTACTTCTTAGCGCATAATAGTATTCCATTGATTGTGTATTGGCATATTTATTGGGTGTAATAACACTAATTCCACGCTTTAAGAATGATAAATAAGACTGTGCAACTTCTATGCTATCTGTAGCATCAACCAACATACGATACTTCACTCGCAAATCACCTATAAAATCGGCTAAAGCATCTATGCTCATTTTTTTAGTCGTTTTTGATAATTTGGATTTCCAACTTTCATCAATAAGATTTTTTTCTGAACACAGCATTTTTTTGGAGTTAGTAATTACTACTAAATTAATTTTAATTCTAAGCTTAGCCAACTGCTCTTGTGATTGTTGAATCTCTTCAATTAATGCACAAGCTATATTACCAGATCCAATAATTGCAATCGCTACAACCTCTATATCATCAATATACTCCTGATGAATTAAATTCAAAGCTGCTTTTTCTCTACTTTCCTTAATCGTTAATGTGATACTTCTCTCTGAAGAGCCTTGTGCAACAGCATGAATATTAATCCCTGCTTTTGATAATGGATTAATCATTTTAGCTAAAGATCCTGGCATATTTTTCATGCCATCACCAACAGCTGTTACTAAACTATAATGCTTATCACTATGAATATGCTCAATAACGCCTCGATCAATTTCAATCTCAAAGGCCTTTTCCAATAACTTAACCGCTTGATCACCTTCTAATAGATCAACGGCAAAGCAAATTGAATATTCCGATGAAGCTTGTGAAATCATCATCACTGAAATATTACCTTCATGTAAGATACTAAAAATCTTTGCTGCAATACCTGAAACACCGATTAAACCAGCACCTTGAACTCTAATCAAAGTTACTTGTCCAACACAGGTTAATCCCTTAATTAAAGCATCATTTTCCATAGGGATATTATTAGAAATTTCTGTTCCAGTACCGTTTTTCTCATCACTACTTTTAATAAAAATGGGGATATTTTCATCCATCATTGGGCCAATAGTTAATGGATGAACCACAGAAGCACCAAAATATGCTAACTCTAATGCTTCTTTATAGGAAACATGCTTAATTAGTTTAGCTGTTGGCACAACGGATGGATCTGCACTATAAATACCTGCAACATCTGTCCATATAATAAGTCGCTCAACGTTAAATAATTTAGCAAATATACTGGCTGAATAATCACTACAATTCATACCTAAAATTGTTCTTTGTTTTTCATGATTTGATGCTATAAAACCTGTAATTACGTAGATACCATCAAACTCAGGGTCAATCGCTTTATTTAATAATTCATGACTTTTCTGCCAATCAACTAATACTGGTGTTCTTGAATCATCAACGCAGAGTACTTCTTCAGCACTAATATATTTAGCTTGTTTTTTCTCTTCAACTAAAACACTTGCCAAAATTTGAGCAGACCAAATTTCACCAAACCCCAAAATATAGTTTTTTATTTTTTCACTATCAAGTTTTGTTAAATGCATTGTAATCAGTAAATATAAAATACTTTCAATATCATGTTCTATAACTTTCATTAATTTACTTTTAGCTCGTGGTGCAATTTTTTCTATAATGGCTAAATGCTGTTTTTTTATACTATTTAGTAATTTGACATAGGATTGATTATTCATTGCTGCATCAACACAGTTCTTTAAATTTTGTGTTGTTTTACCTATTGCTGAAACAACAATAACTTCACTTTTGCCATCAATTAAATTTAATACATTTTTAATTTTTTTCTCATCTTTGAGTGAACTACCACCAAATTTATGTACAACGCGCATCTTATTCCATTAATTTTTTTAATTATTTAGATAAGAATTCATTATACAAAGAACTTCATTAGTTTATTATAAAAATATTCATCAATAATTAACTAAATTATCTATGAAAAAACTAGGTATTATCGGCTGGCGTGGTATGGTCGGCTCTGTTTTAATTGGCCGCATGCTTGAAAATAATGACTTTTTAAATCTTGATACAACTTTTTTTAGTACTTCAGCACATGGAAATCCACCACCTGATATTGGTATTGATCTACCTCTTTTAGAAAATGCTTATGATATTAATAAGCTTATGCAAATGGATATACTTATCTCTTGTCAAGGCGGCCAATATACAGAGAAAATGTTTCAACCCCTAAGAAATAAAGGTTGGAATGGTTATTGGATTGATGCAGCATCTACGCTTAGAATGCAAGATGATGCCTGCCTAATACTTGATCCCATTAATCGAAAACAAATTGATATAGCATTAAATAAGGGAGTCAAAAATTTCATTGGTAGTAATTGTACTGTCAGCTTAATGATGCTCGGTATTGATGGGTTATTAAAAGCCAACTTAGTCGAATCAATTTCTGCAATGACTTATCAAGCCATCTCTGGTGCCGGTGCTAAAGCAATTAAAGAATTGATTTATCAGTATCAGTATTTATTGGATGACATTGATCTATCAACAAACATTCTAACGCTTGAAAAACATATTCGAAACAAAATACAAGATACGTCATTCCCTAATGAAATATTACCTAATAGTTTAGCATTTAACTTATTTCCCTGGATTGATATTAAAATGGCTAATGGCCAGTCTAAAGAAGAATATAAAGCTAGTGCTGAAATGAACAAAATACTTAATACGCAAATCCCAATTGATGGGCTTTGTGTACGCGTCTCATCTCTTCGCTCTCATAGCCAGGCATTAACGATTAAATTAACTGATAATCTAGCAGTCGATGAAATAAAAGCATTAATTAAAAATGCCAACCCATGGGTAAAATTGATTGAAAACAATCCTCAAGATACTTTGGAGCAATTAACACCAATTACTACTTCTGGTTCATTAGGTATTGCCGTTGGTAGATTAAGAAAGTCAAACTTAGGTGAAAATATTATTCATCTTTTTACTGTTGGCGATCAATTATTATGGGGAGCGGCAGAGCCATTAAGACGAATGTTAAATATTTTACTTAATAAAATCTAATGCGCCGTGCTTATTTCTGTTGAAATCGATTTTTGTAAGAAAAACACAAATGGTAGTGAAACAACTAAAAAAATCATCCCTAAGTAGCAGCTATTAATAAAGCCTATCATGGTACTCTGTGCTGCAATGGTTTGACCGACGACTGTAATCGCTAAAGGATCACTTGCATGCCAGTTAAATGCCTGCAACCAGGTATGATAATTTGGATTATCATCACGAATATGACCAATCATCGTATTCCAACCTGCTTGAGATGTTTGTGTTAATACTGTAGTCATTACAGATACACCAATTGAAGTACCTAAATTTCTGGCAAAACTAAAGATACCGCTACCTTCAGCAATCATACTCTCTGGTAATCTTTGCAGAGCTAAAGTTGATAATGGTACAAAAAATAATCCCATGCCAAAACCTTGAACAATACCAGGCATCATTAAACTATAAAAATCGGCATTAATCGGCAATAATGCAAAGTCATATGAACCCCATGCTGAAAATACAATACCAATACCTAATAGTATTCGCATATCAATTTTTTTAGATAGTGGCACACATAATATCATGGATACTGCTGAAGCAATACCTCTTGGCGCCATCACTAAACCAGCTAACTCTGGTGTATAGCCCATAATTGATTCCATAACCACAGCCTGAAGCGTTAAAATACCAAATAATGCACCGGTATATAGAACCAATAATAGATTACAAATTGCAAAGTTTCGGTCTTTAAAAACATTTAAATTAAGTATATTTTTTGAATTCGTCATCCCGCGATAAATAAAGACACACCAGCCAATGATCCAAATAACCATTAAAATAAAAATAAAATTTGAACTTAACCAATCATCTGTATTACCACGATCAAGAAAAATTTGTAATGCACCTACTGCCACAACCAATATGATTAATCCAGTCCAGTCGACTTTTGCATGCTTAGTCTGTGTCTCAGAAATAAAAGTAAATGTCATCACTAAAGCAATTAAGCAAACTGGTACATTAATATAAAAAATCCATCGCCAGTTCATATAATCAGCAATATAACCACCTAATGTTGGGCCTAGTACGGGAGCTGCCATAATACCCACCCCCCAAACAGCCATCGCTTTTGGTTGCTCGGCTAAACTAAAGGTATCACGTAAAATATATTGTGATAATGGTACTAAAGATGCACCAAATATACCCTGTAAAACCCTAAAAACGATCATTTCAGTTAGTGATGTAGAAAAACCACACAACATCGATGCAATCATAAAACCTGTAATATTTAAAATAAGTAATTTTTTACGGCCAATAAGATTAACCAAAAACCCAGTTAAAGGCATAAAAATTGCAGCTGCAACAATATAGGATGTAACAACCCAAGTAATCTCTTCAGTACTTGCACCCAATGCACCTGCCATATCATGTAATACAACATTGACAATGGTTGTATCAATGATTTCTATCATGGCAGCTAACATTACTGTAATTGTTATAAGCCACTTATTAAAGCTATTTAGTGAATTCACTTATAAAAGATCCATTTTACTTAATTTAAAATGCTTTCAAGCAACTGAACACACCCTTCTTCTATCAATTGATAAACCTTATCAAAACTGCCGATAAAATAAGGGTCAGGTACTTCATCATAATGAGAGTTATTGATATAATCCGTTAATAAACTTACCTTTTTTAAATCATCGTCACTTTGCGCCATATCACAGACTGTTTGTTGATTATGATGATCCATCACCATGATATAATCAAACTGTTTAAAATCTTCAATCACAAATTGACGGGATGTAATATCACTGATATCAATTCCATATAATCTAGCAGCCTCTTGTGATCGACTATCTGGGCTATGACCTTGATGATGGTAAGTCTTAGAATGCGTTCCCGCCGAATCAATAACAAACGCTTGCTCTAAGCCTTTTTCTTCAACTAAATGCCGAAAAATACCATGTGCTGTTGGCGATCGACAAATATTACCCATACAAACAAATAAAACACCAATACGCTTCATAAACTTACTCTTAAATTGTTTTACTGCAATTTTATTTTGCTACTTTATTTATCTACCTCAGTATAATATGATAAAGCCTGTTTATTATAAAGGATTTAATAAGGGCATTAAAATGGATAGCCTAATTCTTAATCAAAAGAATATAGCTACAACTGAAAAACAACACAGCCTTGAAAATAGACTCTATATTGAAATACAAAAGCGATCTCAAGAAAAAAAATATTATATTAAATCTGATCAAGCTAACTATTCCTATAAAAATCTTCTTAAAACGATGCATAAATTATCTAGCCTATTCAATGACTATAAATTATCTCAGGGCGATAAAATTGTTATTATTACACAATATGATCAGTATGCACTTGAGCTATTTTTATCAGCAATTTGTACAGGTTTTTGCCCTATTATTCTATCTAAAGACATCAAGAAACATAAAATAAACCAATTACTTTCTTCAATTAAACCTCAATTGGTTTTTATTGATCAATCACTTGATAAACAGTTTAAATTAGAAAATAATAAAATTTTGATAGTACCAACTAAAAAATTACACTTTTTCAAGCATAAGCAAATAGATAAAAAAACCTATCCAGCTATTTTAACTGAAACTCATTCAAGTGATATTCCAAAAAGATTAGATGCAAATCAATTAGCCTATATTCTTTTTACTTCAGGCTCTACTGATAACCCTAAAGCTGTTGCACATACTTATGCAAGTTTATATACACACTTAGAAACATTAAAAAAAGTATATCATCACACTGAACAATCTATCATTTATAATAACTTAGATTTAAGTCATGCAGATGGCATAATTCATGGCGCAACATTAACAGCTTTTATTGGCGCTACCTTAATTAGAAATCAGTCCTTCTCAATTCACAATTTAGACAATCAACTTAATTCATTATCCAGATATCAAGTAACTCACTTTATTACAATACCAACAATACTTGCATGGATGGATAGATTTACTCAAGAAGATGATTATTTTTCATATAAGAACTTTAAATATATAATATCAACTGCTGGCGAGCTAAACCAAACATTATGGGATAAATTAAACCAACGCTTTAATCTTTATATTTGTAATATCTATGGACTTACAGAAACCGTCTGCGGTGGTATATTTAATGGTCCTGATATCAGTCATACAACTGATAATATTGGCACACCGATTGATATTGATACACTAATTTATGACCAACAATCCAATGAATATTCAAAAACTGGCATAGGTGAATTACTTATTTCGGGTAAAAGCTTATTTTTGCAATATTACAATAACCCTAAAGCAACTAGCGATTGCTTTATTAATTATTCCAACAAAATATGGTTTAAGACAGGTGATCTTGTCAAAATCGATAAAACAGGCACTGTAAAGATCATCGGCAGAGCTAAATCAGTCATTATTAGTGGCGGTAGAAATATTTATCCTAATGAGGTTAATGAAATTTTATTAAAGCATCCAAATATATTAGAATGTTATACCTTCGCTGAAAAACATGAATTCCATAGTGAAAATGTTGCCACAGCGCTTATTGTTAATCAGAAAATTGAAAAGCAACTTATTATAGAACACTGTTTAGAATACCTAGAAACCTATCAAGTTCCAAAAAATATTTATTATGTTAATGAACTGCCTAAGGGTAAATCAGGTAAAGTAATTGACTCTGAATTACAAGCATTACTTAACCCTCAAAATTCACTAGAAACAGAGATTATAAAAATCTCAGATAATATGATTATTGATATTGCCGCTGACACATTTCAAGTAAGCACATCCAGTCTTTCTCTTTCAGACTCAACTGATACTATTGATTTATGGGACTCTTTAGGACATTTAAGCTTTATTAATAAATTAGAAAAGCAATTTAATGTTAAATTTAACTTTCAAGAAATTGTAAATATTAAAAACTTAGAGGATGTTAAAGTCTTACTGGAATCAAAACCTTAATGAAAAATGTAATACCATTATGGTGTTGGTTAGTTACTGTAATATTCGTGACAGTAACGACTATTTTTAGTCTATGTTTTCAACCAAGTGATTATTTTAACTGGGGATTGGATAGGCTTAAGTCTAATCAAGATAACACAATAGTAGCCATTGGTACATCTTTAACCAGACATGGATTTTACTTTGATCAAACATTTGATTTATTTTCAAAAAATAAAAATCTAAATATTAGATTTATTAGGTTCACTAAGTCTGGTGGAAAGCCTCAAGATTTTGATAGGCTATTATCAATGATAGAAAAAAAATCTACTTATATCAAAATTCTTTTTATACAACTTGAACCGTATATGCTGCATAACTCAAAATCAAATCAAGTGTTATACACTATGCAGTTTCATTTACACAAATTAATCAATAACATACTTCATAAATTTAGAACTCAACAAGACTATGAAACAGATTCTAAATTAAATCTAGCGCCATCATCATCGTATAGTAAAATTAAGTCTTTATTTAAAAATAGAAATCACACAAAAGTGCTTAAATCACCCTATCTACTGACTAAGGAGATGAAACTGCTAAAAAAGATACAACACTCCGGAACAAAAATTATTTTCCTTAGAATAAATTATGCAACCGAAACTTATCAAGTTTTACTACCTAATAATCTAAATCAACAAATACAACAATGGATCTCACAATTTCAAAAAAACACTGGGTACCCAGTTTGGCAATTTCCAAGCTTAAATGCTTCTTACTATACTGATACAGCCCATTTAAATTATAAAGGTAGGAAACTATTTTCTACTTGGGTTATATCCAAAATTAAAAGTGAAGAATTAGTATGACAGATGTACAAATCCAATTATTTCTAATTTTAATACTATTAAGTATTGGCTACTGGTTAGTGCCTTTTAAATTTAGATCCATTTTTATTATCACAATTACCAGCATTTTCTTATACTACTTATCAGCTATTACTTGTGTGATATTATTTATAGAAACTTTATTAAGTTATTACGCTGCAAGAGAATACGCCAAAAGACATAATAGCCAATTTATTTTTATACCTGTCGCCATGCTGGTTATATTTTTCATTATTTATCAATATTACTACCAAAAATATAACTTATCCTTACCACTTATTATAGGTTTTGCCTATTTTACTTGTCGACAGATACACTATTTAATTGAAACTTATAAAAACTCAATAACAAATATTCATTTTTTAAATTATCTTAGCTACCAATTTTTCTTACCAGCAATTTTTTCAGGCCCAATCCATCGCTATCAAAATTTTTCTAAACAAATCCAACGAGCTTATATAACAAAAGAAGATATTTCATTAAGTATTGAGCGAATTATCTATGGTTATTTTAAAGTTGTTGTTATCGCTAATTATTTTATTAGTTTTAAAATAATGCCCTTAATTACCAATGAAAATATCATAAGCCTCTATGCAGTCTCTTTTCTCACTTGGCTTTTTATCTATATTTCCTTTAGTGGATTAACCGATATAGCGCTTGGTTTTTCAAAGTTAATGGGGATTAAATTAGAAGAAAATTTTAATCATCCTTATAAAGCAAACTCTTTAATTGAATTTTGGGAAAGGTGGCATATGACTTTAACACGTTGGGCAAAAGATTATGTATTTATGCCAGTTTTCATGACATTTAGAATTAAAATTTTTGCTGTTATTTTTGCATTGATTGCTATTGGCTTTTGGCATGAAGTTTCGCTGCATTATATTCTATGGGGTTTATATCAAGCAGTCGGTGTTATTTTATGCAAAACCTATACAAATACTGGTGATATATTAAATTTAAAAAAATTACCTCATTTTTATGAGTTAACCATTAAAAAAACTGCAACATTTTTGTGGTTACTTTCATTTATGCCGTTATATCATTTATTAGGAGTTTATTTATGAGTAAAACGTATTATCTATTAAATAAATTTTTACCAAAATCATTAGCTAATATTTTTGTAGTGCTATGGTTTTCCTTCATCATATTAACAATTCTTGATCGTTCATTGATTGCCTTTCACGGTTTTATTTATTGGGAAGCGTAAAGTAAGGATTTAACTATGAGTAGAGTAATTTTAGTTACTGGCAGCACTAAAGGAATAGGACTTGCTATCTCACGTCACTTATACAACAACAATTATCAGGTTATTGGTATTGCACGTAATAAACCAAAATCAATGGAATATTTTAGTGACTTATTCCTATGTGACTTATTAGAACCACAAGCAGCTCAAAGCACATTCAATCTGATTAAAGAAAAATATCATATTGATGGTATTGTCAATAATGTTGGTTATGCAAAACCACAAGCAATCCTTGATGTTACTTTAAATAATTTTAATGAGATACTAAATATCAACTTGATACCTGCACTTAAAAGTATGCAAACGTTTATCCCTGGAATGATTGCACAAAATTGGGGCAGAATCATTAATATTACCAGTCGCGCTATTTTAGGTAAAAAAGAAAGATCTAGCTATAGTGCTGCAAAAGGTGGACTTACTGCGATGAGTCGAACTTGGGCACTAGAAGTTGCTAATAAAGGAATTACAGTTAATGTTGTCGCACCAGGGCCAATCGATACTGAACTATTTGAACAATATCACCCTAAAGGTAGTAATAAGCGAGAAGCATTACTTACACATATTCCAATGCAGCGTATGGGCTTACCTGAAGAAGTTGCTTATGCTGTTGCTTTTTTACTGAATGAGCAGGCAAGTTTTATCACAGGACAAACACTATTTGTTGATGGCGGTGGCAGTATTGGGGCTTATCATGACTGAAACAAAAACACTGATGAATAGTTTAGCCTATGAATTTATTAAATTATTAGAATATCGCCAATATAAATACGTATTTGCAGTTCCAGGTGCCACAATAGATCCATTATTATCAGAAGTTAAACAAAGTAAAATACTTAAGCTTATCATTGCTACAGATGAATCATCTGCAGGGTTTATGGCTGATGCTTATGCAAGATTAACTGAACAGCCAGGAATCTGTGCATTTATCTCAAATGCTGGAACAATGAATGCAATGGCAGCAATTTCAACTGCTTATCAAGATAAAAGCCCTGTTTTATTTATATCTGGCAGTAATATTAGCCACTTTGAAAATAACGGTGCTTTTCAAGACCCTGGTATTTATGGATCAAAAGATTTTCATATCGTCTCTAATATAACTAATAATTCACTTATATTAAATGAAAGCGCTAATTTATCAGAGCATATTAAAAATATTACGAACTCACTGAATAAACTGCCTAAATCTCCGGCTTATCTGCAAATTCCAGTTGATATATTAAAAACAAAAATTAAGCCTCTATCTACATTTACACATAATCAATGCAATAAATATTCAATCAATACAGACTTTATTAATAAAATAAGTGAAGAATATTTACGTAAGAATCATAAAATAATTTTATTAATAGATCACTTATCAAATGCTGATGAGGTTTCGCCCCTACTCATTGATTTTGCTGAAAAGTTTCATATTCCTGTTGCAAGCACACTTTATGGTAAAGGTATTTTTCCTGAAAATCATGATTTATATTTAGGAATTTTTGGTTATGGTGGCCATAAACGAGCGCATCAAACACTCTTAGATGAGCAATATAAAATTATCCTTGCCGTTAATGTTGATTTTAATCAACGCAATAGTTTATGTTGGTCAAATAACTTTCAGAAATATGCTAAAATAATTCAAATTAATCAATTTATTCACAATGAATACGCTAAATTTCCAATAACTGATAAGACTGTTAGTTGTTTAAAGTCAACGTTTCAGTATTTATCCAGAGAGCATAACTACCTGTATAAGACCATAAAACAAAGACAACAATGGCTTATAAATATAAAACAAATTCCAAAATTCTTTATCCTAACTAAAATATCAAAAACTCAGCTTGTAAGGCCTTCAGTTGCCATACAAAAGCTGCGTCAAATTTGTCCAAATGATACAATACTTTCTGTTGATTCTGGTGATCACCGTATATTTGCTGCTCATTATTGGTTAGCTTATAAACCCAAGCAATACTTAACTTCTATTAATAACGCCATGATGGGTTGGGCCATTGCATCAGGTATTAGTGCTAAATTGACATATCCTAATAAACCTAGCGTTGTGGTTACTGGAGATGGTTGTATGCTAATGAATGGTAATGCAATTGCTACTGCTGCCAAATATAATTTAGCAGTTATTTATATCATCATTAATAATAACGCAATGTCTAAAATAAACCATCAATACCGTATGTTAGATAATTACAACTGGGAATCTTATGCCAAAGCGCTAGGACTTGAAGCATTTACTGTTGATGATGAAAATTCATTAACCAATACATATACAAAAGCTTTGCAGTTAAATAAACCCTGCTTAATTGATATAAAATGCTGTCCAAACTCCACTGCGCCCAATGAAACTTACATTACTGAGGAAAAGTATGTCATATAAAATTAATCAGGTTATCCCAAATAATATATCTGTTGTTATTATCCAAAATTGTTCACAATCATTAGCAGAAAAGGTTATTAGTTGGGTATTGACTAAGCAAATCTGTGTTGTTTTTATGCCACTACATATTGATAAAAAATACTTAATTGACATTAAAAAGCATCTAGGAAACTATATCTTAATCTACCAAGATACAAATGATAATTTTCTATGTGAGATTAATCATATAAGTTATGCATGTACTGATTTATTTGATAAAAATCCAATACCAATTACATTAGAGCATACACGAAAGCTATGGCCTAAAGAAAAAGTTGCATTTGTAACTTTCACCTCAGGCTCAACAGGTCTACCAAAAGCTGTTTGCCATTCGTTTGAAAATGTTATCTACTCTGTAAAATATTTTCTTAACAGTCTGAATATTAAACCAAATGATAAGGTTTTAACATTTGCACCTTTAGATACAATTGGTGGCTTAAAATTTTTAATTATATCACTATTTAAATTAGCTCAGTCAACCATTGGTAATATTCAACAGCCACATGATTGGTTAACGATACTTAATCAAATACAACCAGATTTTGTACTTTGCTCTCCAAAATTCATTGAACTGGCAATTGAGTATGAACAACTCTTTCAAATGATTCCTCAAGCAAAGATTTATTTTTCAGGAGGATCACACCTTTCTCAAACATTGAAACATTCATTTGAAGAAAAGTTTCAAACAATAATCATTAATGGCTATGGTACTACTGAGACTTGTGGCTCATTTATCATTGATAAAACAGGTGAAGGCTTTTCAACTAATAGCGATCAACTTTTAGATATGAGTTTAAAATCATTACCTGATACTGATACCGCCTTTGAATTATCCATCCAAACAAAAAGTAATTTTTTATGCTATCTAGGTGAAAATATTCAAACCAATCGATACTACCACACTGGTGATATTATTAAAAAAAACAATCAAAAGATAGTATTTGTAGGACGATCAAATAGAGCCTTCAAATCAAAGGATGGCTTATCTTTTTTACAGCCGGAAATTTTAGAACAATAAATATCCCCGCGGCAAGCAGCGGGGTATTAAAAGAGTCGCAATTGCGCTTCATCCAGTTTTAACCCTTGATTCTTAACATACCGCTCCACCACTTTCCAGTTACCTCCTTCACCAACTGTCCCA
>JAKJJQ010000046.1:0-24027 GCA_021713415.1 Thiotrichales bacterium 19X7-9
ACCTATCTCTTCGCAGATTGCCTTTAAACGGCACTCTACTTTTGAGATCAGCAAGGCCTTCCTGTATTTCACAGGAAAAACTATGTGGTAATGAGTGCTATAGGCACAATGAAATGATCTTACTAGCGACATTTTTTTAGTTTAACATGAAAACCTCTTCGGTTTTCAAACTTTCCCGTTTAATGTACCGCGTGGCAAGCCACGGGGTAATTGCTCAAATAAAAATTAGAAAAGAAAAATTTATACTTCTTCTAGTATTAATTTACTTTTAGCAGAGCTATGGCGTTCACGTAATTCAATATTGATATAACGATCAGTTAATGCACTCGTACTATGGCCTGCATCATCACGAACATGATCACGTGGACGATGTTTAATATCATTAGAAATACCTGTATGACGTAACCAATGAACGGTTGCTTCTAATAAACTCTCAGACTCATCATTAAAGCCATCATTAGCTAGTGCAACTGATGCTTTATCAAAGCAATGTTGTACAATACGACGAATATGTGTCGTTGTAGTTACTGGACCACGACCTCTTAATTTTGGAATTAATGGGGTAGTGTCATTAGCAGTTGGTAAACCAGGCAAACCTAAATAACGTCTCCAGCGCTTTAATGCCTCTAACATTGCATCACTAACAGCGATTTGGCGCGTTTTATTACCTTTACCTAAAGTAATAAACCACCAATTACCATCATCATCACGCTGGAAATCATTCATAGTCGGTGTCCAACGGCTTGTAGCAACTAATTCAGAAATACGCAAATACATTGAGTAAAGTGCAGACATAACAAAATATGAACGCTCATGAATTGTTGGATTTTCAAAAGCAATGTCATTTGCTGTTTTAATAACATACTGCCATTGAAGATCCGATAATTTTCTTACCTTCGTAGTAGCTTGTGTATTAACTAAAAATTTACTTTTCTGACGAATTAAAGTAATTGGATTTGAAAATACATAATGTTTTTGTAGTAAATAATTATAAAAGCTACTTAAGATAGCAAATAATTCTTTAACAGCGCCTTGAGATAACTCAAATTTATCAACATTAGGGCGTTGACCACGACGATATGCTGATTTACTAACAGTGACAACAAAAGGGCGCCAGTGTGTATTTGGCATTCTTTCACCATCTACATTAGTAAAACGAGGTGCTTTTTTAATGCTAATCCAGTTTTCAGGTGGTGCCTTACAAAACTCGATAAACGCTTCAATATCTTCTTGTTGTAATTCAGGTAATGATTTATCAGCGATTAACCAGCACCAGTGTAAAAGACGTTCAATTTCACGACGGTATGAGTTATATGTGCCACGACTACCTGTATAATTCTTTAAAAAACTATAAGCGTGTTCGAAGTCAGCTTGATTAAACCCATTATATAAGCTAGGTTTTAAGTCATTTCTAACTTGTTCAATATTTTCCATCGTATCAAATAAAGCCAATGGTATTTTTTTAGACATTGTTACGTTATCCTGTTTCATTTTCCCCACCATAAATCTAGGAAGTTAAACAAAATCAATGCATTAGCCAAAATTTTCTAAGCAAAATGATCGGTTATATATATAACCGGACACTTTAAGTTAAACTAAAGAAAATTGATGCATACTGCATTTTTCTTATATTTTTAACCCGAGCTTTAAAAATTTAAAGGTCAAGTCAAGCTTAAATTTCAAACCCCGAAATTATTAATAACGGCACTTATTGACATCTTAAAGCTAATTAAAAACTACAAAAAGTAGGAGTCTTTTAGCTTATGGTTAATCTAAAATTTAACATAATATATATTATGCGAACTTTAGTATTTAACCATTTATCTATAACAATAAGATGCCTAATTATCATAGATCGTGTTAAATTTTAATGTAGCTTACCACGTTTTCATACCGTAATAACTACGTAAAACATTACAAATTTTTCATATAACTGTTCTAAAAAATTGAAACTTGATTATTTTTTACGCAAAAAATCCCCAAATTTTTAACCTTATAATTTATTTAAAATCAGAAGGTTATGTGCAATTTATCGCTTTAAAAACACTTAGTTTTTAAAGCTGAACAGTTCAATCATATAGAATCTAATTATAATTAAATAACTACATTCAAATTTGTTATGCCATAAAACTATTAAAGCTATTATACATATAATCAAATTTTTTTAAACCAAAAATTATTACTTTTGTTGATTTTTTATTAAAATAATATATTTTTAATTAAATATAATTACTGTAAAGTCTAATTATATGAATATGTGCTTCATATGTTTAATCATTATAGGCATACTTAAATTAAAATGCAATATGAAAATAATCAAATAAACAATAACTATAAATCATTTTGAATTTAATCCATATATATCATATAGTTACTGTATAAACTATTTTGAATCTAAATGCCCAATTAGTATTTCATCCCATACCAATAGCGCTAAAGAGACAATTACTGGACCTAAAAATAGACCGATAAACCCTAATACTTCTAAACCACCAAGTGCACCAAATAACGTTGCTAAAAAGTGCATTCTAACAGCCCTACCAACAATATATGGTCTAACCCAATGATCTGTAACAAGATTAATAACAATGCCAACAATAAAAACAGTAATGCCTGCTATAACCATTCCTTGAGCTGCAACAACAATAGCAATACCAACTAATAATATAATTAGTGCAAATGGAATTACTGTGACTAATGCAGTAAGTACCGCTAAAATTACAGGAATGGGAATATCTAGTGCATAATATAATATGCCCATGATAATACCTGTGATTAGGCCAATAATTACAAAGCTATCAATTACCCCTCGAATCACTTTTGGTGTTCTTTCAAGATATCCTTGCCATAAAGAAACACGATTCTCACCCAAAATTTCTATTTTTTGAATAATTTCAGGTGCATCTTTTAAGCCAAAAAACAAACATAACAAAGTAAAAAAGAAAATAACAGAATATCTAACTGCACTTCCTAAAATAACGCCTGCTTGTGAGATTGGTAAATCTAAATTTGCAATAAGATTTGTTATAGAATGACCAGTCAAAATATATTGTTGCCAAAATGAACTCATATATTTACCAATAAATGGTATTGAAACCAACCAGTCAGGTGCTGGAGTTTGATTAGTATGGGCTGACTTTAAAAAGCTCATTAAAGCCGCAATTTCACTTCCAGCTAATGAGCCTACCCATAAAATGGGTAAAATAATTATTATTGCAACTAATATAGTAAACGATAATGAAGCTAAAACAGCACGTCGACCTAAAAATTTGTACCAACGTTTATATAATGGCCATACACCAATTGCAATAATACCAGCCCAAACAAATGCATGCCAAAATGGCCATATAACCCATAACCCTGCAATAATAATAACGAAAGCTGTTATCATTGTTAAATATTGCTTATTCATTCGTTTTTAAATTCCCTTTATTTAAAATTTATTACTGATAGAAACTACTGATTATGGACGCTCTTTGGGAAAATTCAACCTCGTGCACTCTTAATATGTCTGCTCCCATTTGAATAAAGTGAAATGATAAAATGCTGGTTTCTAAGTCTGTTGGATCATAGTTATGTAGTTTATTGAATTTAGCAGATAACATTTTAATTGGATTAACAATAGATTGTTTGCGCGAATGTCCGATTAAAATTGGCACATTCAGTGATGCTTTCATTGAGTGAATGCGATTGGTTAGATATTTTACAGTTTGTGATGATTTTGCAAAACCAAAGCCAGGATCAAATATCAGTTGTGATTGATTAACCCCTTTTGAAAGTAAATATTCAATTTGATATTGAGCAAATGCCATCACCCTATCATAATCGTTATTTTCATTAATTCCAATTTCTGCTAAAGGCCCTCTCCAATTATCCATAATAATATATTTTAAGTGTGGATTTGATTTTAGAATATCAATCTTTTCATCTAATTGAGTTCCCATGACATCATTAATGATTGTGATATAGTCATAACAAACAAGTTTTTCAATTGTTTCTATTCGATGGCTATCAATACTAATAATAGGTTTGATCACTTGATTATTTAGATGATTTTTTAATGCATCAAGTAGTGGCTCTAAACGTTGCCATTCAGTTGAATGATTCATCGGCTTTTTAGATGCTTTTAATGAAGTTGATTCAGCACCAATATCAATAATATGTGCACCACTATCTATTAAATGATTAAAATGTTCTATAGCATGGTTAATTGAATTATCATATAAACCACCATCAGAAAATGAATCAGGCGTAACATTTAAAATTCCCATAATCTCAGGGCCAAATAATAATTGTTGAATTTTTTGAATTACTCCAAGAGATCTTATATGTTCATATAAATCAATTTCAAGAAATTTTGGATGATGCCAATTAGGTAAAACATCTAAAAGTGGTTGTAGGGCAAAAGAACGATTTAAAAGTTCTTTATGTGGGATGGTTAATTCATCAGTTGATAAGCTTAAATAGTCTGAGCATAAAATATCAATGTCAATTACGCGTGGAGACCAAAATTCATGTGCTTCTGCCCTACCCATTCGTGTTTCAATCTGCTTGATTTTGATTAATAACTCATTGGGTGATAGTGAAGTTTGAATTAAAATAGCAGCATTTAGATAAGCTAAATTCCAACTTAGTGGCGCATTTTCAGGCATTAATGCTTCAGAAGCATAAATTGATGAATAGCCTAAAATATCAATATCACTGTCTTTTATATAAGTAATAGCTTTTCTTAGCTGAACTAATGGATTATTTAAATTACTACCAAGTCCTAATACATAGTTTGCCATCATTTATGCCTCAGCAGTCATGATGAATTTTGCTTCATTAATATGGGAGGTTGGTGGATATTTAACTAATTCTAATCGATGAATGGTTACTTCTGGATAATGAGTTAATACAGTGTCTGTTAAAAACCAGCCTAAATGTTCAATAAGATTAAATGCACGCTCATTTAAAGCATTTTGTAATAAATCTCTTAGTGTTTTATAACAAATCGTATCTTCTAATTCATCACTTTGGCAAGCTTTAATTAGACTTGGAAATGATAACTCAATATTAACTAACACACGTTGTTGCAAATCTCGTTCAGTACCCGTTGCGCCTAAGTAAGCATATAGCTCACAACCATTGATATGTAATGATGTTGAAATTTTCATTATAGTCCTTTTGCTTAAGTATTTTCTTTTTAAAAGCCAATTAGGCTGATAGTAACAAATAATTAAGCAACGCCATAGTTATAATGTTAGTTTTCATATTCAACTTGTAAATCTGAAGTAGAAGAAATTAATGTTTCAGACTCATAAAATAAAAAATCTAAATCTTCTATATCTACTACTTTAGATTTTTGTGAGTGATTAGAGTTATGTTGTTCAATTTCACTATGTATCTGCATAACTCTCTTGTCATGCTTAAGGTGCTCTTTAGATAAAAATTCAATTTCAGAGTTTTCTAATATAACCGTCTGAGAATCTTTGTGCATATAAACTCTTTTATAATATGGTAACTTATTTGGCCCTTTTGATAATTCTGATAAATCTTGCTCTGATGGTTGTCTATATAAAGGTTTAGGTTGATGATTCAAATTAAACTGTTTTAATGTGTAGTCCAAGCATAATTGTGCGCTATCAGAATCTAATGAGGCATGACTCAATACATTCCATCCAATATCTAACCCTATAACACCATTATGATGTGTTGGTACTTTATAAACTTTTAACTCGGTATCTTTTAATACTGAAGGAACAATTGAAGTAAAACCAACTAAGCTGCATTGAGAAGCCAAAAAAATATGACATGATTTAACATTATCAGTTAATGTGATTTGGTCTTGACTATAACGACCGCTGATACCTGCTACAGGGTCAAAACCAGCAATAGTTATTTTAATATGTTTTAGATTTTTATCTTTGGCTAACTCATTTGCTAACATAAAAGCTGTAATAGCGCCTCGGCTATGACCTGCAAAATATAATTCATCCGGTAATGGATCCATTTGTTTAATTTTACCAATGGCATCTTTTATATTATCATGCCAGTTATTAGGACCATGTGAGCCAGTTATTGTACCTAGATAAGACATATTATAGTGATACCATTCCACTGGTGAAACCCATCCTAACCAACTAGATTGATTTTGATAAGTACCTGGACCATTATAAATAAAACAACGTTTCTCCCCCACTTCACGTAACGCACTTAGATAAATTTTATAAAGAGAGTCTTCATATTTGCTATCCATTCCTGTGCCACGCAAAATAAAGTAAGCAACCTTTCCTCCCATAGCTAAATCTCCTACAATACACAACCAAATGAAGATTAGAGCTAAGTTACTTATTTTGCAAATTTATGTGATATAAATTTGTAACAAAAAAAACAAGGTGACTTTAAAAAGTACAGAAAATTAATTAGTCTATATGGTTTTATTCAAAAATTACTTTAGGCCGTTTACCAATAACCTCAGCAATTTTAAAAATTGTTTGAGTTGTAAAATTAGTTTCACCTTTTAAAATTCTGCTGGTTTGTGAATCACTTGTGCCTAATTGCCTTTTAATTTCATTAAAGCCAAGTTTATTTTTCATCATGTACTCTTTAAGAGCTAATGCAATTGACATTTTGAATGATAAATATTCATCTGCCTTTTTCTTAGCACTGTCTTTAATTGATTTAACATCTTTTTTGGAGTAACGTTCATTTAAGTACTGATCAAATGATTTAGCCATTGTTATAACTCTCCTTTTTAAGTTTAGATGCTAGTTTATCAGCAAGTTCAATATCTTTTTTTTGAGTATTTTTCTTGCCACCATTGGTAATAATGTAAATCTTGTTGCCGTGAAAATAATAGTACAATCTATTTCCAAACTTATTACACCTTAATTCATAAATTGTATTTTTAGGTGTATTTATTTTTCTACTGTATGGCATGCTTAACTCATAACCTAAAATTTCAAGCATACCAACTAACTCAAGCATGGGCATTTTTTGCTCTTCAACCAATGAGTCTAAAAATTTTTCTGCTTTAGATTCAATGATTACCTTATATTTGTCTTTCATCTACGCCACATTAATAAGGGATAATATTAAGTTTACTTCCTTTTAAGGTAGTTGTCAAATTTGAAACTTTACAGATATTTAGCTGAGAATACTCTCTGTAAAACAACCCTTCTCTGAACAGAAAACATTATTTTTGCCATTGGGCAAAAAAATAATCTCAATGTTTGTTATACGGAAAGTTTAATAATTTATTCTCCAAAACTACCGTTTTATGGGATACTTAACAAATTCTGGGTTACCACCTAAATTTATATTGCCTAAAAATGAACTTAAAAAAATGTAATTGGAGAGATGTTAAACCTTTTACAAAGATGATCAATATGTGTTCGTGTTAATCCTCTCTCACCATTTAAAATTTTTGAACTAATGACTGACTACCAATTTCTGGAAGGTCTGATTGTGTTAACCCATGTTCTTGTATTAAATATTGCTGTATTTCTCTTGGTTCAAAATCAATTTTACCATTCTTTATAATCTAACATTTATATAATTAAATGCTATATTTTAGAATGGAGGACAAAATTATGGGTAATATATATCATAGCTCAAAACTAATTTTGGCTACTCAAGCAAATGTTGATCTTGAAACATCATGGATGGAAGGATATGAAAAAAGTAAGCACTCCATCATTGATGCTGAACTTCATAATCCATACCCTGAAGATACAAAGCAATATCAATATTGGCTTGATGGTTATGATGCTGGATTAATGAATGAAAAGCCGCTTTTCCCTGATAATAAAATTGCAAATGATGCTGTTTATAAACCTAAAAATAAAGGTAAATATATACTTGGAACAGTTCTAACAATAGCCAGTATAGCTATAATGGCATTTTTCTTTGTTGATTTAGCATCATAATATCAGATTTTATGCATACACTAGGCCAAAAAGTTAGTTAATAGGCAGTCTATAAATATTAAAGACAATAATCTAAAAATACTTGCTATAACATTAGTGATTATTTTAAAAAATAGATTATAATCAATCGAAATATGGTAAGAGCGATCAACATCCTTGCTGATTGTATCCTTATCCTTTAAGAATTCCTCGCTCTTTCCTAGGGGGTTGCAATATTATTGTCACATAACCTTAAAATTTGGTATATGGGATAATTCGCCTTAATATGTGAGATAATAGCCATACAGTTCATATCATATATTTGTCAGTGTTATTTTAAATATATTAAGAATTAAAATGTAAACTCTCTATTATCTTTTTATAATTTTTCGATTAAAAAGACACAATATAACGGCGATTAAGCCAAAAACTAATAAAGTCATAGCTAATGGAATTGTACTTTCAACTTTCCACTCTAAAACTACCGTTGAAACAATAAAAGCAAATACAAATTCAAAACTACCAAAAACAGCAGATGCAGTTCCAGCCATTTCACCAAAAGGTTCAATTGCTCCACCTGCTCCACCACCCATTAGCATTGCACCACCAATGCCCATAATCATCATTGGACCCATAAAGCCCAAAATACTTAGACCAAAACTATAATACCAGTACAGCATCACAAGACCACTTATTGCCATTAATACTGCGCCAATCGTTACAGTAGCATAAGTTCCAAAACGTTTTGCACAATAACCACTGATAAAACTACCAATAAAAAATACAATACCAATTGCTGCAAAATAAAAGCCAAAATGATCAACGGGGATTTTTAATAAAGAAATAATAATATACGATGAAGATGAGAAGAATGTTAAGAAACCTGCAAATCCAGCTGCAGCGCAGAATGTATAAATTAAAAAAGTTCTACTTTTTAAAACAGTTATATATTGTTTTAATAGGCCTCGAGTTATTTTATTACGGCGTTCAGAAGGTAGAGTTTCATTAATATTTAATAATGCTGAAATTAAAACTAAACAACTTAAAATTGCTAATATTGCAAAGGATGCACGCCAACTAATCCACACTTCAAGATACCCGCCGATAACAGGTGCAACTAAAGGCGATAGCGCGATGGTTGAATTTAAAAAGCTATATATTTTTGCAACATCATCACCATCAAATAAATCTCTAACCATAGCAAAAGCTGAAACCATCATGCCACATGCCCCAAATGCTTGCACTATGCGGCCGATATTTAATACAGTAATATTATTGGCAATGGTACAAATAACTGAGCCTAGTATAAAAATGACTATACTGGCTAAGACAACTTTACGTCTACCAATCTGATCACTTAACGGACCTGTAAATAACTGTCCTAGTCCAGTCATTAATAAAAATAAACTAACTGTTAATTGTACAGAGATTTGACTTGCATTGAAATATTCTTTGATTATGGGAATGCTTGGTACATAGATATCTAAAGCAAATGCAAAACTAAATATTAAAGGGGCAATGATTAAAATAACCATTGTAACAGAGCGAGAAGCTAACGGTTTTCGTATAGACATAATTAACCTTAATTAATATTTTTTTATTTATTTAAAATAATAGCACTTTGAGCATAAATGTATAATAGCATTTACATTCAAACTATTTTTGCATAAAATGCAATAATGATTACTTTATTACAGACTTTCCTTACAGTTGTCCATAAAGGCAGTTTTACCAAAGCAGCTCAAACCTTGGGCCTGTCGGTGTCAATGATATCACGTCGAATTGAACGTTTAGAAAGTGAACTTGATGTCATTTTATTCAAACGTAATACTCGATCGTTGGTATTAACACAACCAGGTCATCAATTATTAGATAATGCTCCGGGACTAATAAAGCATTGGCAGTCAGTGATACAAGATATTAGCAATAAAAATAAAATAATTTGTGGTAATCTTAAAGTTGGGATTCCTAATTCAATTGCATATCAGTATATAACGCAACATATTCAAGAATTTACTCAAGCTTATCCAGAGTTAACTATTCAATTATATAGCGGTAATCATTTATCCAATATGACAGGAGAACAGTTTGACGTCGTAATTTATTGTTCGCCTCTGCCTGACAGCAGATTAAATTATACATTTATTACTAACTGGAGAAAAGTTTTATGTGCAACTAAATCTTATTTTGATGCTCATTCAATACCAAAACATCCAGCTGACTTATCTAAGCATAATTGTATTGATCACTGTTATAACCATAATAAGACTTGGCGATTTGTAATAAATAAAAAAAGTGAATTTATAACCATTAGTGGTAATCTACAAGCAAGTACAAGCCTTGATTTAAAAAATCTTGCATTATCTGGATTAGGCTTAGTATATCTACCTGAGTTTGTTATTGCATCTGAGATTCAGCAAAATCAATTAATATCTGTTTTAGATAATTATATGCCTGATGATATACCAATGTATGCAGTTTATCAAGGAAAATTAATTCAATCGCCTAAAGTGTCAGTATTTATAGATTTTTTTAAGCAAGTTTTAACTAAATATAAAGATTAATAAGCTGATAGAGGTAAATTTTATAAGTAATATGCACTACGATCAATTTCTTCTGCTTTTGGTGCAAAATCAAATATTTTAGGTGGTTGAGTTGTTCCATAATCAGGATTTTTCACTTTTACCAGTATAGGAGGCAGAGCATCTCTTAAAGTTTCCGGTAATTTACTTCTTTCAACTTCACCTAGTTTCAATCGAATCAATGTCTCAACATATACTTCCATCGTTTCTTTTTTTACTTTAGATTCGTTAAATAAACGTGTGGTATCAGGATCAGATAAATGAGATAATATTTGTGTACACTTATCTTTGTGAGGTAGCCACGATAAACGTATACTATCAAAATAGGTTTTTAATGCTTGGTGATTATTTCTACTTATTGCATTATAAATACCTTTATTTCTTTGAGATTGTAACTCTGGATTAAAAATAGTTTTCTGATCTTCATATGTGAAACCGTCAAAATCATTAACTTTATCACAATAATGTTTAATTAAATTATGATTGCCTGTTGTTAGCATTTTTTCAAAGAAAAAATCAACCGCATATGATTCTGATCCAATTGCATAATGAAAAGATTCTTTATCTCCGTATTTTTCTATAATATCTGTCAAATAGCGTTCTGCAATATGCTGCCAACCCCTACGTAATGCCCTACTTAGTAGTTGGCTTATGCAAGTTTCATTTTCAATTATTGATATTGGAGGGTGCATAATGTGAAGGCTTTTATGGTCTACTTGTTTTGATGTATTTTCTTCAAACGTAATAACAATGTGGCTTGAGTAATTATTTCCAAGCGCTGACATTATTTTTTGAGATAATATATTTTTATCTGTTCCTGACCAAACTGTATCATGATCAATGAAGTGCCATTGTTTTTTGTCAAATGCAATTGTTATTACATGATCTTCATTAAATAAATTGTATACCAATACATCTTTTTTTTCGCCACCAATTCTGTCATATCCATCCCGTGAAGGTGCTGGTTCACCAACAGCCTCTAATACTATAGACTCATTTGATGTTAAAAATTCAACAAGATTTTGCTGATTAAATATCTTAAGCCCCATTGCACTGGTGTATACACCTTCATAAAAACCACCATTAAATAATTTATTACCCACATGATAATCTTGTCTAGAAAACATTGGGTGAATGTTTTGCATTACTGTTTCATCATCATCATTAAATGAATTTTGGTAAACAGAAATACCATCAAAAAATGGTTTAATTAAAAGCCATAAATTATCTTTTTCAGTTAGTGGCTTATTTAATTTTCTTTTTCTTTCAGCTCTCTGTATACTTCCCTTTAAATGCCTTCTACTTTTTAATGAGTGTATTAATTCTATACGCTTTTTAAATGTAGCAAAATCACCTCTTAATAGTGCTTGAGTTCCCATATAAGAAATACCATAACAAACGCCTTTTTCATTTGGATGATAACCTAATGTTCTCATTGCTCGACGAATTTTCATTTTACAACCCTTTTAAGATTTGATTATTATGAATCAATGCTACCTATTAAAAATTGGGATGTAAATAATATAAAAGCCTATATTGAATATATTTTGAAATATAATTAGCCAATCAATATGTATTGATTATTATATTATGAGTATGCTTTATAATCAGTTTTAAGATCATTTATCTCATTGATATTTATTTATTAAAAATGAATTTGATAATTAATTTATTTATATTTATATCATTGATTATTTGATTTTATTTTTTGTAATATTTCTAAAAAATTTTAACTAAATATAAAGCTTAAAGATCAGGACTTACTGATAATAAAGGGGTTTGCTCATTAACTGGTTCACTAAATATTCTTGGAGGTGTGGCAATCATACTGCATGAAGCATAATTAGGAAATGGCTCTCTTTTTGGTATAGGTGGCAAAGCATCTCTTAAAGTTTCCGGTAATTTACTTCTTTCAACTTCACCTAGTTTCAATCGAGTTAATGTTTCAACATATACTTCCATCGTTTCTTTTTTTACTTTAGATTCGTTAAATAAACGTGTGATATTAGAATCAGATAAATGAGATAATATTTGTGTACACTTATCTTCACTAAGTAGCCACGATAAACGTATACCATCAAAATAAGCTTTTAATGCTTGGTGATTATTTCTATTTATTGCTGTATAAATACCCCTATTTCTCTGAGATTGTAATTCTGGATTAAAAATAGCTTTCTGGTCTTCATAGGTAAAACCATCAAAATCATTAACTTTATTACAATAACGTTTAATTAATCGGTGATTGCCAGTTGTTAACATTTGATTGAAAAAATGATCAACAACACGTGGGCTATTACCTATAGCTAAATGAAAATGTTTACTACGACCATATTTATCAATAACATCATTAAAATAGGTGCTTGCGATTGATTGTAAATTCCAATGCATCGCTACATGAAGTAATTGAGCTGCTTCTATAGGTGATTTAATTGACGATATACTAGGTTTAATGACAGGAAGATATTCATGAGATGTTGGTGTTTTTGTATTTTCCTCCATGTAAACAGCAATCGTTCCTTCATTATCTCTATCTAAAGCATCCATTATAACATCAGCTAATTTTGATTTATTAGTTCCACAATAGATTTGATCATGATTAATTACATGCCACTGCTCTTTATCGAATGCGAGTGAAATTGTATGGCCACCATTACTTATACTATAAGATAATACATCTTTTTTTGTGGCACCAATTCTTTCATATCCATCACGCGAAGGCATAACAGATTCATCAATATCTTCAACTTCCAGCATTTTAGATTCATTTAATCTTAAAAATTCTTTCAGTGATTTTCTATTAAATATTCTAAGTTCTTTAGATTGAGTATATACGCCTTCTTCACTAGAAGAATCATTAAATAACTCATTTCCTACATGATAGTCTTGGTGTGAAATCATCGGATGTATGTTTTGCTTTACAGTTAAATCAGATTTACTAAATGCATTTTGGTAAACAGAAATACCATCAAAAAATGGTTTGATTGAAAGTAATAAATTATCCCTTTCACTTAAAGGCTGTTTTAAAAATCTTTTAGCTTCAGCTGCTTCGATTTGACTCGTTAAATCAGTTTGGCTTAATGAATGTATTAATTCCATACGTTTTTGAAATGTAGCAAAATCATTTCTTAATAGTGCTTGTGTTCCCATATGTGAAATACCATAACAAACACCTTTATCATCTGGATGGTAACCTAGTGCTTTCATCGCTGGAATAATATTCATTGTGCAACCCTCATAATGTGTGATTATTATATATTTATAATCACATAAGGTTTGCTTGACTTCAAATATTAAAATAAAATATGATTATAATTTTGAAATATATTTTGGCGTAAGATTATTGATAGAGTGGTAAATTAAATAATAAAAAGACTGATTATGTAATGTTTGTATTGTATTGACATTTCAGTATTAATTCAATTTCTAACAAACCACGAATTGAATTTACAACATAAATTATATCTGCATTTAGTAGCTCAATTTCTGAAATATTTTTTTCAATAACATCACCGCTTTCAAGTAAAACTTCTCTGCCAATTCCTGGTAATAGTCCATTATCTACTTTAGGCGTATATAATTGATTATTTATTTTAACAATTAAATTAAAAATACTTGTTTCAGTAACAAAGCCTTTATCATTAATAAAAATCACATCAAAGCAGTTAGTACTCTGTCGATATTTTGCTACGATATCATCATAAAATCCACGTACAGACTGATCCGTTGTCTTATGTTGAAATAGGATATTTGTTGAATCAATATGCTCTTTGGCAATAACCAATTTAATAGGCTGTTTGATTGGCAATGCTTCACTAAAAGTAACCAAAGTTTTGCCACATCCTGAAAGAACAACTTTAACTTTATAAGCCTTACCTACTTGTAAGTTTGTAGTTAAATCCATTAGTTGGTCTAACAACTGATAACGATCAAAAGAGAAGTTAAAATATTGAGCTGATTTTTCAATGCGATTTAAATGTTTTTCTATATGTTGATAGGATCCATCTTTATAGAGTAGACATTCAATCAAATCGAATGGTTTTTTAACTTGTCTAACAAAATTAGCTTTTAATTGTAACTCATCCCACTCATCTTTTACCTCTGATGATATAGTGATTCCACCACCAGCACCTAATTCACCTTGTCTTGTTTTTTTATCTATTAATAAAGTGCGGATAGAAACATTAAAACACATATCGCCATTAGGTTTAATATAGCCGATACTGCCTGTATAAAGGTTTCTAGGCTCAGTCTCAATCTCAGCAATATGTTTCATGGTACTAACTTTTGGTGCACCTGTTATTGAACCACAAGGAAAAAGCCTACTAAATAATTGCTTTAGACTTGAAGATTGTTTTATTGTTGACTGAACAGTTGATGTCATTTGATAAACTGTTTCAAAGGTTTCGATTTCAAATAATTTAGGGACTTTTACACTACCTATTTCAGAAATTCTAGCTAAGTCATTACGTAATAAATCAACAATAATAACATTCTCAGTTTTATTCTTTAAATCATTGGCCAAAAATAGCTTATTTTGATTGTCAGTTTCAGGATTACTATGACGTTTAACTGTCCCTTTCATTGGCTTACAAGTTAATGTATCATTTGCTTTCTTAAAAAATAGCTCAGGTGAAATTGATAAGACTTGCCAGTGATCAAATTCAATATAAGTACAATATGAAGCTGATTGTTGCTGAATTAATTTAAAATAAAAATCTAAAGCACAGCCTTGAAATTTAAATTTATATTTTGAAGTTAAGTTAATCTGATAAGTTTCACCTATTTGTAAAGCATTTTGAACTTTTTGAAATTGTTTTTGATAGTTTTCATAATCATCAATTAAATTAAAATCATAAATAAAAGCAGATTCATTAAAATCAAATTTGCTTAAAAATGTAACTAAATCAAGTTTTGATAAGTAGGTAAGTTTTTTAAATATTTTAAATGCTAATAATGGGAATTGGCTTTTACGATAATGTGGTTTTAATGCATCATCTAATAAATAACCTGTTTCAAAATTGATACAACCAACTGCATAAAAACCTTGTTTCTGATAAGTTTCTACTTTATCAATAGCTTGTAGTAAGTCATTTTCTTGGTAACAGATAACTTCTGTAACCAGTTGATCAAAATATAAAATATTATTTTCTTTTAATTTTGCATCATATAATAAAGCAAATGAACTTGTATCCATTAATGAACTATTCCACTTCGCAAACTTCTGATGATAATGTTTTTTCAATATCCTGCTTCAACGCATCTCTATCAATTTTACCAGTAGCATTTTTAGGTAACTCAGGATAAAAATTAATCACTTCAGGTACCTTATAATCTGCTAAATACTGTCTAATAAATGTTTTGACTTCAGCTTCTGTCAAACTAGCATTATGACTAGTAATTGATAGGTGTATAATTTGACCATGAATTGGATGATCGACACCTGTTACAGCTGCTTCTAAAATACTTGGATGTTGATAAATGACATTTTCAATTTCTAATGGCATGATATTGGATCCATCTCGCACAATCATATGACGTAGGCGACCTTTAAAATGTACAAAGCCATCATCATCAACTAATGCTAAATCACCACTTTTAATACCAAATGACTTAGGTTTATCAAATACGCCTTTTTCATCTGAATAATAACCCAACATATTACCGGTTGAGTGGATATAGATTTCTCCAGAATTATTTGATTGGTCTAATTTTTTAATGGATAACTTAACACCAACTAAACTTTGGCCAGATGTATGACTTCGATTATCTTCTTTAGAATTAATGGTATAACCAAAGCATTCTGTCATACCAAGCCCTTGTCTCGGTATAATTTGATTAAACGTTTCTGCGAATGCTTCTGCAATTGCTAACGGTAATGCATCACCAGCTGAAATACAGTCAGTTAAACTTATAATTGATTGGTTATGTTCATTTGCATAACGACTTAAATAATAACATTGGGCCGGTAATAAACTAATTGAAGTAGCCTGATATTGATTGGCGGTATCAATGATGTTTTTTTCATCAAATCTAGGCACTAAAATACAAGGAATGCCCATTACTAGCGCAGGAATTAACTGATAAGAAAACGAAAATGCATGCATTAAAGATAAGCAGACTAATAAACGGTCATTTTGATCATAGC
The DNA here is from genome assembly GCA_021713415.1 of Thiotrichales bacterium 19X7-9. Lineage (GTDB taxonomy): Bacteria > Pseudomonadota > Gammaproteobacteria > Francisellales > Francisellaceae > M0027. The sequence continues at coordinate 16,617 of JAKJJQ010000046.1, forward strand.
CCATATCATCAATGCGCTCAAAAGCATAATCATTAATTTGTTGAAAGCTATGCGCTACTGCTTTATGAAATCCGGTTGTACCAGAAGTAAAATGAATACATGCAACATCTTCAACTTTATAGTCATAATTTATTTGATCATCTATATCAATTGAAGTTGCTATACATTCAATTTCTGGAAAAATAGACTCAGCAGTTTGAATATTAATATCACTTATTTCTGAATTAATCACTTTTTGTTTATGATTATCTGTAATCACTATATCAGGTGATGCAGTTTTAAAAATTGATTTAATTTCAAATGGCTTAAGTCGATAATTTAATGGACATGCAATACTACCATTAATCCAGCATGCTAAATAACTAACTACTGTTTCAATTCGGTTTTCCAAATGAATAAATACTTTATCGCCTTGGTTTATATTATTTTGTTTTAAATAGTTTGCTAATGCGCCACTTAGACTTAATAAATAATTAAATGAATAACCAATTCCTTGATCATAAATTGCAATTGCATTGCCATAGTTTTTAATGGCATTAAATAAATTTTTGTGCATTTTTCTATCCATTTATAGCAAGTAGAAATTTGAGGATTTGAGCATTCTATCAAAAGATGATTTAAAAATCTCTAATCGGTTTAAAACTCTTTCGATGTTCTTTTAAAATACCATAGGTTGTAATTGCTTCTATATGTGCTTTAGTTGGATAACCTTTATGTTGTTTAAACCCATATTGAGGATAAAGTTCATCTAGTTGAATCATCATATTATCACGGTGTACCTTCGCAAGAATAGATGCAGCACTAATTGCTTGAATTTTACTATCCCCTTTAATAACTGCTTCAGAAGCGTACTGCCAGTTGGGTAATTTATTACCATCAACAAAAACAAAATCTGGTTGTTTATTTAACTGTTCTGTTGCTCGTTTCATTGCCAAAAGCGCAGCATTTAAAATATTAATTTCATCAATTTCAGCTTCTGTTGCTTCTGCAATCGCATAACTTAAGCTTTTTTCTTTAATTTCAATGGCTAGTTTTTGGCGTTTTTTTTCAGTTAATTTTTTAGAATCAGCTAATCCTTCAATTGGATTATTAGGATCTAAAATTACTGCTGCTGCAACAACAGCACCAACTAAAGGTCCCCTACCTGCTTCATCTACTCCTGCGATTAATTTATTAGTTGTATGACTGATCAAATCTGACATTGATTTACCTTATTCCTTTAATTATATTTTGTACCATTTTCATCTTGATATAATATTCGACTAAGACTAATATTCACAAGCACAAAGTGGATAAGAATTTATTCGATGGTATTTAGGATGATTTCACTTAGAACATACAAAAGATCAATAAAATTATTAACAGTGATTAGTTTAGTATCGATGACGCTTGGGGGGTGTTCAGATAAAACTGATTCTGATAGTAGTGATGATAGTATTTCACATACAGAATATTTAACCAATACACATAATTGTGATATTTATAAAAAAGGCTTAACTTTACATGCCAATGGCCAAAGCCACGGCAAAATTACTTTTTCTAATTGGACTGAAAATGGATCACCTGCAATTTTTAATTGCTTTAGTAAGTTAACTGGTATTCATATTGTTAATAGCTATTTTACTGATAATGATATGTTAATGACTAAGATAACTTCTGGTGGTAGTTCAGGTTATGATGTTATCGTGCCTGAGTTAAATTATGTTCAAAAAGAAATTAAAGCAGGTGCATTAGAAAAACTCGATAAATCAAAATTACCTAATTATCAATATATTAATAAAGCTGTTTATAAAAAAATGGCTGAATTAGACCCAGGTAATCAATATGTTTTAGCTTATAGTTACGGCACAATTGGTATTGGTTATAATGCTAAACTTGTTAAAAAATACCTAGATGATCGTGTTAAAATAGGTGATTGGAATATCCTCTTTAATCCTAAATATTTAAAAAAGTTACATCGCTGTGGTGTTGCACTAATTGACTCACCTGAATATGTATTTGCTGCAACATTAGAGTACTTAGGTAAAAACCCACACTCTAAAAATCCACAAGACTATCGAGAAGCTACTGATTATCTCGTTAAAAATGTACGCCCATATTTAACTTATATTGATACGAACTTATATGAAAATGATTTAGCCAGTGGTAATTTATGTTTATCTATGGGTTACTCTGGTGATATCTTACGCGCTAATCATATTGGTCAAAGTGCCAATCCTAATTTAGATGTTCGTTATGTATTACCAAAAAGTGGTGCACCCATTTGGTTTGATACACTAGCTATTCCTAAAGGCGCGCCTAATTTAGAAAATGCTTATGTATTTTTAAACTATATGTTAAACCCTAGGGTTAATGCTACTAATAGTAATTTTTTATTTCAGCCCAATGGTGTTAATGGTTCTAAAAGCTATATGCGAAAAGAGTTAGCCTCTCCTGATATCTCACCAACAGATGAAATGATTAAAAAGCTTTATATTGTTCCATTACCTTCAGGAAAATTAAAAGATGAAATCTCACGAGATTGGTTTGCTGTTAAATATGGTGTTGAATTGGAAGATAACAAATAAAGCTATTTATAAAAACTATAATTTAATAATAACTTCATCCTTAGTTGCTCTAAATTTTAGTGGTTTTTCCATTTTGCTATAACCAAAAGCAGCTAAAAAACAGACATTAAAACTTGATAAACAATGAGAGATATACCACATACAACAGCTACCTTTCTTATTGATGAATAAGATGAAAATGAATAACCATTGATAATATTATAAATTATAATAGCAACAACAATAATGCTCATAATACGTAAAAGCCATATTAATCCTATTGATGGTGTAAACTCATCTGGATAATAGTTAAAGTAGATCATTGACACTAAACCTAAAAGCATAATACCTAAGAATATAAGGCTCTTAAATAAAGATAATACATATATAAAAATTATTGTTAAAGTTTTCATTTATTGATTATTCACCATAAAACCAAATGAAATATATTATAACCAAATATAGTATTTGGTCATCCGTTAGATTACGGTATTTGTTAAATCTACAAATTTACAACTTTAGTTTGAGGTTGTATTACTGGTTCTCTATCAGTACTAGAAAATAGTAAAATAGGTTCATTCTTTTTAGGCATTTGTTCTGTTAATTTTGATTTATATGCATTTATTTCTTTGACAAATTTATTTTGTATTCCTAACCTTTCTTCTAATTTAGTTGCTGTATCTACTAATAAAGCAAAATTATCATGTACATCTTTGTGATCAGATTTAATTTGACTAAATACTATTTTAGATAAAGCAAAGGCTTGGCTATATAAAACTTTATTCATTATTTGAACATCTTCAGGTGTTGTTTTCAATTGATTTAACTCTAAAGCTTTTTGTGTATATTCCAATGTTTGAGTATAATTTTTTTCAACTTTACTATAAATTGCCATATTTGAGTTTAATTTTATTTGATTATCAAAATCATCTAATGCTTCATAAGCTTTTAATGCATCATTATAATGATTAAAGCACTGTGCAACATTTTTATTTGTATAGGGTGAAATACCTTTAAATGCTTTATCTCCTAGCAATTTTAATTCATTAGCTAACTCTGAGATGGATTGTTTAATGGTTGACTTATATTGTTCTGTTAAAGGGTTTTGTTCACCTTCACTTAGCATTTTTAAAGCAACTAGCTGTTCATCTAAAGCAATTGAAAGATCTGAGATTAAAGTTGATTGTCTTTGTCTATAGTCACTTTCTAAATTTGATACATGCCAACTCAAAGCTTGTCCAACGTTATAGGCATATTGCCCATCATTAATTTTAATACCACGATCATGTGTTAATTGAATAGAGTTCCACAATGCATTTGCTCTCATTGCCCCGCTCCTAATACCAACTCCTAATCGATAATCTGGTTCAACTTGAGCATCACCGCATGGATAAACTGCTGGAATTTCACTATTACCACTAAATCCTAATTCATCTACTTTATGAGGATCAACGGGAAATTCACCAAAGCTATATTTACTATCTTCCAGTTCAAATTGAATATCAGGTTGTTGCATTTTTAAATTAAGTAAATCTTTTAAATACTGTTTTTTAACTTCTACTGACTTATTTGCTAAATTTTCAGGAATTTCATAGTATAAATATACACGCTTTTTACCTTCACCAATATCTAAAGTCCTCATTTCAAAAAATGGTTCTGAGAAATATTCCCAACCATATTTTTTACGTAAAGTTGCCATGGCTAACGCATGCTTAACTGGATCTTTTTCTTTTGGTGTATGCATTAACTCAGCTTGATCTTCAGTCATTGTTACATAGGCTGAAAAGTGGTTTTTAATTGGATTATTACCAATAGGACTGACACTAAAAGACTGATCATTTGTTAATTTATTAACTTCTTGAACAACTGCCCGACTAGAGCCAGTACAGTCTAAAACTAAATCACTTGCTAATGTTTTTTGTATTTTTGAACTTTTCGTTTCAACAATTACATTACCTGAATCAAAAGTTTTAAAGTTGGCCTTTTCAAAATTGACACCTTCTTTTAAAGCTAGCGTATAAAGTGATTTTTCAACGTCTTGAATATAGATCGCATTACCAATATCATCTGCACTTCTTAAACCTTTAAGATCAAGACCGAGGCCTTGTTCAATCTCAATTGCAACACCTTTTGCAACTATTCTTGATCGTTCATATTCGCCAGCTCGAGCATCTACAACTGTAATATTAATATCTAAATTATATTTTTTCTTAAGTTGTGAAAGTTTTAATGCATTATAAAGACCGATTGGCCCAGAGCCAACAATAATGACATTTTTCATATATGCAACCCTCTATAGATTAAGATATTTTAATACAATGAAATAGTACCAATAATCAGACTAACAATTAACTTAATTAATACAGTGATAGAAATATAATAATCAAACATTTTGAAAAATATTTATATAATTTAGTTAGATATCATTAAGTAATTTGAAATAATTTAGCTTTTTATTCATAATCAGGAGAGATAATTTCTGGCGAACGATCATTTCTAGCAAACATTAAATGTTCGGGTTCTTGATTTGATTTTTGTTCTATAATAATTAGATCTTCATCATCATATAATGATATGTTTGCATGCTGCATTATATACTCAAACGTTTCTTGACTAAAAAGCTCAATTGTTTGGTATTTTGTATTTTTAGAGTCACTACGCTTGATTACACCCTCGCTATACAATACATCTAAAATTCCTGTTTTTAACAAAATGTTTCTTATGACAATTGTATTATATGAACTATAACTAAACATACTTTTAGATATATTCCAATGACTTTTTATTTCTCTAGGGTCATTTTTTTGAGCGTAATGACAGATTGAAAATAAAGTTTGATAACAGTCATCAATAGTTGCTTCATCATCAAAAAATAAAGCTAAGGCAAGTTTTTTACCATTTTGATTTTGGGTTTCTGCTCGTTGATTAATAGAGTTAACAATTCCATATCCAACATGCTCTTTCCCTGCATTTATAACAGCTTCAAGTATAACTTTTTTACATGTTTTTATATCATCATTACCTTCAAAAAATTCAATCAAATGCTGGGCATAAACTTCATGCATAATATGTACTCCTAATTTTAATAATTATTTGTTTGAAATATCCACTAATGTAGTATTGCAATCTAAATTGCCAAATTGATAAAATAACTGTTTGTGACTAGTCACTTCTGAAAATTGCTTATTATCTATGACTTCTATTGCAGGGTTTATCAGTAAAATATCTTCTTCAACATCATCTATAGAAACACAACGTTGCTTAATGCTTTCTTCTAGTTCGTAAAATAAACTATATTTAAAATTATCATATAAATATTTAAATGCTTCTGGATTAGATGTATCAGCATATATAAGAGAATTAATAAATAAATCACTATGTTTTTCAAAAATTGTTTTTAAAGTATCTTGATAATCTATAATCTGTAGTAATTTGAAAATCGGATAATGTTTATTACTAATATCATTTTCAAATGGTAGGTAGCTCATTACAGCCCTACCTAATTCATCTGAATAAGTTAAAGAGGCTGATTTTAAAAGGTATAACCAATCAATTAATAATTTTTGTTTTGGTAATTGTGGGCTAAACTCGGCATTACCAAAATCAAATATTTTAACTTTAAAATAAGTTTGATCATCATCATAGGCATCATCAGGAATTATTTTAATATTACCTGCATGTAAATCTTGATGAGAAATACCATAAACCCAAAAGTGAAACATAATATCAAAGATTTGTTGTATAATTTCTAAAATTTGTTGAGGTGAATATCCCCTATCTGTATTTTGCATAAATTGATCTAAGGTTTCAAAACCAAAATAGTTCTCATTATCAAAGCCATATATTGAAACTCTAGCTCTTAGCGGATATTTAGGATCTTGTTCCTGGAAAGACATTCTATCTAATAGAAATGCTTGATAAGTTGGATCTAAAATTGCTGTAACATACTCTTTTAACGCTGTTTCTTTTTCAAATTCTTCAACAATATCCTCACTTCTGGCATAAACAAATCCATCTTGAAAATATTTTTGTTTACCACCTTTGTTAGTTGGCTCTAAGATAACTGAATCTTCAAAGTTAGGAAGTTTTCTTTTAACTAATTGTTCATTAAAAGCACTAGATTGATGATTATACTTATCAGGTGCTGTAGACTGTTGAAGTGTTAATGTATACTCAATTACCACTCTTAAACTTTCACTATTTATTATAAATGCTTCAAAATCTATTGATTTTTCAATTCCACAATTTTTTAATGCTTGTTTCATTAATTTTGTATTGCGTTGAATAAACCCATTTATAAAATCATTAATATGATTAAGGTTATCTATATGTTGGCTTGTATTTAATTGAATTTGTTCAAACTCATCAATAACTTCAGGCATTTCAATAATTTCAAATTCATTTGGGTCTTCGATGAGTTCAAAATCAAACTCTGATGCAATTGATTTGGATTTAATCATATCTTGCAATATTTCAGATAATAGCTTTGCTTGTTCTATTTCATTTGTAAAATATTTAGAAATACTTTTTTTAGTTTCTTGCTGCTTTATATATTGGTCAATGATTAATAATGTAATATCCAACTGATTCATGTGAATAACTCCATTTATCTAATTTGAAAATCCTCTTCTCAATAGAAAACTAACACAAAAAAATCATTCATATTAAGCAATAAGAATTAAATTTTGAGACAAATAAAGATCATATTTGATTATAATAAATCCAATAACAAAAAATAATAAATATCCCCGCGGCAAGCAGCGGGGTATTAAAAGAGTCGCAATTGCGCTTCATCCAGTTTTAACCCTTGATTCTTAACATACCGCTCCACCACTTTCCAGTTACCTCCTTCACCAACTGTCCCA
>JAKJJQ010000047.1:0-23728 GCA_021713415.1 Thiotrichales bacterium 19X7-9
GAAATACTTTATATAAATGGAAAGATGAGATTGCTAGAATGTGGAGATTTACTAAGAATAATGGCATTACTGAAGGCTTCCATCGAAAGATGAAATTAATACAAAGAAGAGCTTACGGTTTTAGAAATTTTGAAAATTATCGATTAAGAGTTAAAATAGCTTGTGGTTAAGTGAAGTGCCCCCGTTTATCGTGGAGACCCAAAAAAATTTGGTGCCGAAGGAGAGACTCGAACTCTCACTCCCGTAAAGGAACCGGATTTTGAATCCGGCGCGTCTACCAGTTCCACCACTTCGGCATTAACTAGTTGAGAATTATATTAGTTTAGCTAAGAAAGTCAAAGTATAAATGCTTAATTTTTGAAGTTTTATAATCAAGTGTTTATAAGTGATTCAATATGATTTAATTCGTATTTAAAAGAAATAGAAAAAGCCTAAGAAGCTCTATATAGCTTAAGCTTATGTCTCATTAATTGTATTATTTTTTTAGAAATTCTAATAGAAAAGAAAAAGATTAATAATCTAAATCATCTAATGACCAATTTGGTACAACCATACCAAGTGAATAGCCATATTCTGTTAATTTAGATTTGATCTCATTCAATGACTTCTTACCAAAATTTGGTGTTTTTAATAATGAAGATTCAGTGCGTTGAACCAATTCACCAATATAACGAAGATTTTCTGATTTTAAACAATTCGCTGAACGTACAGTTAAGTCTAAATCTTCAACTGAGCGTAATAAGAATGGATCAATTTCTGGTTTTTCTTCTACAACGATACGAGCTTGAATTGCTTCTTCATCAATTAAATTACCCATCTGATTTCTAAGCATATTAGCTGATTGGCTTAGAGCATCAGTCGGTGATAAGCTGCCATCTGTTGTGATATCAAAAATTAATTTATCAAGGTCAGTTCTTTGTTCAACACGAGCATTTTCAATACTATAATTGCAGCGAAGGACAGGAGAGAAAGTACTATCTAAATGAAAATAACCATCGACATTATTTTCTTCTGGCTCATAGTAGCCACGCCCACGCATTACTTTTGCTTCAATTTTAAGAGACTCATTTGCTTTTAAGGTTGCTATTTCATGATCAGGGTTAAGTAAATTAACACCTTCTGGTAGATCAAAGTCAGCTCCTGTGATAAGTGCGCCTTTCTTAGTTGATTTAGAAAATGCAATGGTTGCTTCGTTTAAACCTTCTTCTAAGGTGATTAATAAACCTTTAATATTTAAAAGCACTTCATCTAAAGGCTCTTGAGTTGCCTTAAATTCTTGATTAAGGTCAGTAATATCATTGACTTTTACATGAGTTAATGAGCAGCCGGATAGAGCAAAAAGCATTGTTTGTCTTAGTGCGTAACCTAGCGTATAGCCAAAACCTCGCTCAAAAGGTTCTAGTGTAATTCTGCATGTATGATCGTTTTTTTCTCTTGTATCAATTTGCGTTGGATGTAATAAATGTCCAATTTGTTCCATAATGCTCTGACCTTCTCTTGTATGTTTATTGTTCTGGCAGTAGCCTGAAGCTAGAATATTCTAGTTGATTTTTTATTAAAATGCACGCAAAAATATGTGAATTTTACACATCCTTTTAGCTTAGAGCTCAACATCCTTAAGTGTTAGTAAATTTTTAGCGGCTTTTTTATTAGATTTAGTGCGCTTATGTAGCGCATCTACGTGTTGTGTAATGCTTGATTTTACAAGGTGCGTGTTTTTAAATACATGGCCTCTGGTTCGATATAAAGCTTGGAATATTTCATTGACGTAATGTAATGCTTCTGCCGTGATATTAAGTTGCATCTGCTTAAGGTGTAATTGATATATTTCAATTAGTTCTGAAGGGTTTAAATCGTTAAATTCTATGGTTCTTTGGAAAAGAATATCAATTTTTGAATATAATGTTTTTAGCTCAGGCAAGCTGTGGCGCTGACAATTAGCTATAATCATTACTTGATCTGTTAGGCGGCTATTGTGACGAACTAATGACTCAAAAATAATATGACCTTGTTTGTGATTATCCAAACGACGTAATTTGTCTAAATGATGAATAATCAGCACGCTTGAGTCAGCTTTTTCAAATAAAGTATCAAGAAACCCGTTAACTTGTGGAATTTTCAATTGAATTAATTCTTCTGCATTAATATAGGTTGGTTGTTTGGTTGAGACTAGATTAAAGTGATAAAAAATCTCTTGTATAATCTGGCTAACTGTTGAGATGCCACAGCCAGAGTTGCCACAAAATAGAAAGTTAGGTAGTAGGGTGTGAAATCCTTCAATATGTTTTTTGCTATTATTAGTCGCTTCATATGTCTTATAGCTTAATTGGGTAATTAATTGTTTAATTTCAAATAGACCAATAAGATCATTAATTTGGTAAATAATTTCCGAAGGTAATATTTTAAGTGCATCTAAGTGATCTAAGTTAGTGCTATTTTCTTCTTTAGATTTGGTATTCGCTTGGCTATTTTTATTTTGTTTTAAGTGGCGTATGGTAGGTGGTAATGACTGTTCTTCAATGGGTACTTGTTCTTTAGGTTGATCGTGTATTTTTCTACAAATATCACTTAATGGAGTATGCACATTAGATTTAGGCATAATTTTTTGTATTTGATTTTTTTGACCACTTTGCTTAAGTAAATCAGTTACTTGTCTAAGCTGATCATTTGGTATGTTTTTTGCTTGTCTTGATTGATTTTTATGAGAAAACTTTATGGCAGCAGATTTCTTTAGTGCGGATTCTTTGATTATTTTTTTAATTTCGTATTGTGCTTGCTCATGCTGCTGAAGTGCTGCTTGTTTAAGCCACCGTTGTGCAGCAATTATATTAGGATCTGTTTTAGCGTCACCTAATTTATAAAGCATACCAAGTTCATACTGTGCTTCAGCATTTCCTTGTTCAGCTAACATCAATAATTGCGCTTTTCGGCTACGATCATTTTCATTATTTGTTACGCCCATGACCAGATTCCGAATTTTTACTTTATTTAAGTCTTCATATCAAATTATAATAGACTACTTAGAAAAATGAGTAATTAAAATCATAACAAACAGATTATTTGGTGAACTATTATGTTTAAAAATTTATCAGATCGCTTAAGTACCACCTTTGGTAAGGTAACAGGGCAAGGGCGGTTGACTGATGAAAATATTCAATCAGCACTACGTGATGTACGTATGGCGCTCTTAGAAGCAGATGTGGCGTTGCCTGTTGTTAAACAATTTGTTGAGCGTATTAAAGAGCAAGCTTTAGGTGAAGCAGTCACTAAAAGCCTAACACCTGGACAAGCATTTATTGGTATTGTTAAAAAAGAACTTGAAAATGTCATGGGTGGTCAAAATGAAGGCTTAAATTTAAAAGCACAACCACCTGTTACTATACTAATGGCAGGTTTACAAGGATCAGGTAAAACAACTTCAACAGCAAAGCTTGCAAAATACCTAACAGATGTTGAAAAGAAAAAAGTGATGGTTGTTAGTACGGATGTTTATAGACCTGCAGCGATTGATCAGTTAAAAACATTATCTAATGAGATTGGGGTTATTTTTTGCCCTTCTCAAGCTGATGAAGATCCTAAAGTAATTGCAACACGTGCTTTAGAAGAAGCAAAGCGTCAAGTTGTCGATGTATTAATTGTTGATACAGCAGGACGTTTGCATATTGATCAAGAAATGATGACAGAAATTCAAGGATTACACCAAATTACTGCGCCTTCAGAAACCTTATTTGTTGTAGATAGCATGACAGGTCAAGATGCAGCAAATACAGCAAAAGCATTTCATGATGCATTACCATTAACGGGTGTGATTTTGACAAAAGCTGATGGTGATGCAAGAGGAGGTGCAGCATTATCAATTCGTTATATTACTGGAAAACCGATTAAGTTTTTGGGTATTGGTGAAAAAACTGATGCATTAGAACCATTTCATCCAGATCGTATGGCTTCACGTATACTTGGTATGGGTGATATTCTATCTTTAATTGAAGAAGCAGAACAAAAGGTAGATAAAGCAAAAGCTCAGAAGCTTGCGAAAAAAATTAAAAAGGGCAAAAGCTTTACCCTTGAAGATTTTAAAGAACAATTAAAACAAATGAAAAAAATGGGTGGCGTTAGCAAAATGATGGATAAAATGCCTGGTATGGGTAAAGTTCCTGAAGCTGCTAAATCTCAGATGAATGATAAAATGTTTGTTAAAATGGAAGCGATTATTAATTCAATGACGCCATTAGAAAGACGTAAGCCTGAAATAATTAAAGGCTCTCGGAAAAAGAGAATTGCACAAGGTTCAGGTACGGATGTTCCAGATGTTAATCGTTTGTTAAAGCAATTTTTACAAATGCAAAAAATGATGAAAAAAATGTCTAAAGGTGGCATGGGACAAATGATGAAAGCAATGGGAGGCGCTAAAGGCATGCAAGGTATGATACCGCCTGGTATGAAAGGTAAAACGAAATTTTAATCTGAAGCATAAAGTGAAAAATTAATGTCATAGGTAGCTAAGTTTTATGGAACTTTTTGCAGTTTTTTTTAATGCAATTGCTTTTTTATTATATCCAGTTGTATTTTGCTTAATGGTATTGATTTTGGCTTATGTATTTAAAACAGTCAGAAAAGTATTTATTGCTATTTTAATTTTACTACTTTATTTTTTCTCAAATGGTGTTTTGACTCAACCCGTTGTAACTCATTTACAAATAAAAGATCAGCCGATTAGTGAAAAACAGATTTTAGGACACCGAGCAATGATTGTTTTAGGTGGTGGATTAACACGATTTCATGATGCTTATTATCCTAGTATTGTATCATACTCAAGAATTAATCAAGCTTATCAAGTTTATAAAATTGCTAAAAGTCATGGTATTGAATATACCATTTTTGTCAGTGGTGGTAATACAGCGGGATTGGATGATTCAGAAGCTAATGTATATAAAACAGAATTAATTAAACTTGGTGTACCAGCACAACAAATTATCTTAGAAGATCACAGTTTAAATACATTTGAAAATGCAAGGAATATGGCATTTATTGCATCTGAATATCCATTTAAAGAGTATTTATTAATTACAAGTGGCTTTCATATGAAACGTGCGCTTATGTATTTTAATAATTTTCATATTAGTGTGGTGCCAGTACCATCGGACTTTGTTAAAGCACAAGTGAGCTTAATTCCAAGAGCCTATAATTTAGCTTTGCTTGAGTTTGCCATTCATGAATATATAGGAATTACACGTTTAAGTGTATATAATGTTTTAGGCTTAAATAGTTAGCAATTAATAATAAAAATAAAATATATCAAAATATGTTTAATTAATATTTCTTAAGATCAATCATTTGATTTGATTATATTCGATTATTTTATTTCTAATATTCATCAATATTTGTTTAATTAATAGCAGTTTTGCCATAGTATATTTTTAACTATTTGATTATTGTAAGTTTAAATTTGGTGGTTGTAATGAAGTTAATACTTAATTCAAGAAAAACAAAACAAGGCACTCAAGTTAGTAGAGCTATTAGAGATAAATTTCTTCCTGATCATTCTTATAGTATTGAGGAACAGTACTTTAAATCAACAACCAATCAAGAGGCCAAAGTTTATAAGGTAAGTGGTGGAGCTAAAACAATAGGTATTATAGCAACTGATAAATTCTATTATTTTTTTGATTATGATTATTGCTGTAAAGATGATGTTTTAGATACAAAAAAAATTAAGGGTTGGTTCGAAGAGGCTCATGGTGTGCGTGAAACAGGTGTAGGGGGAAATCATCCGTTTACACCACCAGAAGGGGATTGGAATATTAACTTTATGGCACCTTCTGGCAGTATATTAGTTTCAAGGTATATGGATGATGAGCAACAGCTTGGCTTACGCTCATTTGGACAGTGGTCTAGGCAAAAAGATAAGGTTGAACAGGTTGTCTATTCAAATGACTCTGTTGTTATGCCACAACATAGAAAGTTAAAAGTAACAACAAAAGATCAAGTTACAAACCAAATTACAACTTCTGATTCTGTTAGAGAAGCTGAAAAGTTTACGAACCCTGTTAAATTAGTCGGTGGTTCAGTTGATCATCCTGATCGTATTATGAATATATCTTTTGGTTCAATGAAAACAGAAGATGGTCAAACTATGAAGCATATTTATGCTCAGGTTGAGAGATCAGAAGGGCTTGGGTTTGTTTATGCACGAAATAGAAAAGCGAAAGATGTTAGTTTGAAAGATCTTCTATCAGATATGCATCGATTAGATTTTAATCAAAATTTAATGGTATTTTCATGTCGTGGTTATGATAAGGGTGTGGATGTTAAATGGAGAGACGCATTTAATGAAGGACCAAAGTTAACAGACTTGTTTGATGTTACGATTGATGGTGTAGATAAAAGTGGAAAAGATTATCATTCAATTGTTGCCAATAGTGATAAAAACGAAAATCAGCGATTAACTTCACGATTATTTTATACATACAATAAAGAATTAATTGGAGAGTTTAGTCAGTTAGTTGAAAATGTTAAAGTTGATATAAATTATAAACTTGATGGGAATAGTTTAGTTCATAAAGCAGCAAAGTCAGGACAAACAGACTATCTTTCAATATTGCTAGATTCAGGACGCTTAGAAGATGTCAATATGCTAGATTCTAGTGGTAATAATGCTTTATATTCAGCAGTTGGTAATAACCCAAATTATGAGGTTGTTGAGTTATTATTAAAAGCTGGTAGTTATGAACTAATTTCTCAAGGGGGTAATAAGAGAGAAAGTCTATTACTTGTAGCAGCAAGTTTAGAAGATGAAGAGCTTTTTGATTTAGCAATAAAGTATTTGCCTAAGGAATTATATGAACAGAAGGATTTTTTAGAGCGTACTGCCTTAATGCTTGCTTGTGAAAAAGGTAATAAAAAGATGGTCAGCGCATTAATAGCAAAAGGGGTAGGTCCTAATTGTAAAAATAAATATGGCTTTGCTTTATATGATGCGTTTAAAGATAATAAAAATGAAATTGTTGATTTATTAATTGACTATCCGAAAACAGATCTGAATAAAACATTTGGTTTTTTTAATGAAACAATTTTACATGCAGCAATTGAAAAAAGTCAGCAGAACTTAGTGGACAAATTATTAACCGATTACCCAGATAGAATTAATCTTAATCAAGAAAGGGCATTTGGCATTACGCCATTAGCTGAAGCAGCAAGAGTAGGTAACTTTAAAACAATGAATGATTTATTACAACTTGGAGCAGATATTAACCATAGAAGTTCATCTTGTCATGGTATTACGCCTTTAATGCATGCGTGTTTAGAAAAAAAAGATAATGCAATTTTATGGTTATTAGATCATGGTGCGAAGGCATCATTTAGAACAACTAATTCAGATGAAAAAACTGCATTAGACTATTATCGTGAAGCTGGTGGGGTAAACCCAGAGATTCTTAAGCGTTTAGTTGTTAAGCCTAGACCAGTTAGATTAGATGTAATTAATGCAGATCAACCAGAGACATTATTTAGTGATCAGCTTCATACTAAAGAGCGATCAAAAACATCAACGAGAGATGCTTGCCATAATGTTTAGAATAATATTAAAATAAAAATAATAATTAAAATTATAAAATAATAATAAAATAATTATTGTAATTTATTTTATTATGATTTATAAATATCAGTGTGATTAATGTAAATTATAATAAATATGGGCGGTTGCAATGTTATTGAATATCAGAAATTCTAAAACCAAAGTCGGAAAAGATGTTGATTCATCAGTAAAAAAACAATTACAAATAGATGATTCTTATAATGTAGAAGAGCAATATTTTTTTCATGGAAGCTATAAAAATGAATTTAGAGTTTTTAAAATAAATGATGGTAAACCAGGAAGCAAAAATATTGGTATATTGGCAACTGATAATTTCTTTTTTGCTTTTGATTATGATCAATGTGTTAATAAAGAAGGTGATAGTGCTATTTTAGATACTCATAAAATTAATGGTTGGTTTCAAAGGGCTCATGGCGTGCGTGAGACAGGACTGTTTGGAGGTAATCATCCATTTGTTCCACCAGAAGGCGATTGGAATATTAATTTTATGGGACCTTCAGGAAGCCAATTGAATTCTACATTTGAAAATTCAGAGGATTTATTAAGTCTAAGAACATTTGGACAATGGTCAAGAGAAGGTGGACAAGTTAATCAAAAAGTCCATACAGAAGGTAAAAAAAAGCTACCTTTGGAAGATATACAAAAAGATGAAAAATTTAAATTTGAAGATAAACTAGTGGGCGGATCTAAGAAGCACCATGATCGTATTATGAATATATCGATGGAGCCTATAGAAAGTGAGTTAGGACAAAATATACAAAATATTTCTTCATTAGTAGAAAGTTCAACTGAAGCAGGCTTTATTTATGCTCGCAATAATAAGGCTAATTTAAAAGGGATGTTACAAGATATGCATCAGATAGATGGCAATCACAACCTTGTTGTATTGACATGCCGTGGCTATGGTAGTAAAACTCAATGGAATGGAGAAAATAACCAGGGGCCAACTATAGCGGAAGCATTAAATATTACTGTGGAAAATGAGCTTCATTTTCTAGCTCAAGCCAGTAAGAAGAAAGCTAAGTTAGAATCAGTTGATAAAGCAGGGGTTGTTCTTGCTAAAGGTGTTGATGTGAATAAAATTGATGCTGAAGGTAACAGTGCTCTTCATTATGCTGTAAAAAATAAAAACTACGATCTCGTTCAGTTATTACTTAAACATGATGCAAAGTTAATAACAAAAGGGGAGGAAAAATCCTTACTGGTCACAGCAGTTGAAAAAAGGGATATGACTTTATTCGAATTGGCAACAAATGCTATTCATAATAGGTATGATAGTGATAGTTTACCTAAAGAGGTTCAAGAGGAAGGTGCTGAAGCCTTTAAAAAAGCTTGTGAAAAAGGCAACATTCAGATGCTTAAAAGCCTTTTGGAAGTAGGTGTGGAGTTAACTCCAGCAGACTTAAATATTGCAAAAAGCCATGCTGTTTTTTCTAAAAACAGTGCTGAAGTCAAATTATTTTTAGAGGCAATACAACCAAAAGGCTTTGAAATAAAGCAACCAGATCAACCATTCTCTAAATTGCATAATCAATATTCGGCTAATGAATCATTAATAGAAGTTAATCCAAATAACTAATAAAAATAATTCGGTAAAAGAAATCCTTGGTCGTAATAACCACCTTGAAAATCGGTGAGTTTATCGCCGATATTTAAAATGATTTGATAACCTTGGCCTATAATATCTTTTCTAACAGAGGCCTTATAATCTGAAAATGAAAGTTCAGTTTCATCAGGCTTTAAGAATAATTTTTCATAAGTATGGTAGCCTGAGAAAGCTAAATTTGTTTTGGTAATTTCAAGTGTTGATAACTCTCGAGCAGTAATAATAAAAATAGAGATATCATATGAAACTAGAAGGTCATATAACTGTTTCACAGATAGGATAGCGGGTAAAGAAGAAATGCCATTAGAATATGCCCAGACATCAGGCGAGTTAATAAAATTATTATCAGCTAAAATATTTGCATTACTTAACATGGTTTCATCAATATCAAAAATTGCTGCCAATTTACTAGGCTTAGTTTGGTAGTTAGTTTCAGTAGATAAAATTTCTGAAGCATAGTTGGCAGCATGGCTGACAATATGCTCAATTTCTTTATGATAACGTCCAGAATGATAATATTCTTTTAAATTGACAGGCGAGTGATCAAGCAATCGATTGGATACTTTAATGATGTTCTCTTTGGATGTAATATCAATTGGTTGTTTTAAATATTGCTTAATCACTTTATATCTTCTTATACTTTTTCTAATTTTTCTTTTAAAATGGTATTAATTTGCTGTGGATTTGCTTTACCTTTTGAAGCTTTCATAACTTGGCCAACAAAGTAACCAAATAATTTGGTTTTACCACTTTTATACTGCTCTAGCTGTTGAGGGCTATTGGTAATAATTTCATCTACCATATGCTCTAGTGCAGAAGTATCAGTGATTTGTTTTAAGCCTTTTGCTTCAATAATATGATCAGCAGAATCACTACTTTCCCACATGATTTCAAATACTTCTTTTGCAATGCGTCCAGAGATCGTATTATCTTTAATTCGGTTAATAAGTTCAGCAAGCTTTTGAGCTTTAACTTTACTTTCTTTGATAGTGATGTTCTCTTTATTTAGCATTGCAGCTAAATCACCCATAACCCAGTTAGCAGATAACTTAGCATCTGAAGTTTTTGCAACGACAGTTTCGTAGTAATCGGAAAGTGCTCTTGAGGAGACAAGCACACTTGCATCATAGGCACTTAGTGCATAATCAACCATTAATCGTTGGCGTTTTTGTTCAGGTAATTCAGGCATGGTAGTTAGTACATCATCTACAAATGCTTGATCAAATACTGCAGGTAATAAGTCAGGGTCAGGAAAATAACGATAATCATGTGCATCTTCTTTAGTACGCAATGAGCGTGTTTCATTTTTAGCTGCATCATATAATCGAGTTTCTTGTACAACAGTACCGCCATTTTCAATTAATGAAATTTGTCGCTCAATTTCATAGGTAATGGCACGTTCAATAAAGCGAAATGAATTAACATTTTTAACTTCTGCACGCGTACCAAGTTCAGCTTGGCCTTTAGGACGAACAGAAACATTAACATCACAGCGAAAAGAGCCTTCTTGCATATTACCGTCAGAGATATCTAAGTATCGGACTAATGTATGCAGTGTTTTTAAATAGGTTATGGCTTCTTTTGCAGAGCGAATATCAGGTTCAGATACAATTTCTAATAGAGGTACGCCAGCTCGATTTAAGTCGATGCCACTTTGCCCATGAAAGTCTTCATGTAAAGATTTACCAGCATCTTCTTCTAAATGAGCGCGAGTAATACCAATACGCTTTGTACTACCATCATCTAAAATAATATCGACATGACCTTTGCCAACTATTGGTTTCTCATATTGGCTAATTTGATAACCTTTTGGTAAATCAGGGTAAAAATAATTTTTGCGTGCAAAAACAGAGTCTTTGCAAATTTCTGCATCAATAGCAAGTCCAAATTTTACAGCCATTTTAACAGCACTTTTATTCAAAACAGGTAGAACACCAGGTAATGCAATATCAATTGCACAAGCTTGTGTGTTTGGGTCTGCGCCATAAGCGGCAGATGCACCTGAAAATAATTTAGATTTTGTAGCTAGTTGTGTATGAACTTCAAGACCAATTACGGTTTCCCACTTATTTAAATCCATCTTCAAAACTCTCTTATAATGCTGGTGTTTGTTTATGATAATCAGTGTTTAATTGAAATTGATAAGCTGCGTTTAATAATTGACCTTCTTTAAATGCATTACCAATTAATTGTAAACCAACTGGTAGGTTATTATAAAATCCAGCTGGAATAGACATAGCAGGTAGGCCTGCAAGATTTACTGGTATGGTGTATATATCTGATAAATACATGCTGACAGGGTCATTTGCTTTTTCATCTAGCTTAAATGCAGTTGATGGTGTTGTTGGTGCTAAAATAATATCAACATCATTAAATGCACTTTGAAAATCTTGACTAACAAGACGGCGAATTTTTTGAGCTTTAGCATAGTAGGCATCATAATAACCAGAAGATAGGGCATAAGTACCAACCATAACTCTACGTTTAACTTCATCGCCAAAACCTTCTGAGCGAGAGCGTTTATACATATCAACTAAATCAGTTGGGTTTTCACTTCGATAACCATAGCGTACACCATCATATCGAGCTAAATTAGATGAGCATTCAGATGGCGCAATAATATAATAAGCAGGCAATGCTAAATGGCTGTGAGCTAATGAAATTTCTTTAATTGTTGCACCTAGTTTTTTATATATATCAATAGCGTTTTCTATAATTTTTTGAATATCACTATCTAATTTGTCGCTAAAGTATTCTTTGGGTAAACCAATTTTTAAGCCATTTAATGGCTTTTCAAGTGCTAATGTATAATCTTCAGTTGGCTTATTAACTGAAGTTGAGTCACGATGGTCAAAGCCTGTCATTACATTCAGCAAATAAGCTAAATCTTCAGCTGATTTAGCCATTGGACCGCCTTGATCTAGTGAAGATGCAAATGCAATCATACCATAACGTGAAACACGACCATAGGTTGGTTTTAAACCTGAAATACCACAAAGTGCAGCAGGCTGTCGGATTGAGCCACCAGTATCTGTGCCGGTTGCAATCGGTGCAAATCCAGCAGCAATTGCAGCAGCAGAGCCACCAGAAGAACCACCAGGGGCTGTTTCTAAATTCCATGGGTTTTTAACAGCACCATAATAACTGTTTTCATTTGATGAGCCCATGGCAAATTCATCCATATTGGCTTTTCCTAATAAGACTGTACCTGATGCATTGCATTTTTCAACGACTGTTGCATCATAAGGAGAAATAAACGTATCAAGCATTTTAGAGCCAGCAGATGTTTTAATTCCTTTCGTGCAGAAGATATCTTTTTGGATAATAGGAATACCGGTTAACGGTGATTGTTTGCCTTGGTTAATTAATTGATCTGCATTTTCTGCAGATTTTAATGCAACTTCTTCTGTTGTCGTGATCATTGCATTAATCGTTGGATTAAGATTTTTAATTCGATCTAAAAAATGTTTTGTTAATTCTACGCTTGATATTTCTTTATTATCTAATTTTTGGCGTAAATTTTTTACCGATAAGGTATGCATATTAAACTCCGTGTTATTCAATTACTTTTGGTACTAAATATAATCCTGCTTCGGTTGATGGGGCAACTTCTTGAAATGCGTCTCGTTGATTAGTTTCATTAACTTCATCATCTCGCATCAATTGGAAAACATCAAAGGGATGGGCCATTGGTAGTATTTCATCCGTATCTTGTGCGTTCATTGTATCAATTAAGCTTAAAATATTACTTAATTCATCAGTTAATTTTTCAGCCTCAGCATCACTAAATTCTAAACGTGAAAGATTAGCTACATGTTGTACAGTTTTAATATCTATGGACATGGATATCACCTTTATTAATATAATCAATTTACAAATTTATCGTCCATATTGTACATGGTTTAAAGGTAATGACCAAATTTCTATTAAGAGAAATAATAAAAAAATTAGCAAATTCTAATGTGTGTTTTATCAAATTGAATCAAAGAAAGCTTAGCTAACGTACTTAAACATTTCTTAACATCGAATGGATTAGCATTTAATAATTTAGATAACCATAAGATATTTAAATGAAATTTGCGATACTTAAGCACTTCAATTGCAATATTATATGTAAGATCATCATATATTTTACTTAAAATACGTAATTGTTTGTTATTTAGTGAAATATAATGATGGATTTGTTTTGATTTTGGAAAAGAGCTTAGGTTATTTTCTTTTATTGTTTCCATTTTACCGTCTCTTATATAAAATATTTTATGTAAATATTATGACATGATAAAATGCTATTGTCTATAAATTAAACAAATAATTATATTTTGTTAGTTAATGAGTTTCATCATCACGAATAACAAGTTGGGTGAGTAATTTATTAGTTATATTGACGCCTTTGGATTCACCATAGAGTTTTTGTAATGACTCTTCGAGTTTTATTACCCAGTGAGCACGCATGGTTGTCATGGTGCCTTCTTGTGTAATGATGACTTCGTTGATGCCTATCACGTCATCTTCTGGGTCTGTATAGCGCTCCATAATTGCCTTTGCAAGTTGAACGTCATGTGCTTCAGTTTCCCATTGCTCATACATAGTAGCATCCTCCCTCTCTACTTTTGATTAAAGAACTAAAATGTTAAATTTTCAAGTAAAATGAAAAATTTACTGAAATAATTACCACTTTAGGGTTTTTTTTATGAGAAAATTGGCTAAAATAGCACCACTTTGATGAAACAATAAAAACAAAATAAGAAAATAACGATAAAAAGGTAAATTAGATGAAAAAACAACCTAAAGCGATTGCTCTGATCTCTGGTGGCTTAGATTCAATGCTAGCTGCAAAAGTTGTTATGGAAGAAGGTGTTCATGTAGAAGGTATTAACTTTTTTACTGGTTTTTGCGTGGAAGGCCATACTCATGCAATAAGGAAAAAAGATAAGTCTAAACCTAAAAGGAATAATGCGCTTTGGGTTGCTGATCAGCTAGGGATAAAACTACATATTATTGATGTTATTGAAGAGTATAAAGATGTTTTATTAAATCCACGCTATGGCTATGGTCAAAACATGAATCCTTGTCTTGATTGTAAGATTTTTATGGTTAAAAAGGCTAAACAATGGCTAGAAGAAAATGGTTTTGATTTTATTATTACCGGTGAAGTGATTGGTCAACGACCTATGTCACAAAGAAAAAATACCATGCCAATTGTGCAAAAGCGTTCAGGTATTGATGATCTTTTATTAAGGCCTTTGTGTGCTAAAAACTTACCTGAAACTTTACCAGAGCGAGAAGGGTGGGTTAATAGAGAGCATTTACATGCAATTACTGGTAGAAGTAGAAAATCACAAATTGAATTGGCACAGCAATATCATTTTGATGATTATGCACAACCGGCAGGTGGTTGTTGTTTTTTAACAGATAAACAGTATTCGGATAAGTTGGTTGATTTGTGGCAATCTCGTCACAGTAGAGATTATGACTTTGATGATATTATGTTACTTAAAATTGGGCGTCATTTGCGTCCTAAACCTCATTATAAATTAATCATCAGTAGAGAGGAAGGTGAGAATCATTTTATGCGGGGTTATAAAAAACAGTTTACTACCTTAGAGCCAATTAGTTGCCAAGGCCCTTTAACGTTAATTGATGGACAAATAGAAAAAGATGATATTGAGTTGGCAAGTCAGGTTGTGGCGCGTTATTCTAAAGATCGTCTTTTAGATGAAGTGACAATAAGAGTTAGCTATCCTAATGGGGTCAATGAGGATATTACAGTAAAACCATTAAAGCCAGAGGAGATTAAGTCACAATGGCGCGTATAACTGAACTAGATGCAAGAAGGCTTTTATGCCCAATGCCAGTGATTAAAACGCAGAATCAAATTAAAGCTATGAATAAGGGAGATAGACTTAAAGTTATCTGTACTGATCCAGGAAGCTTGGAAGATATACCCGCTTGGTGTCGAGTTCATGGGCATAAAGTTATTGATACACATCAGAGTGATTTTGAAGTTACTTTTGTCATAGAAGTTGGCGAGTAAAAGCTATCTTAAGCTATTGATAGCGTGTATGATAGGACAGGGTCAATTTATTGTGATCAAAAAAACAGGGAGCTTTGAGATTGGTAAATTCTAAAATTCTTGATATTATTGCCTGCCCAGTTTGTAAGGGTACAGTTCATATAAGTAAAGATAAACATTTTTTGGTTTGTTATAATGATCGATTGGCTTATCCAATTGAAAATGGCATTCCTGTTATGCTGGAAGATCAAGCAAAAGCATTAACGCTTGATGAAATTGATAGGGAAAAAAATGGCTAAAAAACGTATTATTATACCAGCTAGGTTAGATTCTCAACGGTTGCCACGTAAAGCGTTATTAGAGATTCATGGAAAAACGATCATTCAGTGGGTTTACGAACGAGCAATGGCTTGTCAATTTGATTCAGTGTTAATTGCTACCGACAGTGAAGAAATTGTAGCTGAAGTTGAGTCATTTGATGGAAATGTCTGTTTGACATCTAAGTCTCACCCATCAGGAACTGATCGTCTAGCAGAAGCAGTAAAGCTTAAAAATTATAGCCCAGAAGATATTATTATTAATATTCAAGGTGATGAGCCATTAATTCCTGTTGATAATGTACATCAAGTTGCAGAAAATTTACTAGGACACCCTGAAGCTGCTATTGCTACATTAGGTGAACCAATTAATAATATTGATGATGTGCTAAACCCAAACTGTGTTAAAGTTGTTACCGATAAAAATGGTTATGCACTTTATTTTTCTCGAGCACCAATTCCGTGGGCTAGAGGAGATTTTCCAAAAACGCTACCATCTGATGTGCATTGCTATCGGCATATTGGCATGTATGCTTATCGTTGTGAGTTTCTAGCGCGCTATAGTCAGTTAAAGCCATCTCCTATCGAAGCTTGGGAAAAACTAGAGCAGTTAAGAGTATTATGGCATGGTGAAAAAATTCATTTTGCAGTATCTAAAATGCCAACACCGCCTGGTGTCGATACACAAGAAGATTTAAAACAAGTTATTTCAATGTTTGAATCAAATTAATAGAAGCAGACTATACTTACATGTAGAGAGATAATAAATTTAAAGATAAAGTTTAAGCAGTATGTTTAAATCATTTCAAAGCCGCATGATTTTATTTTTCAGTTTACTGTTTATACTGATCCAGTGTGGCGTGCTGTATGCGGTGTATCAAGCATTTGAAACTCGTTTAATTGATGAAGCGAAGGATGAACTAAGTTATGCTTCTCAAGTTTTTCAAAGGCGTTTGGTTTTTCAAGATGACATTTTAAAAACTCAGGCTTTATTGATTGTATCAGATCGTGCGTTTCAAAATATTTTAAAAGGTTATAATATTTCTCAACTATATGGTCGACTAACTGAATTACAAAATACCTATAAAGTTGAACGAATGCTATTAATTACCGATGGTCAAATTATTATCGATACAGGTAAAGAAATTAAAGCAAGTCCGATTTCATTTATCTTAAAAAGTACATTAGAAGCAAAAATATATAGCAAAAATACAGATGCTGATGTTAACTTGATAACATTTATAAAGCTTGATGGTTTATTGTATGAATTTTATATGGTTGCTATTAATGATCCTAAAACACATAAATGGATTTGGTTAGGTGTTGGTTCAGCAGTCATTCAAGATAGCTTGCATGAGTTAAATCAAAAGTTTTCAGCAAGTTTAGGTGTGTTACTTTATGATAAACCTAATGATAAACTTGCCAAACCTACGAACCCTAATCTTGTTTCAACAGTTGGTTCAGTAAAAGGATTATCAAAACAGTCTCTTACTTCATTTTTGAAAAAAAATGAAATTTTATTAGAGCAGCAACAGGAAGTGAATGAAGTAGTTATTAATGGTCAAAAATATTTATCAGTGCCTGTGCATTTAGTTAAAGGTGCAGGTGATATCCATCGTAATTTAGGCATTTTATTATTATATCCATACAGTGAAATATTTAAGATGTTAAATCAGTTAATGATGAAACTTTTATTATTATTTTCCTATGGGTTGTTATTTATTGTTGTTGGTGCTTGGTTATTAGGCATAAAAATGTCTGAACCGATAAAAGAGTTAGTGAAAGTGGCACGTCAAATTGCAAAAGGAAATTATGATGTAGATTTACCAAAAAGGCGACAGGATGAGTTTAAAACCTTATCTGAAACTTTTGGTTATATGGTAAAAACGATACAAACAAGAGAAGCTGAAATTCGCCATACAGCTTTGCATGATCTGCAAACGCAATTACCTAACCGTCAATACTTTGAAGTATTGCTAGATGCAGAGTTAAAACGTTTGTCATTAAATAAAATTCAAAATATTGGGATGATGTTTATTGGTATTGGCAGACTGAATGAAATTAGTTATACCTTAGGTCATAGGATAAGTGATTTATTGATATTAAAACTTATAGGGCGTTTAAGTGCTTATGAGGGAGTGAAAGTTTTAGCCCGCTTCTCTGATGATAAAATGATATTATTATTTGAAAATCAATCAATGACTGAATTGGAAAATGCAGCTTTTGCAATACATACACTGCTTGAAGATCCTTATCGAATACAATCGTTTAAAATTGATATTACACCCTATATTGGCTTATGTCTGATTCAAAATGCTAATTCAGATGCAAGAGCTTGGATTCGTCGTGGAGACCATGTTTTATATCGAGCTCAATTGGGTAATCATAATGTCTTATTATATGAACCATCAATGGATCGATTAAGCTCTGATCAGCTATCAATTATGGGCGATTTAGTCAGTGGTATTAAAAATGATGAGTTTGAATTATGGTTTCAACCGAAAATCTCTTTAACAGGGCAGCAAATATATTATGTGGAGGCACTCGTTCGTTGGCATAGACCGAATAGAGGTTTGGTTAAACCAGAAGATTTTATTCCTTTAGCAGAGCGAACAGGTCATATTCAAAAATTAACGCACTGGGCATTAGATCAAACGTGCTTATATATTAGAAAGTGGCTTGATCAAGGATATGAAATTAAAGTAGCTGTAAATATATCATCACGAGATTTAGTAGATGAAGGGTTATTGAAATTATTAAATGCTAAGCTTGATCATTATGATATCCCATCAAACTTATTTGCATTAGAAATTACTGAAAGTGATGTAATTAAAAATATGCAAAAGGCTAAGTTAATTTTAGAAGCGATTAATCATAGAGGGATTTCAATTGCGATCGATGATTTTGGTGTTGGCTATTCATCAATTGCATATTTAAAAGAATTACCAGTTAATGAGATAAAAATTGATAAATCATTTATTACAAAGCTCAATATAGAGCCTGAGTCAGTTATGATTGTTGGTTCGATTATTCAGTTAGCACATAAAATGGGATTAAGTGTTGTTGCAGAGGGCGTTGAAAGTGAGGAAGTAATTTCTCAGCTTTATCATTATCATTGTGATTATGTACAAGGATATTATTATAGCGAGCCAATTGCAGCAGATCAGTTGTTAAAATGGTATAAAAATAATGGATAAATATGACAAAGGTAAAAACACAATATGCTTGTCAGAACTGTGGTAGCTTAAGTTCTAAGTGGCAGGGGCAATGTCCTGATTGTTTAAGTTGGAATACACTAATTGAACAAGTGATGACGAAAAAAAGTATGACATCGTTATCACATAAAGGCTATGCAGGAACAGCAAGTATAGTCAAAACATTAAGTGATGTTGAGTTGGCGCATGTTAGCCGTTTTTCATCAGGATTTTCTGAATTTGATCATGTTTTAGGTGGTGGTATTGTGCCAGGGGCTGTGACACTAATTGGCGGTGATCCAGGTATTGGAAAATCATCTATTTTATTACAAATGGCTTGTGCTATTTCAAAAACACATCAAGTTTTATATATCACAGGAGAAGAGTCTCCACACCAAGTAGCTTTAAGAGCTCATCGTATGAATCTTGAGCGTGATCAAGTAAAATTAATGGCTGAGACAAATATTGAGTCAATTATTCATGTATTTGAAGAACATAAGCCTGATGTCATGATTATCGACTCGATTCAAACGATGGCAACTGAAATGCTTCAGTCTGCCCCAGGCGGTGTTGCGCAAGTACGCGAGTCAACAGCGATTTTAACACGTTTAGCTAAAGAGAAAAATTGTGCTATTTTTTTAATTGGCCATGTCACTAAAACAGGTGAAGTAGCAGGTCCAAGAGTCTTAGAGCATATTGTTGATGTGGTAGTACTTATTGAAGGTCAAAATGATGGTAGGTATCGTGTGATGCGAGCGGTTAAAAATCGTTTTGGCGCTATTAATGAATTAGGTGTATTTGCGATGACTGATAAGGGGATGCGCCAAGTTAAAAACCCTTCAGCTATCTTTTTAAGTAGAACTGAAGAAGAAATTTCTGGTAGTGTGATCATGTCAGTGTGGGAGGGGTCACGACCGTTATTAGTTGAGGTGCAAGTTTTAGTTGATGAAAATGGCTTTGGTAATCCACGGCGTGTAACAGTAGGCTTAGATTATAATCGAATTTCAATTTTAATTGCTGTATTGCATAAGCATGTCAGTTTAATGCTAGGTAATTATGATGTTTTTGTTAATGTTGTTGGTGGTGTTAAAGTAACTGAAACAAGCAGTGACTTAGCCTTAATTGTTGCTATTATCTCAAGCTATAAAAATAAACCAATACCTGAAAATTGGCTTATTTTTGGTGAAGTTGGTTTATCAGGTGAAATACGTCCTGTTAGCCATGGCCAAGACCGAATTATAGAAGCAAAAAAACATGGCTTTAAAACAGCAGTCATACCCTATTCAAATAAACCAGCTAAATCTATTGATGATATGAAGATTCTACCAGTAAAACATGTTAGAGAACTTGTTGATATAATCTAAAAATTCTTCCTTAATAGTTATGGACTCTTCAAAGACTTGTTACTGTTGCACTAAATAGCTATTTTTCATTTTTGTTATTAAATGTTGACATTATTAAATATTTAGCTAATGATATATTTTATATTTTGACTGTATATTAAAATATAAAATTAAGCATATAATGATTTATCTAACTTTAATTTAACATTAGATAGATCTAATCTAATCTTTGGGGGGGGATTATGAATATAATAGATGCAATGCAAGCTTTAGAGTATCCATCTGATAAAGTTGGTGTTTGTTATGGAATTGCTTATATGGGTATTCAAGCTGTCTTAAGAAAAGATTTTGAAACATTTATGAATCGTATTAAAAAGATTCATGATATAAAAGATAAAAATACTTTTATAAATTCTGTTAATGATGCAGAGAGTAAAAGAGCCAAGAAACTCTCATTAACAGATGGTGAAAAGCTTCTATGCTCGATAAAACCCTTTTTTGATGGAATTTCTATTTACCATGGCCCTAGCGCATTAGATGAAAGATCAAAAGATGTAATGCATAATCTCTTGCCTTTGATTAATTGTCAAGATTATACAATTGCGAATGAAATCTTAAACTCTTCTATTGGTGATCTTGGCTCTGCCCCTATATTTTCTAAAAGTAAAGAGTTAAAAATATTTACTCAAAAGAGTTTAGAGAAATATCTAGAAGATAAGAGGTCAAATGAAGATGATAAAATACCGTTTGTTTGTAGCTTAAATTGTGGTAATCATACAATTTCCGTGGGTTACTTGAATAACAAATGGGTTTATATAAACCATGATAATATCGTTCATTCACGTTCATTAAATTTAGAAAGACTAGCTAAGAGTATTATGCAAGCCATGCATCAGAACAGTAAGCAAATAATTGTATATATAGAGAGCTATAGTTCCGAAAAACCCACTAAAGTTGAAGTGGGAGGTATGGATTTAAATACAGTCAAATTACTTCAAGTATACAATTCCATACAAGTTGGTTTATTATTCCTTGCATTACAATATGGTCATTATCAAGCTGTTGCTGCATACATGACAGGCATTAATGATTCTGAACTTAGTGATACTCAAAAAGTTGAACTTTTCACTGCCAGGAATAATGATGGCATACCTGGGCTTTTATTAGCTTTACTAAATGGTCATAATCAAGCCGTTGCTGAATATATGAAAGGTATTAACGACTCTGGGCTTAGTGATATTCAAAAAGTTGGACTTTTCACCGCAAGGGATAATGATGGTATACCTGGGCTTTTATTAGCTTTACAAAATGGTCATGATCAAGCTGTTGCTGAATATATGACAGGCATTAACGATTCTAAACTTAGTAATACTCAAAAGACTAAGATTTTCGCTGCAGAGAAGAACAATGAGGTATCTGGACTTTTCATGGCTCTACAAAATGGTCATGATCAAGCTGTTGCTGAATATATGAATGGTATTAACGGCTCTGGGCTTAGTAATATTCAAAAAGCTAGACTTTTTACTGCAAGGAGGAATGATGGCATACTTGGGCTTTTAGTAGCACTTGAAAAAAATCACACAAATAGTGTTAAGAGTTATTTGGAAGCTATATCTCAACCTGCTGTTTTATTGAAACAAGTAGTTGATACACTATTTGTCAATAAGCAGCTTAAGAATAGATTAATAGGGTTTGTAGTAGATAATAAAAGCTACTTTGAAAATAACAGTGATGCTACAGCATCAGTAAAAGAAATACTTAAAAAAGAAAGATGGATTATTCATAGTAGAGGTACGCAAGGAACTGAGTCAATTAAATTACTAAAAAACTCATGTCCAAGTTTATTTTCTTCAACTAATTTTTCAACTAATAATGGTATATTTCCAAAATGTGGGGTAAATTATTATCCTTAGAATAATAACTTGTTGATATAATCTAAATTATTATTGATGGTGTAGAGATGTCAATTTATCACTTTCAGCAACTGATAACTGCTTAAAAGCATTTTTTATGGCGCTTAAAATATCATCACTATCTTCAATGCCAACAGATAAGCGAATTAAATCAGGATTAAATGGTAAGTTTTGCTTATTGGATTTTAGTGAGTTAAATGTTTCTTGATGTGACATTAAGCTTGGGATGTTAATACTAGAGTGAATACCACCAAAATTGCGACTAATATTAAAAAATGATGAAGCATGTTCAAGCCATAAATTCGTTAAATTTGGATACTTAAGGCTAAATGCAATCACACTGCCTAAGCCGTCATAATAAATTTCATGGACTTGCTCATTTGATTTTAACCAGTTTGCAATTAGTTGAGCGGAGTGTTGCTGTTGTCGCATTCTTAATCCAACAGTATCTAAGCTTCTTGATAAAAGCCAGCTATCAAATGCGGTTAAACCAAGGCCATAGGTTTGTATGAGTTTATTTAATTGTTCTGATAAAATATCATTATTAACGCTAATAACGCCAGCCATCAGGTCATTATGCCCACCTAAATGTTTGGCAGCTGATTGAACAGCGATATCAGCACCGAGTGATAATGGTTGGCATAAATAAGATGAGCGTAATGAATTATCAATTGCTAGTAAAATATTTTTCTCATTAGCGATTAAAGACAGTGTTTTGACATCTACTGTTTCTTGAGTAGGATTGCTAGGTGATTCAACAAATATTAGTTGTGTATTTTGTTGTAATTTTGATTGAATTACTTTTATGTCATTAGTTTGATTGTTGGCAATTGTCGATACTTCAATTTGATATTGTTCAACTAGTTGATCAATTAATAAATGACTGCCGCTGTATAGATGTTCTGAAATTAATAAGTGACTGCTACTAGATAAAAGACTTAATACAGCATGGGTTGCTTGAGTGCCACTAGCTAGTGAAAAACTGTATTTAGCTTTATCTAAAATGGCCAATTTTTTTTCTAAATCAGTACGATTGGGGTTAGCTTTGCGGCTATAGGTATAATCTTCATCTTGAAGGTTATGGTCATAGATAAAGCAGGCATTTTGATAAATAGGAGGCTTTTCTGTTTTAATAGAAGAAGTTAATTTATTATTTTTTTTATATGAATGAATAAGCTTAGTATCTTTATGATTCATGGAGTAATCAGTTTATTGAAAATGGTTTAATTGCTAAGTAAGATAAACTAAGTTGTTATGATTTTCAATGTTTAAAATGATTGCTATTTTCTATTTCAAGTGTAAGTGACCTCTTGAATAGTCTGTAGCTTGCCCATAGTATTTCTTGTAATTTTAGCGGGTAAAAAATTTAGTTGCGCATAGCTTTTATCAATAGAAGAAATAATATCCTTTTTCAATTGTTTCATATCAATCTTGGTATTTGAACTTATATAGCAAGTATAAGGTGCTAGAGAAGTATCAACATTAGAAGTGACATAAGCGTCATTAATTGCCACTTGATTACATAAATATTTGAGCAATTACCCCGTGGCTTGCCACGCGGTACATTAAACGGGAAAGTTTGAAAACCGAAGAGGTTTTCATGTTAAACTAAAAAAATGTCGCTAGTAAGATCATTTCATTGTGCCTATAGCACTCATTACCACATAGTTTTTCCTGTGAAATACAGGAAGGCCTTGCTGATCTCAAAAGTAGAGTGCCGTTTAAAGGCAATCTGCGAAGAGATAGGT
>JAKJJQ010000048.1:0-23232 GCA_021713415.1 Thiotrichales bacterium 19X7-9
ACCTATCTCTTCGCAGATTGCCTTTAAACGGCACTCTACTTTTGAGATCAGCAAGGCCTTCCTGTATTTCACAGGAAAAACTATGTGGTAATGAGTGCTATAGGCACAATGAAATGATCTTACTAGCGACATTTTTTTAGTTTAACATGAAAACCTCTTCGGTTTTCAAACTTTCCCGTTTAATGTACCGCGTGGCAAGCCACGGGGTAATTGCTCAAATATAAAACTAATGATTAAAAGTATAAACCAAATTGTAAGCACTAATGACATCATAATCTCCAATATTGAAGTTTGATTCAATTTTAAAATAACAATCATCATTTACAATCTTAGCTAATTAATCCTATTTTGATTAAATATAATAATCCATTGTCTGTTTTCTACTATATTTCTTTTGATTACAAATAAGGCTTGGATCAATCAATACTTTATTTTTTAACGCCTCTCTTCCAATTAGCATTCGATACTTTAATGGATCTCGATTAGATAAGGTCATTTCAACATTCCAAGCTACATTGGCTATCTTTAATAATGTCTGAACAACAAATCTTTTTTCTTTATGACCATTAGAACTCATAATAAATCTTTCATCGATAATTGGAGTCCTACAAGTTATCGTAATTGCAGTATTATTTTGTAATGGATGTATTTTAAACTCAACGATATCAATACCATCTTTTATCGTTGCTTGAATATCAAATGCATGAAGCGATGATGTTTTAGCACCTGTATCAATTTTTCCTTTAATCAATGGTATATTAAATTCTGATAGCGAAAACCATTCATTTCTGCCAATTAATAACTTATCACTAATTACTTTTACGCTTTTCATCCTTGTATTTGCTCATCATAAGATTCTTGTAAATTTTCTATATGCTCTTTTGCTAAATCAATTGATTGAAATGATGCGATATGAAATAATGCCGCACCTTCATGAATAATTGGTAATATATTTTTACCAATGATAACACCTGAAATAGGTGAATACAGTGCTTGTTCATCAATCGTTGTAGGATTACCAATTGTTGCCAATAATTCACCTTTTTTAACTTGTTGACCGATTAATTTTTTTGGTTGAAAAATACCGCTATGTGATGCCCTAACCCAGTAACTTGCTTGAGCAATATTACTATTAACCTGACTGGCTTTTGTTTTGACAGAACGTTTAATCATACCTAAAAATTCCATCACATTTAATATGCCTTTAACACCACTACGAATGGAATATTCATCAAAGCGTAAAGATTCACCTGCTTCATACAATAATGTTGGAATATTTCTATTTGCTGTATATTGTCTTAGAGAACCATCTAATAACTTGGTTTTTAAAATTACAGGTGGATGAAAGGCTTGAGCCATTGCTAACATTTCATCGTTACAATTTGAGCTGATTCTTATTTGTGGTAAATTAGTTCGATGCAATGAACCTGTATGTAAATCTATACAATGAGTGACTTTATTAATAATTTCAGTCGAAATTAGATGTGCAAGCCTTGATGCCAGTGAACCTTTTTCTGATCCTGGAAATACTCTATTTAAATCTCTTCGATCCATCAAATAACGATCTTGATAGAGAAAGCCATACATATTAACAATAGGAATAGCAATTAGCGTACCTTTCATTTGTTTTAATGCACTGTGTTTGAGAATACGCCGTATAATCTCGATACCATTTAATTCATCACCATGTATTGCAGCAGACAAACATAAAATAGGTCCAGATTTTTTACTCCTTAGCACATGCACAGGCATTGATAAGGGCGTGCTATCGTATAATTGTGGCATAGGTAGGAGTATAATTTTTTTCTCACCAAGAAGAATCGTTTGTTTATTGATTTCTATAGCATCATCCATCTTTTATCCTTGATAACGACTCTTACTGCTAATTGGTTTAGCGTTTTGTATAATATAATCTATAATCATGCCAGCAATATCTTTTTTTGTTGCTCCTTCAATACCTTCAAGGCCAGGTGATGAGTTAATTTCCAATATTAAAGGGCCTCTAGCAGAACGTAGAAGATCAACTCCTGCCATTTTTAATCCCATTATTTTTGCAGCCTTAACCGCTGCAAGGCGCTCTTCTTTAGTAATTTTAACAAGTTCAAATGAGCCTCCTCGATGAATATTAGCTCGAAACTCTCCTTCTTCAGCTTGACGCCTCATTGCAGCAACAACTTTCTCACCAATAACAAGACAGCGGATATCTTCTCCTTTTGACTCTTCTATAAATTCCTGAACAATAATATTTGCATTTAAACCAATTAATGTCTGCATAACACTTTCAGCAGCTTTTTTCGTCTCTGCCAAGACAACACCAATGCCTTGCGTGCCTTCAATTAGTTTAATTACAAGTGGCGGCCCATTAACAAGCTTAATCAAACGATTAATATCTTTAGGTGAACTGGCAAAGCCTGTCATTGGCATATCAACGCCTTTCATCGCTAGTATTTGGTGTGATCGAAGTTTATCTCTTGATCTAGTAATCGCAATTGATGGATTAATTGAATAAGTACCCATTGCTTCAAACTGACGCACAATCGCTGTACCATAAAATGTTCTTTTTGCACCAATCCTTGGAATAATTGCATCAAAGTATAACACCTCATCTTGATAACGAATGCACGGTTTTTTTGAATTAATATCCATATAACAATTTAAATAATCGATGACAAAGGCTTCATGGCCACGGTTTTCAATCGATTCTTTTAAACGATTTGTTGAGTACAAACTTTCTTTGCGTGAAAGTATGGCAATTTTCAATATAAATCTCCTAAATCCATCGTTTTCTACGTAAATAAAATAACTGAAAAAATAAAATGATGACTAAAACACAACAAACAATGAAAAAGCCATAGCGAAAATCAGCGCCAGGAATACCACCAACATTAATACCCAATAAACCTGTAATAAAACTAATTGGCATAAAAATCACTGCAACTATCGATAATAAATACATTTTTTGATTAATTTTCTCTTGAATCAGTGCAGATAACTCTTCATGTAAAACAATGGCTCGTTGATACATGGCATCTAAATCTTCAACAATTCGAATACAACTGTCAGAGACTTCTTGTAATCGATACGTATTATTCATATCTAACCATGATAGTTTATCTGAGTTAATCCTATTAATTGCCTCTCTTTGAGGGACTAAATATCGCCTTAATGTAATAATACGCCTACGTATATCACTTAAAAAATGTCGACTGGTTTGTATCAATTTATTATGGATTTCATCTTCAATTTGATCTAACTCTGTATCAACTTTCGATGACACACCTGAAGATTTTTCAACCAACGTATTCAATAATAACTCTAAAAACTCTGCACTATTTTTTGGGCCTGCTTTATGACGTAATAATTCTTCAATCTCATTGGTAGTGACTAAATTTCTTCTTTGAACCGTAATGATTAAGTTACTTTTTATTAATACTCTAACTGAAATCATATCCTCAGGTTCACTGGCTTTATTTAGATTAATACCTCTAAAGCTTCCTAGTAAATAGTCATCAAACATTAAGCTTCTTGGTCTAGTATCTTTTGCTGATAAGACCGATTTTGCTAGTGATGAAATATCTATTGTTTTAAGAAATTCCTTAGCGCTATTTAAATCTAAGCGTATCCAAACTAACTGATTTGAGGTTTGCCACTGAGATTGAGCTAATTCAATAGCTCCCCCTTGCCCATCTAATGAAAAAATAATGTTTTTCTTCATCTTAATCATCCTGATTTTCAGTATATCTTGCACTTTGTAATATACTTTTAAGTTTAAAGCATAAGTTCTAAGTTTTCCTTAGCTGCTAGCAACTGTAGTGTTTGCCAAAATTTTGTTTCTATTACTTTAGCATCATCAACGTAGGCATAGTAGTCAATACAAATTGTTAATCCTTTTGCCTTGTCATAAGGTAGCTTTGCATAAATCTTCGGTGATAATGAAATTAATGGACTTAGCTTTTTATTACGCTTTTTGATATAACTTTCTTTATAAGAGTTAACCGCCTGATAATGATCATCAAGTATTTCTTCTATGCTATTTTTTACCAACAACAGCACATTTGAACTATCAGTTTTCCAATCAACAATAAAGCGAAGCTGAGATAACATTACATTTACATCAGGAGAAAATGTACTAATTGCTGATGTGATAACCAAATTATTTGGTAGTTTTATTTTTCTTCCTGTTGCTTGCTTTTGACCAAGTTCAGATGTTTCATACAGCTTAAAATATAAAATCCCAATTCTATCAATATAGCCTGTGTAATTCTGAACCTGAACAAAATCGCCCTCTGTAAAAAGACCTCGCCAATTAATAATCAAAAAGCCAACAAAGTTCATAATAGTCTCTTTGTTACTAACAACTAAACCCGCTGCTACTAAACCAAGCATTGTAAATATATTGGTTAAGCCTTCAATCCAAATTTGAATTAATGTAATAGCAAAAATACAAACAGCAACATACATTAATCTAGAACGAAACTTTGCTTTTTGTTTTTCAGTTTCACACTTATTTTTAAATGTCCAAAATATAAAGATAAATACAATGACAATCACAATCAAAGCAACTAAGCTATGAAACAAATTCGGCCATACTGAATTATCAACTACTTTATTAAAATCCACTGAAAATACACTTTTATTTTTAACATCACAAATTGATTAATAGTATCTTGAGTTAGACATTTTAACAATATGCTATCTTATCTTTACCAATAGAAAAATTGACGATATCAACTATATTTTAATTAATAGTTTACGCTTTTGGAGAAATGCATTGGCTAATGCTTTAAAGGACTTAATCTTTCGTAGCATCATGTTAATCATAGTAAGTTGCTCTATTTGTTATTCAAATAAAGATAACAATATTTTTTCAATTGAAAACGCTAATGCAACTTTTGATCAAATTGCCTTAAAATTATCAACTGAAAACTTAAAACCAATAAACTTTGAACAAGCAATTAAAACCTTATCTGACTTACGTCAACAAGCAACTATTTGTTTTGAGGAAAATTCAGCACAGCTTCAATCAATTAACAATCAATTACAAAGCTTAAAAACAGCTAATCAGTTTCAGGTTGGTCGTAAAGATGTTAACTATTTAGTTGATAAAAAAAATAAACTGATTCAAACGGTATCAGAGTGCCGCTTATTTAAAATTCGTACTGATGAAGCGATTAACGCTTATATCAACACATTACATAGTCTAACAACTTCAAAGCTATTGATGAAAGAAAAGGCAATTTGGTACCAGTTTAGTGATATTAATAGCTTGAGTAAAGCTTTTGAAACAATATCAATTAACAAAATCTTCAATCACATTTTATTTGAAAATTGGTATCTTTTTTTATCGATTATTATCTTATATTTCATCTATTGGTATTTTCTTAAATGGGTATTATATAACCCTACTAAGCAACTCAAAAATGAACAGTTAACTAAGCTTGAGCAATACGAAAAAAAACTATATCGCCGTATGAACATACTCGGTTTGTTAGGCCTTATTGGCATTTTTATTTATTTTGCCTTAAGCCTTAGTCAATCACCTAAACTGATTATTGATTTAACATTTGAACTGCTTATTATTTGTGGCTGTATCTGCTTATTCTGGTGTGCACTACTGATTAAAATGTTAATCACATACCGACTATTTTATCGATTGCTAATAACTTTATTTGCAATTGTCCTAATTAGCATTATCACATTAACTGCTTATGGTTATCATAATCTTGCCATTTATCTTTTGAGAAACATTTTTTTCTCAGCATTAGGCATGATTGCTATTGTCTATATTAATAAATTAATTATCTATGCAATTTCAAAACTTGATGAGAGTAAAAAATTATGGCAACAAAAATTAAGATTTTACTTAGGTGTAAAGCCAAATAAGAAATTACCAGAGACAGTAATACTAAAAGTTATAGCTAATATTTTAATTGTTATTCTCTATCTAACTTTTCTTGTTTATCTCTGGGGTTGGAAAACAGCCTACCCACATCAGTTTATCTTTGCGTTATCCAATGGCTTTGAATTATTTCAAATAGAAATTGATATTTTTCAAATTCTTTTAGCAATATTTATCTTTGTCATTTTATGTTTTGTTAGTCGATTTTTTAGCGCATCAATCTCAAAAAAATATCAAAAAGAAGATAAAGACCTTCAAGTTGCTATGGCATCAATTATTGGTTACGCTTCATTCTCACTTGCTATTTTAATTGCCTTATTAGTCTCTGGTGTTAACTTTACTGGCCTTGCAATTATTGCAGGTGCGTTATCAGTTGGGATTGGTTTAGGTCTTCAAGATATCGTCAATAATTTTGTTTCAGGTATTGTACTTTTACTTGAAAAACCGATTAGGCCAGGTGATCGAATCATCGTCGGTGAGACAGAAGGTTTTGTAAAAAAAGTGCGTATTCGCTCAACTCAAATTACGACAATGGCCAAATCTGATGTGATAGTACCAAATGCTGATCTAATCAAAAATCAAGTTACCAATTATATGTTTAGAGATCCATATTGGCGCATCGCTTGTAGTGTTGGAGTTGCCTATGGTAGCGATATTGAGCTTGTTAGAGAAGTGTTATTATCAGTTGCAAAAGAGCATCCAAGTGTTATCCAACTAGAGCCTGATCAACCATGTGTTTTATTTAGAGAGTTTGCTGATAGTTCATTAAACTTTGAACTGTGGTGTATCATTCACGATGTTAACAATAAATTCAAAATTCAAAGTGATCTTAACTTTGCCATTGATCATGCATTTAGAAAAAATAATATTGTCATTGCTTTCCCACAAAGAGATGTGCATTTATATCAACATGGAAAATAATTTTTATATTTTTTATCTATTTTTTTATTTGTTGATATACTTATCTATGTCTTTAATTAAACATAGGG
Organism: Thiotrichales bacterium 19X7-9; assembly: GCA_021713415.1. Taxonomy (GTDB): domain Bacteria; phylum Pseudomonadota; class Gammaproteobacteria; order Francisellales; family Francisellaceae; genus M0027. Next base: position 6,889 of record JAKJJQ010000048.1, read on the forward strand.
GAGGCAAACTTATGACTAAAGGCAAAAACCAACATGTATTACCCCATCAAGATGGTTGGGCTGTAAAAGGCGAAGGTAATACTAAAGCAACGAAAATCTGTGCAACACAAAAAGAAGCAGTTCAACTTGCTAAACAAATTGCCAGAAATCAAAATGCAGGGACTAAAATCCATAGTAAAAATGGACAAATCAGAAGCGTATAGCTAATGGAGTAGCTATACTAGCTTTAATCCTTTTCAGATCATTCCACAATAAAAGTAAACTAAAGTTTCAGTTTACTTTTATCTTGATTTTTAATTTATCTTATCTATAAAATACCTTGATATTTGAAAATGGAAATTAACATGAAGGTAGATTTAACTAGCGCATCAAACATAAATGATCAAAATACAAGTCCGAAAAATACTCAGTACAATACGTATCATTTTTTAGTTTCACTTTATTGTATGTTATTTTTTTTATCAAACATTACCGCTTCAAAAGTAATTATTCTTTTTAATGTATCTTTTTATACAGCAATTGTACCAGCAGCGATATTCATTTATTCTGTCTCATTTTTTATCGATGATATCATTACCGATATCTATGGTTTCAATGCTGCGCGCAATGCCATTAAAACTGCATTAAAATTAAATTTTATAGCTTTGATTTTATTATTTTTAATTGCTTTAATCCATGGCATTAATCAACATGATCCAATCTATGAAATAACCTTTGGTCAATATGGTATTACAATTAGAGTCTTTATCTTATCGTTTATCAGTTTTGCTATTAGTGAGTTAACGAATAGTTATATTTTATCTAAATTAAAAACACACGATTATCGAAAACATAAGCCTCAAAGTTTAAGTTATAACCCACTGAAAAATCTAAGACTCATTCGCAGATTTTTATTATCAACAAGTATTGGTGCACTTTTAGATTCTTTTATTTTTTGTTTTGGCGCATTTAGTTTTACTGGATTAAGCTTTCAACAAATTTTTATGATGGCAGTTACTCAATATGTTATAAAAATGCTCTATGAGTTACTTGCCTGCCCTTTCATTACATCAACTTTATGTACCTATATTAAACGTAAAGAAAAAATTGATACGCTAGATAAACAACTAACATTTAGCATTAAGGGTTTCTCAGCTAACCATACAAATAGGCTAAATCAGATCACTCACTAATTAAACTATTTTGAAAATGTATAATTAGTAATAATTTTATTAGTTAATGCATCACCATAATTAACTGGTTCAAATAAAGCCGGATGATCTGTACTAATACAAGTCGCTAATGGTTGAACAATTGTATCTAAATTACAATTATAAAAAAATGGTACAGAATATCTTGGTTTATTATGACTCTTATTGATTACTCTATGTGGTGTTGACTTTAAAGTACCATTACTCCAACGTTCAATCATATCACCTGTATTTAAGATAAATGTGTATTGATCGGTTGTCACATCAATCCAAGTATCATCTGTATCTTTAACTTGTAAGCCGCCGATTGAATCCTGTAATAATAAGGTAAAGCAACCATAGTCAGTATGCGGTGCTGAGCCATAGACATCACTTGGCGTATCGATTGGTCTTGGTGGATAAAATAACATACGAAAGAAAATATTTGGCTGACTAAAATACGCCTTAAAATAATCCTCAGGTAATTTTAATGCAAGTGCTAAAATTTTTACCAGATGCTCACTTAAATTTATCAACGCCTGATAATAATTTTGCGCTACTTTTTGAAATTTGGGTAATTCTTCTGGCCAAATTTGTACACCGCCAAATGGTGTCTGATCTAAGTAAAATTTTTCTTTTTCAGTTAAGGCTTCATTTAAAATCATATAGGATTCACTTTGATTTGGCTTAGTCACATTGGCAAGTGTCGATGACTTTAACGTTGAAATATTTCCTGGTAAATAGCCTCTTAGATATTGTGTATATTTATATTTCATCTTGATTGCTTCTGGTAAGGCATGGAATGCTTGCATTTGTTGAAATAACTGATCAATAAGGCTCTTATTGACGCCATGATTTGTAATTAAACCAAAGCCAAGCGTTGAATAGGCATCATAAAATGATTTCGCAAGCTCATCATAACGTGGTACTTCATTTTTTATACTACTAAAATCTAAAATTGGAATAGCCATTGATAACCCTTCATAATTTAAGTATCTGGTTTCAAATCACGTGTTACAAACTGACATAACTGATCAAATGTTAAAGGTTTACTGTATAAATAACCTTGTGCAACTGAACAACCATTGGCTAATAAAAATGCTTCTTGCTGCGTGTCTTCAACACCTTCTGCAATAACTTGTAAATTAAAATTTTTCGCTAAATCAATAATTGCTTTAACAATCGTTTCACTACTTTGACTATTACCTAAATCTCTAATAAATTCAATATCAATTTTTAAACTATGAACCGGTAATTTTTTTAAATAGCTTAGCATCGAATAGCCTGTACCAAAATCATCGATGCTAATAACAAAACCTAATTGATGTAAGTTTTTTAACAAAGCTTGAATTTCTTCTACATCTTCCATAACTGCTGTTTCTGTTAATTCCAACTCAATTAGGTTTGAATCAACATCATGTTGTTGAATCATATTAGCAATATATTCGACAAACTTCTGATCCATTAATTGATTTGGTGAAATATTAATTGCCATATTAATTTTATAATTAAATTGCTCTTGCCAACGGTTTATATCTTCAAATGCCTTTTTAATGACCCATTTACCAATAGCAATAATCATCTGTGTCTCTTCTGCAATAGGAATAAATAGTCCAGGAGAAATTAACTGATCTTCAGATTGCCATCTAACGAGCGCTTCAACGCCAACTATTTGTTTTTTTGCCATATCTATTTTTGGTTGATAAACTAAAAATAATTCATCTCTCTCTAAAGCAAATTTTAAATTATTTTCCAAAGTTAAACGCTGATAATGCTGCTGGCTAAAATTTTCAGTATAAAATTCATAAGCATTATTTTTTTGCTTTTTAGCTTTAAACATCGCTGCATCCGCATTTTTAACGACAGTCTCTGTTTCTGACTTTACATCTACCTTATGTACCTTTTTATGTTGATTATCACTTGGATAACATGCAATCCCAATACTAATGCCAATTTTTAATTCTTTATTTTTTATCATATAAGGCTCTGATAAACGGCTAATTAGATTTTGAGCAACAACACCAGCACCATGGAAATTTTTAATTTCTTCTAAGACAATGGCAAACTCATCTCCACCAATCCTTGCCACATGGTCTGTTTTGCGAATCACAGTTTGCAAACGCTTTGCCACTTCCTGTAGGATTTTATCACCATAATCATGGCCATAAACATCATTGACTAATTTAAAACGATCTAAATCAATAAATAAAACTGCAAACTTACGTCTATAGCGTAAAGCATTTTCTAATGCTTTAGTTAAATTTTGTTCAAAACCTGCTCGGTTAGAGCACATGGTTAATGGATCATGATAAGCCAAATAACCTAATTGAGCATTTAATTTTTGTACCTTATACAATAAGCCATTTTTCTTATGTAATAGCTGTTTTAACTTAATCTGATTTCTTGCAATTTGAGTAAAAATTTCTACTTTTGATTTTAAAACCAGAGGATTAACCGGTTTAAAAATATAATCGATAGCACCTGATTCATAACCTTTAAATACGTGGCGCTGTTCCGTACTAATTGCTGTGACAAAAATAATTGGTACAACATAAGCCCTTTGCATTTGGCGAATCTTTTCAGCCACTTCAAAACCATCCATTCTTGGCATCTGAACATCTAATAAAATTAAACTAAATGATGTACTATTGACTAACTCTAATGCTTGTTCTGGAAATTCAGTGGTAATGATTTCTACCGGTAATTTTTTTAGTACCGTTTGCATTGAAACTAAATTCTCTTTTCGATCATCAACAACTAAAACTTTAGGTACAACATCTTGTTCCTTTTTATCATCAAATATTTCTACATCATCGAATTTTATATCACCATTATATTTTTGATAATGTTTAATAAATTGCTTATAATGATAAATCGCCTGTTCTAATTCATTAATTTGCTTTTGAATATCTAATAATGCACTAACTTTCGCTAATAAAATATTTCTATCGACAGGTTTCAGTAAATAATCAATCGCACCAACATCATAACCTTGCTGAATATCATGATATTCCATACTGTTGGCCGTAACAAAAATGACAGGTGTATAAACTGTCTCTGGATTTTTCCTCATTAATGATACAAATTCAAAACCATCCATCTCAGGCATCTGAACATCTGTTAAAACAAGGGCAAATTTATGGCGCAGCATTAAAGATAATGCTTCATTACCACTTGAAGCAATATGCAGCTTTGCATCTACCGTAGCTAATATCGTTTCTAATGCTTTGAGATTTTCTTTTTTGTCATCAACTAACAATAAATTAGGTGCTACCGTATGCTTTTGACTGGTGATGTTTTCTATCTCTGGTGGCAAATTAGTCATACTGCTACTCCTTTATAGTCATCACTTGATTTAAATTAATTAAATACTCAATCAGTTCATTTGGTGATAAGCAAAACTTAGAAGATAATTTTAATGCCTCTTTAACAGCTTTTGGCATTACTTGAGCAAATGCTGTCTCTGGCGATTGGACCCAAACACAACCACCATAATCTTGAACTGCTTTTGCACCTTCAACACCATCACAATTAGCACCTGTTAGTACAATTGCAATTAAGCTTTCCTGAAAAACTTCTGCCGCACTTTGAAATAAAACATCAATTGCTGGTCTTGCATAATTAACGCGCTCATCCACTGATAATGACAGGGTAAAATCAGCTTCAACCAGCAAGTGGTATCCTGCCGGTGCAAAATAAATAATGCCTGGTTGAATGCATTCACAATGACTTGCTTCTTTTACTTTAAGTTGAACGTGTTTATTTAATCGCTCGATATAGCTATCTGGCATATCATAAGGCATATGCTGTGCAATCAGTATTGGTAACACATAAGGCTTAGGTAATTTTATCAACATTTGAGATAATAAATTTATACCCCCGGCTGATGCACCAATAACAATAACCTTCATTAAGCCACCACTTTCTGATAAATTTTTGTTTTCCTTTCTAATAACTGGTATTGGTTTTCAATCTCACTACAACTTAACGTTTCTTTCATTCCTAAACAAAATATACTATAAAAATCTAAACTATTATTAATCAATTGTAGTACTTTATTTTGTAAAGGTTGGTTAAAATAAATCAATACATTTCGGCATAACACCAAATTAAAGCTTCCAAAAGGCCCATCACAAGCTAGATTATGCTGTGAGAATATCATGTGTTCTTTCAGTATCTGCTCCATCACGGCTGAATCATATTTAACATGGTAATAATCTGAAAATTTATTTTTACCACTAGATTGATTATAATTTTGTGTAAATTCTTTAATTTTATTAACGGGATAAATACCTTCTTTTGCATACTGTAAAGACTGCATATTAATATCGGTTGCATAAATTCTACAGCGATCTAGAAGCCCTTCTTCATATAAGAGAATAGCTAATGAATAAACTTCTTCTCCCGTAGCACAACCAGCATGCCAGATTTTAATTGAAGGATAAGTACGAAAGATAGGGATTACCTTTTCACGTAAATGATCAAAAAAAATTGGATCTCTAAACATGCTGGTTACTGTCACTGACAAATAATTCAGTAATTGCTCAAAGATACTTTGATCTTCTAATACATACTCAATCAATTGGTAATAACTAGCTAACTGATGTTTATTGATAAACTCTTCTAGGCGTCGTTTAAGTGAAGCTTTGGCATAATCTTTAAAATTATAATCATAGCGCCTGGTAATCGCCTCTAATAACAGGTCAATTTGAATATTTTCTAATTCTAGGTCTTTTTTTTTAGTCATTGTTTTAGCCAGACATTCATTAAATTAAATAACTTCTCTAAATCTACAGGCTTTGTTAGATAGTCATTAGCACCAGCTTTAATGCATTTGTCACGATCTTCTGACATCGCCTTTGCAGTTAGCGCAATAATCGGTAAGCTTTGATATGCTTTTTGAGCACGGATTTTTTTCATTGTTGTATAACCATCCATAACTGGCATCATTACATCCATTAAAACCAAATCAACATCTTGATTATCCTCTAAACAATCTAATGCTAACTGACCATTATCGGCAATGACTGTTTCTAATCCATGTTTACGTAAGTAGGAACCTAATGCAATATTATTGCGCATATCATCATCGACTAGCATAATTTTATAACCAGATAAATCAATGCCTTTTAATGTCTTAAACTGAGAATAATCTATCTGCGACTTATGGCCTGTTTTATGAAGGAATAAATTCACTTCATCGGTTAAACGCTGAGGTGAGTCAGCACCTTTTAAAACAATGGTTGGTGTATACTGATTAAGTTGTTGCTCTTCTTTTTGTGTAATATCTTTTGCGGTATTAATAATTACTGCTGGCTGTATAATTGTCTGGTCATTATTAATCTCAGATAATAAGTCAAGCCCACTTTTATCCGGCAACTTTAAATCTAAAATCATGCAATGAACACGCTTTGATTTAAGAATTTTTACTGCTTCTTTTGCAGATGATGCAATAGAGACTTCTGCATGATCACTATCAATACTCTTAGCAATTGCTTGAGCCTGTATTTGATCATCTTCAACAATTAATACTTTGTTAATCGGCTCTTGTAGCACATCTGAAGCATTGTCAATTAACATCATTAACTTACTTTTATCTAATGGCTTACTGATAAAGCCAACTGCACCTTTAGTTATTGATTTTTCTTTAACGTCACTTGCTGAGACAATATGAACTGGAATCTCTTTTGTATCATTATGTGCTTTTAGTTGCTCTAAAAGTTCTAGGCCACTCATATCGGGTAAACCTACATCTAAAATAATTGCTGTTGGACTACGCTTTCTTGCAATTTCAAACCCTTCTTTAGCTGTGCTTGTAGTTACATATTGTAATTTTTTGTCACTTAAATTAGAGGTGAGTATTTTTTTAAACTGATCATCATCTTCAATCACTAAAATTAATGGCTCAGTATTTAATGTGTTACTGGATGATACACTTTTCTTAGCCTGGTTTTCACTTTTATGAGTTGACTCAGTTATCATAACCTTCATATCACCGGATAGATTGACAGGAACTAATAGAGTAAATGTACTACCTTGATCGACTTCACTTTCAAGTTGAATCTCACCCCCTAATAGCTGCGCTAATTGCCTTGAAATAGTAAGACCTAATCCTGTACCGTTATATTTACGATTCGTTGCACCATCAACCTGCTGAAATGCTTCAAAAATAGCATTTTGATCTTCCTTGGTAATACCAATACCTGTATCTTTAACTGCAAAAGCGATAATATTATCAATATCATGTAACGCATTTCTAGAGAAATGATCATCATCCTCTGGCTTAAAAACACTTAAAGTAACATCTCCGCCTGGTGGTGTAAATTTAATGGCATTGGATAACAAATTTTTCAAAATTTGCTCTAGGCGCATTGGATCAGATACAGCTTTAGTTGTAACTGTTTTACCAATATTAAATTTAAAATTTATGTCATTTTTCTTAGCGAGTGGATCTAATGATGTATGCAATGATTTAACTAATGTTTCAGGTGAATATTGACTTAACTCTACCTTTAATTTGCCTGCCTCAACTTTAGAGAGGTCTAAAATATCATTTATTAAATTTAATAAATCCTTACCACTATTATAAATAATCCCTGCTTTTTCAATTTGATCTTCAGATAAATTACCATCATCATTATCCATAAAGGATTGTGCTAAAATTAATAAGCTATTTAATGGCGTTCTTAATTCATGCGACATATTCGATAAAAATTCTGACTTATATTTTGAAGATGTTTGTAGCTCAGATGCTTTGTCTTGTAGTAGCTGTTTTGATTTTTCTAAATCAGAATTTTTTCTTTCTATATCAAGTTTTTGCTCTTCTAGCGCTTGTGTTTTTTCTTCTAATTCCTCATTGGTTGCCTGTAATTCATCACTTTGCGATTTTAACTCTTCCTGTGATGCTTTAATTTTTTCAGATTGTGCTTCTAAATCTTTATTGATTGCTTCTAATTTTTCACTTTGTGCTTCTAATTCTTTTGACTTTACTTGAGAGTCTTTTAAAAGATCAGCCATCTTATCACGACTCTTAGCCGACTCAATTGCAACGGCAATACCATCATTTACAACATCTAGAAACGCTAGATGAATATCTTCAAACTTATTAAATGCACCAATCTCTATAATTGCTTTAACATTACCTTCAAATACAACTGGTTTAATTAATAAGGTTCTTGCATTTGCACTACCTAAACCTGAACCAATTGGTAAATAATCATCAGGTAAGTTTTCAATAATCATCGATTGTTTTTCTAAAACAGTTTGACCAATAATACCTTCACCAATTTTGAATTCATTAGATAAATTTTTACGATGCTGGTAAGCATAACTACCCATCAATATTAGTTGATCACCTTTTAATAAATAAAATACACCGACTTGGGCTGATAAATACTTTACAATATACTCAATGGTATTATGGCATAATGAAGCCATATCTAAATCACCTCGTAATTTTTCAGCCAACTGAGCTTGTCCTGTTTTAAGCCAAGCTTCACGTTTATTTTCTTTTGCTGCCATATCCAAACCATCGATCATCTGATTAATGGCAATATTTAAATTTGTTTCACCATCAAGCTTAGTCGAATAGTCACCTTGAATGACCGATTCAGCAACTTTGGTGACATCATGGACGATATTTTGTGTTTCTTTTAAAGTCTCTTGTAAACGCTTTTGTGTATTTTGGTGATAGGTTTCTGTAATAATGGTAATATCAAGCTGAATCAGTTTATTAAATGCGCTGGCTAATTCAAATGCAGCCTTTGTAGCACTTGCAGCCTTCGTTCCTTTTGCAGTTTCACTTTTAAAGCTCTCTATTTTATGTTTCCACCACTCTGATGAATAATTCATCGCTGCACAATATGAATGAATAGGTAGGCCAATATTAGCATGCACAGCACCAATACGGACTCTATTTTTTAAATACTCTGATGTAATCTGGCCTCTAAAAAACTCATGCCAATAATCAATTTGCTGTCTTTTAACACGCTCAACTGTATCTGAGCTTTGAAAGAATTGAGAAAATTCAGGCAATCCCTGCATCCAACGATAGAAATCATTAATAAAAATATCAACATCTTCATTATGTTTTTGACCAAATAAGCTTAAAATCTCGAGATCTTTATCGCTAATATTAAACTTGGATTTAACGATTCCAGGCTCAAGTAAAAGCGAAAGTTGGGCATTTTTATTTTCATCCATTATTGTCATATTTATCTCCATATTAAATATCAATTTTTATATAAAGTAGCCGTTATAATAAAGTCAACTATTAGCATAAACATAAATCATAAGTATTGCCAATCAATTATAAAAATTTAATAAAAATCAAACTTATAATAATTTTATATTGATAAATAACTTACTAATAATAGTGCAGATAGAATGACAATAACTATTTCACCACACCATATAATCATTAATTTAGGCGTTGGTTTATTGCCAATTAAAGAAGCGTACGCTCTACCTAATGCATAGCCCAAATTAGTTATTAAAATAATCCATAAAAAATGCTCAATTAAATATGTATAATAAATCGCAACTAAGCCTAATATGCCAATGATAATATTAATACCACCATAAGCTGCTTGAAATTCATTTAATGCATTACTTGTTTTAGAAAATCTAATATTAAAAAATGCAAATGCCTTGTCTATTGAAACTAAAGATACCACACCAAAAATAATATAAATAATTGCCATTACTGCTACATAAATTATCATAATCGAATTCCTTAATGATTTTCTCTATATAACTATAGATAAAATCATAATAAAGTAATGCTAAAGTTATTTATTAGTTACCCTCTATTCGCTACATAGCCTCTGGTTTCTGATATTTTTTCAAATTCAAAATAGGGTAGCATTTGTTGTGCCCATTTAGCAGCTATTTGACTTGATTGAGCTGCAAACTGCACTTCTTTAAAAATACTAATCGTAATGATATGTGGTAGATTATTTATTGTTTTTTCACCAACTATCACAGAGTAATCAACAAAGCCTTCGGCTAATCTAATCTCAGGTAAAAAAGTTTTCTCAACTTTTTCTTTCATTACCTCTACAGTACCTTTAATTAATTTATACTGACGAATCGACACATACATTAACTTTAAACCTTAGACTTTATTATTTAGTTGATATGATCTTAAATTAATTTGAACACTGCTACCAATACAATATTATATTTTTCATATCATCATATAAACCTTATCTAACATTATCTATACTCAAAGTAAAATAATAGAGCTACAGGAATAGTTTGGCATGAAGCCTCAACTAATTAAAAATCTGCTTTTGATCATTATTGGAGTTTGTGTAGGAGTCAGTATAACGCGACTATATACAAACCATTCTATTGTAAAAAATAAAAGTAATATGGCTCATGAAAACAAACCACTTTATTGGGTTGCGCCCATGGATCCAAACTATAAACGAGATAAACCTGGAAAATCACCTATGGGCATGGACCTTGTGCCTGTTTATAAAGAAGATCATAAAAGTAATGGTGTCTATATTGCACCAAATATAATTCATAATATCGGCGTAAAAATCGAACCTGTTGCCTATCATAATTTAACAAAAACGATTAACACCTTAGGCATTGTTAAAGAAAATGATAATAATATTGAGCATATCCACACTTATGAGGATGGCTGGATAAGACAATTAAATATTAATGAAATCGGTGCTTATGTTAACAAAGGAGAATTAATTGCAAAAATATACTCACCTAAATTAATTGAAGCCGAACAAGAATTAGTCTTAGCCATAAAAGAGCAAGCAACCTCAAATCAACTATCTAAAAATAACCCCTATATTGATCAAACAAATTATGTTGATTCTGCAATCTCTAAACTAGAATCACTAGGTATTTCTCAACAGCAAATACAACGAATTATTAAAAATAAAAAGGCTGATACCTTAGTTGATATTTACGCACCTATCTCTGGTGTAATATCTGAACTTGATGCCAAAGAAGGTATGTACATTACACCAGATAAAAATTTAATGACCATAGTTAACTTAAATACGGTGTGGCTATCGATAGAGATTTTCCCCAGTCAAATTAGTGAGGTTAAAATAGGTGATAAAGTCATTGGTAAAGTCAATGGCATTGAAAACATGAACTTCTCTGGCAAGATTGATTTTATCTCACCAACGATCGATCCAACCACAAGAACCTTTAGTGCTCGAGCAACCTTAGTCAATAACGAAAAGCTATTAAAACCTAATTTATATATGGATGTAACCATTGAATCTAAAATGATTAAACATAGTTTGGCTGTACCAAAATCTGCTGTTATACGCCTAAAGAATATTGACTATGTAATCGTTGCAGATAAAAATAATAATTTTTCTGCCCAAGAAATTAAAATCGGCCTAACCACAAATGATTATTATCAGATTTTAGCTGGTTTACAATCAGGCGATGCTATCGTTACCTCAGCTCAGTTTTTAATTGATTCAGAGTCAGATATCCAAGCAAGTTTAAAAAGGCTTACGACCTCCACAGATGATAAGAAAGCTAATTCACTGCCACATAGTCATCACAGGAGCCATTAAGTAATGACTAAACAAACCATTTATTGGTCTATTAAAAATAGATTACTCATTATACTGATAACCATTGCACTTATTATTGGTGGAATCTATACCATTCATACAACACCGATCGATGCAATACCTGATTTATCTGATGTACAAGTGATTGTTAAAACTACCTATCCAGGCCAAGCCCCTCAAGTAATCGAAGATCAAGTTACTTATCCATTATCTACTGCATTGTTAGCAACACCAGGTGCAGTCAGTGTTAGAGGCTATTCATTTTTTGGCGACTCTTATATCTATATTATTTTTAAAGAAGGCACTGATCCTTATTGGGCGCGTTCACGCGTATTAGAAACATTAAGCCAAAGTGCATCTGACTTACCAGAAAATGCCAAAAGCTCACTTGGACCTGATGCAACAGGTGTTGGATGGATTTATCAATATGCATTAATTGATCCAACACATCAATACGATTTATCCCAATTAACTAGCTTACAAAATTGGTTTTTAAAATATGAACTACAAGCAGTTGATGGTGTCTCAGAAGTTGCAACTGTTGGTGGTATGGTTAAACAATATCAAATCATATTACATCCAAATGCAATACGCGCTTATAATTTAACCTTAGCTAAAATTAAACAAGCAATTCTTGATGCTAATTCTGAAGTCGGTGGCTCTGTCATTGAAATGGCAGAAGCTGAATATATGGTTAGAAGCAACGGCTATATCAAAAGCATTAAAAGTATCGAGAATATTCCCGTTGGTGTGATGCAAAATGGTACAGCCGTTTTATTAAAGCATATTGCAACGATTAACACAGGCCCTGAAATGCGTCGTGGTGTTGCTGACTTAAATGGTCAAGGTGATAGTGTCGGTGGTATTATTGTGATGCGAGATGGCAAAAATGCACTTAAAACCATTGCGCTTGTAAAAAAGAAATTAAATATATTAGAAAAAAGCTTACCAGCAGGTGTAAAAATTGTTGAGACTTATGATCGCTCAACTCTGATTAATAATGCCATTGATACTTTAAATGATAAACTCATCGAAGAATTAATTATTGTTTTAATTGTCTGTTTAATCTTTTTATTTCACATCCGCTCTTCTTTAGTCATTCTTATCAGTTTACCTGTCGGTATTTTATGTGCCTTAATTATTATGCGTATTCAAGGCATAAATGCGAATATTATGTCTTTAGGTGGTATTGCCATTGCCATTGGTGCTATGGTTGATGCGGCTATTGTGATGATTGAAAATGTTCATAAGCATTTTGAAAAAAATACCATTACCAATGAAAATCGATGGCAAATTATTGCCAAAGCAACAAGCGAAGTAGGGCCACCAATTTTCTTCTCTTTATTAATTATTACCTTAAGCTTCTTACCTGTATTTGCATTACAAGCACAAGAGGGTAAATTATTCTCACCTTTGGCATATACCAAAACCTATGCAATGGCCGCAGCAGCTGGTTTATCGATTACTTTAGTGCCTGTATTAATGGGCTATTTAATTCGTGGAAAAATTATTAAAGAAGATAAAAATCCAATTAATCGCATTTTAATTACACTCTATCGACCTATTTTAAATCTGGTACTTAAATTCCCTAAAATCACAATTATACTTTGTATTGTTATCGTTTTAATCAGCTTATACCCATTAAAACATACAGGGTATGAGTTTATGCCAGATATGAATGAGGGAGATCTCATGTATATGCCAACTCTCTTACCTGGTGTCTCGATTGGTAAAGCACAACAAGTACTCCAACAAACCAATAAGCTTATTAAAAGCATTCCAGAAGTTAAAACTGTTTTTGGTAAAATTGGTCGCGCACAAACAGCAACAGATCCAGCACCGTTAACTATGATAGAGACTATCATACAATTTAAACCACAGTCTCAGTGGCGAAAAGGGATGACATTTGAAAAAATCAAACAACAATTAGATAAAACGGTTCAAATTCCAGGTGTGACCAATGCTTGGGTAATGCCCATTCGTACTAGAATTGATATGCTAGCAACCGGTATTAAAACACCCATTGGGATTAAAATATCTGGATCAGACTTATCTGAAATTCAAACCATAGGCCAATCAATTGCAACCATTTTAAACACACTACCCAATACATTATCTACCTATGCCGATCGCTCTGAAGGCGGTCGCTATATCAATATTGATATTCATCGCAAAAAGGCTGCCAACTTTGGCTTATCAATTAAAGATATACAGTCTGTTATATCGCTTGCAGTCGGTGGTATGAATATCAGCGAAAGTATTGAAGGTTTAGAACGCTACCCCATTAACTTAAGATATCCCCAATATGATAGAAATTCCTTAGAAAAAATTAAATCCTTGCCCATGGTAACACCAACAGGTGCGCATATTCCATTATCAGATGTTGCAACCATCTATATTGATGATGGACCAGCTGTCATTAAAAGTGAAAATGGCCGTTTAACGGGCTGGGTTTTAGTTGATATTAAAGGAGATATTGGCAGCTACATTACCCATGCTCAATCATTACTCAATAAAGATTTAATCTTACCTACAGGTTATTCAATTAGTTTCTCAGGACAATATGAATACATGCAACGGGCAAATCAACAATTATTAAAAGTCATTCCAATTACTTTAGGCATTATTTTAGTCTTACTCTATTTTAGTTTTAGAAAAGTCACTGAAGTTTTCATTATTATTTTAACCTTACCGCTTGCAATCATCGGTGGTATCTGGCTTATTTATTGGCTTAATTATAATTTATCGGTTGCAGTTGGTGTTGGTTTTATTGCTTTAGCGGGTGTTGCCGTAGAAATTGGCGTTTTAATGTTAATCTATATGAACCAGTCACTTAATACATTATTAGATCACAACAAATCACCTACTAAAAAAGAAATTAAACAAGCTGTTATTGATGGTTCACTACTAAGAATCAGACCGGTTATGATGACAGTCTCTGCAATTATTGCTGGTTTAATTCCGATTATGTATGCATCTGGCACAGGCGCTGAAGTGATGCAAAAAATTGCAACACCAATGGTTGGAGGCATGATTAGTGCAACTGTATTGGCATTACTACTTTTACCCTGTATCTTTCTATTAACATCGTATCATTATGCAAAAGATTAGCTTAGAGATAGCACTTAAAATATTAATACTGTTTAAAGCGGATTTAAATTATGAACAATAGCACACATCCTACAAGAACAATTAGTAATAATAAGTTTGTCATCATGACATCTTTAGGTAGTGCGCTTGAATTTTATGATTTTATTATTTTTGTTTATTTAGCCAATGTTATTGCACCTTTATTTTTCCCAGCTACGAATCATATTAATTCATTATTAGCCACATTTGGCGTTTTTAGTGTTGGTTATCTTGCACGACCAATTGGTGGTATTATTTTCAGTCATTTTGGTGATTTATATGGACGCAAAAAAATCTTTTACTTAACCATTATGTTAATGGCTATTCCTTCATTACTAATTGCCTTTTTACCTACTTATACAAGCATTGGCATACTAGCACCGATTATGCTTATTATATTACGTATCATCCAAGGTCTTGCAATTGGAGGTGAAACACCGGGGATGATTACCTATGTATTTGAGCTTGTTAATGCCAAACATCGTGGTCGTTATACCTCCTTTTTATTTGCAGCCAGTGCATTATCAACCTTTATTGCCCAAGGTATTATCATATTACTGCATTTTTTACTTTCCAATGATGTATTTAACCAGTGGGGCTGGCGCATACCTTTTATCTTTGGTTCACTTTTAGGAATTGTTGGTGGCTATCTGCGCAAGAATTTAATTGAATCAAAAGCTTTTATTAAGGCTGAATATAAAATTAAACTCGCAAATATACCCTTAATTCACTTATTACAACATCATTTTTTTCAGATTATTAAAGGCATTACCATGATCGCTTTTATTTCTGTAACGATGTTATTACTTTTTGTTTATATGCCAATTTATCTAACAAACTTTAGAACCTATATGATTAGTTCCATGCATATTCAAATGATGGTTGCTTTAAGTTTACTTATTTTTGCAAGTTTTATTATCATTTTTGGTTTTTATTCTGATCTCATAGGACGTAAATATTTACTCATTACAGGCATTTTACTTATGGCAATAACACTCTATCCTTTATATGCTATTTTATTAACACAATCGATAGGCTATGTCCTTATTGCCATGCTTATTTTAAGTTTACTCTTTGCCATTATTATTGCTTGTTATGGTACTTTTTTAGCTGAAATGTTCCCAACAAACATTCGATTTAGTGCCATTGCAATTATTTATAATATTGGCTTTTCCTTTTTTGGTGGCACAGCACCACTATTAAGCACTTATCTTATTAAAATCACAAATAACCCGATGATATTAACAATCTACATGATTATACTTGCCATATTAAGTTTAATTAGTGTTATTTTAATTAAGCTTAATAAGCAAAATTAAGTAATTAAATTAACTAACCTGTTATTTAAATAGACTCTTGTAGATTCAATGGGTCATTGCAACATCTAGTTGTATACTTATACATTTTAAGGCGACTTTAGACATGCATAGCAGGAATAAAAGAAGATTTACTTTTCAAGAAATTGAGACATTATGGAATTTATG
>JAKJJQ010000049.1:0-21341 GCA_021713415.1 Thiotrichales bacterium 19X7-9
TGGGACAGTTGGTGAAGGAGGTAACTGGAAAGTGGTGGAGCGGTATGTTAAGAATCAAGGGTTAAAACTGGATGAAGCGCAATTGCGACTCTTTTAATACCCCGCTGCTTGCCGCGGGGATATTTATTGAATCATTATTTTTATTATTATATTATTACATTTATTTTATCATTGATAATATATTAATATTTGAATTATCTAAAGGGTTTGTAATGATATTAACGATAATAGACCATAAAACAGAAGATTCTTTTCATGGCACTAAGAAAATTAGAGAGGAACTTAATATAAGTTATCGCTATACTGTAGAAAAACAGTTTTTTAAGGATAATCAAAATAAAGAATATAAAATTTATAAAATTGCTACAGATGATAAGGATAAGAAAGTTGGTATTCTCGCTACAAATAATTTTTATTTTGTTTTCGATTATGAGCATTGTTGTAAAGGTGGAAAGTTAGATCTGCTTAAAGTGAGTGGATGGCTTGAAAGCGCTCATGGAAAGGTGATAAAAGGTTTTTCTGGTAATCATCCATTTACACCACCTGATGGTAATTGGAAAATTAATTTCATGGGACCTTCTGGGAGTATACTATATTCATCTTTTGATAAAGCTCGTGAAATAGCAGAAATAAAAACTTATGGGCAATGGTCTAGGGTAAATGGTATTGTTTCACAAAAAGTTTGGCAAACTGATGAAGATAGTATGCTACAAAATGTAGAAAAATCTCAAACATCAACAGATGAAGATAAAATATATAAAACCATTAGAGATGGAGAGAAATTTCTGCATACGAATAAATTAGTTGGTGGCTCAAAAGCACATCCTAATCGCATTATGAATGTTTCTTTAACACCTGATCGAAGTGAGCATAATATTCAACATATGTATGCATTAGTAGAGCAGTCTAATGATGCAGGTTGTATCTACGCGCGTAATGAAAAATCTGATCTAAAAGGCATGTTATCTGATATGCATAAATTAGAAATGAATCAAGTTCTAGCAGTTAATAGTTGTCGAGGATATGATAAAGATAATCAGATAATGTGGGATGATGAATATAATCAAGGACCTACAATAGCTGACTCTCTTCATGTCTCACTAGTCAAGCAGCCTCCCATACTGCTTTTTATAAAACAGTGTGAAGAGGAATGTTTACAAGAGAGCCTTAGTTTGGATGATTAAACGCTTATACTTTATTCATTGCTTATTTAATATATTTTATTGACTCAATTTTATATTTATCTTAGTGATATTGAGATATCTAAAGTAACCTGGCTAAATAATCACGCATGTTTATAATCGCCAATCTCTTATATGATATAGAGATTTATAGTATTTTATTTATCTTCTATGAATGTAAAAATATAGTTAAGTCAAAAATAAAATACATAAGGGCTAGGTTATGTTAACAGAAATTAAATATATCTTTTATTTATTGGTAATTAGTTATCTAGTTGTTTGTGTAATAAACCTTTACTTTGATCTTGATTTCGCACACTCAGTTGAATGGATTGCAGCGATAATCAGTGCAATTTCTCTTTATATCATAAGTCATCAGAAAGCTAAAAAAGAGCAGGTTAAGTCTAAACGCAGATAAATTTTTATCAATCAGTATAGATCCATTGACTGAGACTGACTGAAGCTACTATATTAGTAGGCTGTTGATAGAAGGGAAACTCTAATGTGTTAGGTTTCATAATTTCATTAAATTCATCTTGTATAGTTGTGATACTTTTATCTGACTCAAAGATGTCTTTACATAGATCTTCTAATTGAAAAACCTTACTATTGAGTGATTTAATAACATTATCTTTTGGTTCATTTAAGATCTGTTCAATTAGTTGACTTTGTGATTTTTTAATCTCTGTTAGTAGTTTATGATCAGGGTAAGCTAATAAGGATTGTTCAAATAATTGTAATATGGTTAATTTGTTACTAGATAATAAATCTGGATTATCTGGGTGAATAGTCACACCAGTTTCAGTATCAAATTTTATTGTTATTTTATCGCCATAGTTATTTGAAACTACAAATTGTTTTTTACATTCACTCAAGTCTATATATGTTTCTTCTGGTACTTGTGCATTTCTTGTTATTCTCTTATTTAGATTTTCTTCATCAAGTTTGATTCCAGCAGCAAACATTACCTTAATATCTAATAACTGACTCATATAATATTCATAATGAGGGGTTGTTGATCTATTTTCTGAGCCAATCAGTTGACCTTGTCGATTTAGGTCTTTTGTAAATTGCTTCTTGATATACTCACTAGTTTGACCTTCATTAGCTCGATAGAGAAAACACTTAGATTTAGTGATTAATTCTTTAACATCTTTCAAATCATTTTTTGAATAGATTAGTACATTTGTCATTATGCAACCCCGTATTGTTTAAATAGCATTAGTGCAATTATAATGATTTTCAAAATATGAAGCAATGCTTTTTATGTTTCAAAAATTATATCCTAATTTATTTAAATAACTATAATTAATATTAATGATATATTTTATTTTTGGTATTTTATGAGAATAAATATTTTTAGTATTATTTGTTGTTTTATTTTTTACTTACTATTTAGTGTGAGTGTATTTGCTTCATTATCTAATCAAATGACTAAAAATACCTCAAAATCTAGCAAAGCAGAAGTGACATTATTAAGTGCTGCTAATACATTTAATGAGCAAAAAACAAGCATTTTGTTAGGTGTTCGCTTTGTTTTATTCGATAACTGGAAAATTTATTGGCGCAACCCTGGAGTTGCAGGCATTCCTCCAGAGTTTAGCTGGGATGATTCAAAGAATATTCAAATTACTAAGATGTTATGGCCCTATCCGAAGCGTAAAATGATATTAGGCATAGAGTCTAATGTTTATGAACATGAAGTGATCTTTCCAGTTATTGCTGAAGTATTAGAGCCAAAAAAAAAGGCAGAAGTGGCACTAACACTCAATTATATACTTTGTCGAATAGATGCCTGTATTCCAGCTAAGACAAAACTCTCTTTGACTTTATTACCCGGAGACGCTGTGATATCTCCTAAAGCCAATCAAATCCAAGTCTTTTTAGATAAGGTGCCGAAACTAGATTATTTACCGTCACTTAAATTACATTCTGTTGAGTTAACAAAAGGACAAAAAGGCATTCCAGAGTTATTAATTACAACAAGCTCGCTTGATGCATTTGTCGCGCCTGAAATTTTTATCGAAGGCCCCAATGATTTATTTTTTAATGCGCCTAAGCTTTATAGAAAACTAAGTGACTCTAAATTTCAATTTGTTAGTCAAATTTATCATAATAGTAATATGGATCAAGCACCTAAAGTCTCTCCTTTATCACAAAAGGTGACAATTACCTTAGTTGATCAGAATAGTGCACTAGAAAAAACAATGTTGATAACACGTTATGAGACAGGTATTAAAGTATTAACGATTATTTTATTAATTGCCACTTTAGGTGGATTTATTTTAAACTTTATGCCATGTGTTTTACCTATTTTATTTATTAAAATCAGTGATATCATCAATAATTCAGATAAGAGCCAAGGTCGCGTTCGCAAGGAGTTTTTATCGACCGCTGTTGGTATTTTAGCTTCATTTTTTGTGCTTGCACTTGTTGCTGTTTTTTTTAAAGTCGTTGGTGTTGATTTTATTTGGGGGGTGCAATTTCAACAACCACTATTTATTATCTTCATGATGGTTATATTGACATTTTTTGCTTGTAATTTTTTTGGTTTCTTTGAATTTAAAATGTTTCTTAGCGTCAATAGCTTTGCTATGAAAACACATGCTAAAAATTATTTAATAGAACATTTTTTTAGAGGTATTTTTGCTACTTTATTGGCAACACCTTGCTCTGCACCTTTTGTTGGTACTGCTTTAGGGTTTGCTTTATCGCGTAGTCCATTTGATATTATTATTATTTTTCTTGCCATGGGCCTGGGCTTTGCAAGTCTTTATTTATTAATTGCTATTTTTCCTAAGGTTATCAAGTGCATTCCAAAACCGGGTGTCTGGATGAGAAAGTTACAAATAATTCTAGGCATGCTATTAATTGGTACGATTATTTGGTTACTTTATATCTTATCAATGCAGCTTAATCTCTTAGCTATTGTAACTATGATAGCCTTACTAATAATCATTGCAGCTATGTTGTTTATAAAATATAAATTTTTAGTACAATCAAAAAAAGTATTTGGATTATTAATTATACTTTTGGTTTTTATCAGTTTTATGATTCCTTTTTTAACTATTTTTACAAATCGGTATAGCGATGTAGAAATGAGTCATACGTTTTGGAAGCCTTTTAATTTAGAGCGTATTCCCTTATATATTAGTCAAGGAAAAGTTGTCTTTGTCGATGTGACGGCAACTTGGTGTGCAACGTGTTTTTATAATAAGAAATTTGTCTTAGAAAGCCCAAAAGTTATTACAGCACTTAATCAAGAAAATATCATTGCCATGCGAGCTGATTGGACAAACAAATCGATTAAAATTACCCGTTATCTTAATTCCTTTGACCGTCATGCGATTCCTTTTAATGTCATTTACAGCCAACAGTATCCACAAGGAATCGTCTTACCTGAATTGCTTACGCAAACTAAAGTACTTAATGCATTAGAAAAAGCATCTCAATCTAAACCTTAGTTTATATTTAAGGATAAAATATAGTCATATTATTTCTTTTATATGGTATTTTTTGTCATTTTTTACACAGATACTTGCAAAGTTTCTAAATCTGCTATGCTTAGTAATAACATATCTTAAGATAAAAGTAGAGCTAATAGCTAGTCTTTAATTTTATTTAAAAGGTCGATTTAAGTGGCTTGATAAAAAATAATTGTAACATTATCTGGAATCGCACGGGATGAGTAAAAAATTAGATAAAAAGAAACAATTGCTATGTTCTTTAACAGGTGCTGCGCTTTTGTTGCCGGGTATTGCTTTAACAGCGACACAGGATGATAATTCAGATGATATGACCTCATCTGTGGCAGATTTAAAGGCACAGCCAGAAACAGCTTCAAATACTGCTGGAGTAGATGATACCTTATACACACCGCTATCGATTGATGATCGATCCAGAAAACCAGTTAAGCGTGTATTTGCAGATATTATGTATGGCGGAAGTAATACACATTTTGATTATGTTGATAATAATTCAGATAGTGAGAGTATCTTTGCACATCTTCAAGTACCTATAAGTGACAGCCAAGATGCTGATATTATATTTCTCCGTGATGTAACTACAAGTGCAACGCCTATTTTTTATACACCAACAGCAGGTGGTGGTGCTTCACAAGTGACTACTAGCGCATCAGTAATTGATCGACGAACGGCACTGAATGTTAAAACGACTCATTATAGCGATTATTTTTCTGTTTCTGTTAATGGTGGATTCTCTGATGAAGATGACTACACATCGTTATTTACTGGTTTGAAAGCTAATATCGATATGAATGATAACAATACAACATTAACTTTTGGTGGTGGTTATTCATATGATGATAGTTATCCGGTATCAAGTCAGGGATTTACAAGAACAGGTGGCACATCGCATAACCAAGAATACCTTCTAGGTATTACCCAAGTAATCACCCCGCGTTTTTTAATGTCGCAAAATGTTTACTATGCCAACGAACGTGGGTTTTTATCAGATCCTTATAAGCTTGTTTGGATTACACCACCGCCGCCGCCAGGGTTTAGTCCAGTTGTAGCTGATTCTCGACCTGAAGTGCGTAACATGTTTGCATTTGTCACTCAAGCGTTGTATTACTTTAATGGCCCTGCTATGAATTTTCGTTATCGTTATTATATAGATAATTGGGGCATTCATTCACATACGTTTAATTTAAGTTTAAATACACCAATTGGTAACTCTGGTTGGACTGTAATTCCAGGGGTTCGATATTACTCTCAATCAGCTGCAGATTTTTACTCTCTTTATTTTACTGAAATACCAAGTGATGGTTACTGGACAAGTGACTACCGTCTTGCTGGATTTGGTGAAATAGGGTTGCAGTTAGAGATTTCAAAAGAATTTATTGGCACAGGTTTTAGGGCGTATGCGGGATATGAATATAGCTATCGTAATAAATCATTGCAACTATTTCATACAGCGGAGACACAACCTGGTGAATCTGAATTTACTAAACTTACAATGAATGTGTTTTATGTTGGTATTCAAAAGTTATTTTAATTTTTGAATTTGATATGGGAGTTAACTATGAAGATAAAGCCGTTTTTAGTGGTTAAATTATTTTTATTCAGTTTGTTATGCTCGACAGTAAGTTATGCTGCAATTGGCGTCGGTAGTCGTATACCTGATATAACTTTACCAGTGCTTAATCAAGCTGGAAAGAAAGTATCTATAGATAAAATCGATGCAAAGTATTTATATATTGATTTTTGGGCTTCCTGGTGTATTCCTTGTCGTATTTCGTTGCCAAAATTGAGTCAATTAGCTACAAATTTAAATAAAAAAGGTTTAGTCGTGATAGGTATTAATCTTGATCAAGATCCAAAAAATGCACTACAGTTTTTGCAAAAATATCCTACTTCATTTGTAAATTTATCTGATCCAGAAGGTATTGCTGCAGAACGTTTTGATTTACCTCAGATGCCTTCAGCCTACCTTGCGCGTGATGGTGTTATTATTAAAACGTTTTATGGCTATCAGGGACATGAAATGGATCAACTAAATGAATTAATTAAATAATGGCTTTTAAATACTTAAAGAGAGTTTTGCCTATGTTAGTTTTTAAAAAAATGTTTTTATCCGCTATGATGCTATCTTTAGTTCTACTGATGAGTGCTTGTGCAAGTGTAAAGCCTTGGCAGAAAGAATATCTTGCAAAACCACAGATGTCACTTGAATCATCTACGCCATTAGCAGAACAATTTAAACAAGAAGTTTATACAAGTCGCGCTGCTTCTAAAGGAGGGTATTCATTTGGTGGTGGCGGTTGTGGATGTGATTAATGAGGTTATAATTTTTGCTTAATCCAATTTGCTCTGATTTTACAACGATGGGCTCACCTTGCCAAATTCGTCTTTATGCACATTCTGGTGAGTTCGGAAAAAGCGTTATCAGTAAGATGATTCACAAGCTTTATCAGCTAAATGACAAATATACTCGTTATCATCCTGATAGTTTAACTTCAAAAATTAATGCCTCTGCCGGTTCTGATCAAGCAATAAAAGTAGATGCTGAAACAGAAGCAATACTAAATTATGCACAAGTTTGCTATCAACAAAGTAATGGGTTATTTGATATTACTTCAGGTGTATTAAGAAAGGCGTGGAATTTTTCAAATAATCAATTGCCTGAGCAAAAAAAGATAGATAGCTTACTGTCTTTAGTTGGTTGGCATAAAGTTAAATGGCAACCTCCTTTTATTTTGTTACCTAAAAAAGGCATGGAAATTGACTTTGGTGGCGTTGTTAAGGAATATGCAGCCGATGCAGTTATTGCCATTGCCCAACAGCATGGAATTAAGCATGGTTTAATTGACCTAGGTGGTGATATTCGGAGTATTGGGCCTCTACCTAGTGGCGAACCTTGGGCTGTTCATGTTCAGCATCCTAGAAATCCACAGAAAAAATTAGTTACAATTAACTTAGATTATGGTGGTATTAGTACTAGTGGTGATTATGAACGCTATATGATTATTAATGGCAAGCGTTATAGTCACATTATCAATCCTAAAGTTGGTTGGCCAATTAAAAAAGGGTATGCCTCAGTAACTGTATTAGCAGATCATTGTGTTATCGCAGGTAGTGCAACAACTGTTGCTATGCTTAAGGGGAAAGATGCAGTAACGTGGTTAGAGGAGTTAACCTTGCCATATTGGTGTGTTGATGATCAAGGCAATGTACATACCAATACGAATGCTTAAGTTGTTAATTGTTTATCTTGCCAAATTGAATCAACAGTTTTATCGCGACCACAACGCCAACGGTAATATTCATAACGCCAGGGATGCTTTTTATAATATCGTTGGTGGTAGTCTTCTGCTTGATAAAAAGTCGTACTTGGTAGAACTTCAGTAAAGACAGGCTGATTGAGTATGGTTTTTACTTCTTTTAGTACCTTAAGTGCAGCTTGTTTTTGTTGATCATTCGTATAAAAAATGGCTGAAGCATATTGTCTGCCAACATCACAAAATTGCTTATCTTTAACGGTGGGGTCAATATGTAAAAAGAAAAATTTAACTAATGCTTCATAGCTAACTTTATCTGGATTAAATGTAACTTCAACAACCTCTTTATAATTGGTTTTACCTGATGAGACTAGGCTGTAGGTTGGATTTTTAATCGTACCGCCATCATAACCTGAGACGACTTCTATGATCGCATTAGGGTATTTATCTTCTTTAAAATGGATAAAGTCAGCCTCCATACACCAGAAACAACCACCAGCAAAGATTGCTACTTCTTGTTTAGCAGCTAAGATTGTTGGCAATAACAATAAGATTAACATTAATTTTATTTGATTAAGCATATCCATATTCCAGTTAAATTATCGAATGGCTTATTTCATTCTTTTAGATGAGTTATTATTTAAGTTACTATAAAATAATCATAATGGAAAACTCCAACTTGACATTTATAATGATTTAGTGAATCCTAACAATCAAGTTAAACACAGGGGAGCCGTAAAAGCGGCTGAGAAAAGTAATTTACTTTGACCCTTTGAACCTGATCCAGCTAATACTGGCGTAGGAAGTGTATTTATAATCATTACTATTGGTATATTTACCTTTATCTAGTGTGACTTTTATATCTTTCTATAGATTCAGTAAAACACTTAATTTAAGGAAAGATGATGAGTCAATTTAAGCTCGATGATAATTTACTAAAGCCCTATGAAAGCTCTGAAAAAGTATGTATTTCTGATAATGAAATCAATGTAGCACTACGTAAGATTATTCAAACTGATACGCAAACAGAAGTAGGTAAAATAAATAATCCAGATATTTATGTTTATGATACCTCAGGTGCCTATACGGACCCAAAAAAGAAAATTGATATTACTAAGGGGTTAGAAAAACTACGTCATCATTGGATTCATCATAGAGCCGATTTTGAGCAGTTAGATGCCTTTAGTTCTAAATATACCAATGAGCAAATAATTGATGATATGACATTTCCGAATATCCCATTACCAAAGCGTGCAAGAAACAATCAAAATATCACACAGATGCATTATGCAAGAAAAGGTATTATAACACCTGAAATGCGCTATGTAGCATTACGTGAAAATTTGCTTAAGGCAAATGAACATTTAATTGCATCTGAACTTAATATTTCCCATAAAGGTGAAAACTTTGGTGCCCACTTACCTAAAGAGATTACGGCTGAATTTGTTAGAGATGAAATCGCCAAAGGGCGTGCAATTATTCCTTGCAATATTAATCATCCAGAGTTAGAACCAATGATTATTGGACGTAATTTTTCTGTAAAAATTAATGCCAATATTGGTACTTCAGCTGTCACTTCATCAATTGCTGAAGAAGTTGAAAAAATGGTCATTGCCACGCGTTGGGGCGCTGATACGGTGATGGATTTATCAACTGGTAAAGCGATTCATCAAACACGTGAGTGGATTTTAAGAAATTCACCAGTACCCATTGGAACGGTACCTATTTATCAGGCATTAGAGAAAGTGAATGGTAAAGCTGAAGATTTAACTTGGGAGATATTTAAAGATACTTTAATTGAGCAGGCAGAGCAGGGGGTAAGTTATTTTACCATCCATGCAGGTGTACGTTTAGCGTATATCCCATTAACTGCAAAGCGTTTAACCGGTATTGTCTCTCGTGGCGGCTCAATTATTGCTAAATGGTGTATGGCACATCATAAAGAGAGTTTTTTATACACCCATTTTGAAGAAATATGCGACATTATGAAAGCTTATGATGTGTCATTTTCTTTAGGCGATGGCTTACGTCCAGGGAGTATCTATGATGCGAATGATCAAGCACAGTTATCTGAATTAAAAACTTTAGGTGAACTAACTAAAATTGCATGGCAGCATGATGTGCAGGTAATGATTGAAGGCCCAGGTCATGTTCCGATGCAATTAATTAAAGAAAATATGCAACTTGAATTACAAGATTGTTTTGAAGCACCTTTTTATACTCTAGGCCCTTTAGTGACTGATATTGCACCTGGCTATGATCATATTACATCGGCTATTGGTGCTGCACAAATTGGTTGGTATGGTACATCGATGTTGTGCTATGTCACACCTAAAGAGCATTTAGGTCTACCAGATAAAAATGATGTAAGAGAAGGGATTGTCACCTATAAATTAGCAGCGCATGCAGCGGATTTAGCTAAAGGCTTACCTGGTGCTCAAATTAGAGACAATGCTTTATCAAAGGCAAGGTTTGAGTTTCGTTGGGCTGATCAATTTAACTTAAGCTTAGATCCAGATAAGGCGAGAGAATTTCATGATCAGACCTTACCAAAAGAAGGTCATAAATTAGCACATTTTTGTTCGATGTGTGGACCAAAATTTTGTTCGATGAAAATATCTCAAGAAGTACGCCAATATTCAGCTAAAGAAATTGAAGATCAAATGCAACAAAAAGCCCAAGATTTTATTGAACAAGGCGCTGAAATTTATAGTGAAGTCTAATCGATTAAGATCAATATTATGCTTAATTTAAATAAAGTAGCCATTTTTGGTGCAGGCTTAATGGGCCGTGTACTAGCTTTAACGCTACTTAAGGATAACCCTCATCTATCGATTGATTTATATGATAAAGATACAATAGATGGTAAAAAAAGCTGTGGTTATCAAGCAGCAGGAATGCTTGCTCCGATGGCAGAGTTAATGACATGTCATGGGCAAATTTATGCTTATGGTAAAGATGCTCAATCATTATGGAGTAAGCTTTTAGATGCTACGATGGCGCAATATAAAGATAAGATTCTTCAAACTAAGGGAACTGTCATCATCGCAGCTAAGCAAGATCATACAGAATTAGATCATATTAAAGAATTAATCAGCTTTCGTATTGATCAATTTGATGAGGATCATTTTGATATCAACAAGTGCTATCTATCAGATAAAGCGTTAAAAGCAATCATGCCAAGCCTAGATACAACAAATCTTTATAAACATAGTTTATATTTTAAAGATGAAGCAGTCATTGATGTACCTTTATTCTATCGTTATTCATATGAAATCTTGACTAGATATCAAAAAGTCCAGTGGTTTGAGCAAATTGAGATTAATATCAATGATTTTAATTGCTCTAATCAGATAGATTACGATTATCTATTTGATTGTCGTGGTTTAGGCGCAAAAGATGATTTAAATCAATTATTCGCCGTGCGTGGTGAAGCAGTTGTTATTTATCAGCCACAGATTGAAATTGATCATGTGATACGCCTGCTACATCCAAGGCATTCGTTATATTTAATCCCAAGAGGCAAGGGTATTTTTTATGTTGGTGCAACGAGTATTAATGCAGATGATTTATCGAATATATCTGTTGAAAGTTTAATGGAATTATTATCGATGCTCTATGTTATTGATGTGCGTTTTAGTGAAGCTCGAGTATTAAAAACAATCAGTCATCTAAGACCAACTAGTGAAAATGATTTACCAATTATTGAGCATAAAAATAATATGATTCGCCTTAATGGCCTATCTCGTCATGGCTATTTATTTGCACCAAAAGTTGCACTTGAAGTACTAAATTTAGTGAAAACAAAAGAGGTATGTGATGTTTATACAGATTCAATTTAATCAAAAACTTATTGAACTTCCAGAAGATGATGCATCATTAGAGGCACTTTTAGTCACAGAGAAAGTTCAGGGGGATTATTTTCTAGTGGTGATTAATGATCAGTTAGTCTTGCGAGAGAAGTATAAAAATTATTGCCTTAAAAGAGGGGATAAAGTCGATATTATAACACCGATGCAAGGAGGGTAAGTAATGTGGCAGTTATTAGATAAATCTTTAGATTCAAGATTTATTTTAGGAAGTGCGCTTTATCCTAGTGTGCAGATGATGTTAGATTCAATTAAGGCCTCTTCAACATCATTAATTACCGTATCGCTAAAACGTAGTCTAGCAACGAATACGGATAATCATATCTGGCAACAATTATTAAAAACCGGTTGTCATATCCTACCGAATACAGCGGGTTGTCGTAATGCAAAAGAAGCCATTTTTATGGCAGAGATGGCACAAGAAATATTCAAAACCAATTGGATTAAACTTGAAGTGATTGGTGATGATTATAATTTGCAACCTGATATGATTGGCGTGATTGAGGCATCTGAGGTATTAATTGATAAAGGTTTTAATGTTTTACCTTATGTTACTGATGATTTAGTCATGGCAAAACGATTGGTTGATCTAGGCGTTAAGGTATTAATGCCGTGGGCTGCGCCTATCGGTAGTGGTAAGGGTGTACATAATCCATATGCATTAGAAGTATTGCGTGCTCGTTTTCAAAATATTCAATTAATTGTAGATGCCGGTATTGGTGTGCCTTCAGATGCTACAAAAGTCATGGAGATGGGCTTTGATGGTGTGTTGTTAAATAGTGCAGTAGCACTTGCGGGTAATCCAGTTGAAATGGCTTGTGCTTTTAAACATGCAATTAAAGCAGGCAGATATGCTTATTTGGCCAAACGCATGCCAGTAAGAGAAATGGCAGCATCTGCAACAGCGCTAATGGATACACCATTTTGGCATAGAAAAGAAAAACAAATGATCAATGGTGAGTGAAATATTATGGCAAAGCCTATTTGTTTAAGTATTGCAGGATCTGATAGTGGTGCTGGTGCAGGAATTCAAGCAGATATAAAAACTTTTTTTGATTTGAATTGCTATGCAACAACAGTAATTACAGCTATAACTGCGCAAAATACACAAGAAGTGATAGCTATTGATGCTGTGAGTGATGACTTATTTGAAAAACAATTACAGTCAATCGAAGATGACTTATTACCTAAAGCAATTAAAACAGGAATGATTGCCACAGTAAAGCAAGTTGAAATCGTCAGTAATTTCTTAGAACGATATGATGATATATTTTATATTTGTGACCCTGTTATGATTGCAACTTCAGGCGCAAAGCTAGTCAATGAAGCAGTTATAGATGCCATTACAACAAAGTTATTTCCTAAGGCCGATTTAATCACACCGAATTTAGATGAGGCGGCTTATTTACTTTTATTGGATAAGCAAGATTATAATTTAAATGCTTCATTAGAGGAAATTGCGATTAAGTTATATCAGAACTATCAATTAAAAGCAGTGCTTTTAAAAGGGGGGCATAGTACTAGAGCAGAAGTTGACTATTTTTATTCGCAAAATACACATTTTTATTTAAGTTCAAAGCGTTGTTTATGGCATCAAAGTATTCATGGTACAGGCTGTACCCTAGCAGCATCGATTACAGCACTATTAGCTTTAGATTATGATTTATTCAATGCAGTTGTAGTAGCAAAAGCGTATATTACAGAGGGTATTTTTAATGCTCAAGCGGTTGCTAAAAATAAAGTTAATCTACCGGTTGCCCAGTGTGGCTTTCCAATTAACAAGAATTACTTCCCAGTAGTGACACAACATCAAAAATTAATTAAAAAGAATAATGCCTTTAAGCGTTTAGATCAGTCAATTGGTTTTTATCCGGTTGTAGATACAATAAAATGGCTAGAATACTTAGCTAAAAAAGGTATTAAAACCATTCAACTGCGCATTAAAGATAAGCCACTTGATTGGGTAGAAAAAGCAGTGATTCAAGCAGTCGATTTACAGAAAAAATATCATTTACAACTATTTATTAATGATTATTGGAAGCTCGCCATGGAATGTGGTGCCTATGGCGTGCATTTAGGGCATGAAGACTTATCTATATTATCTTATGATGAGATTAATCAGTTAGTTAATTCAGATATGCGCTTAGGTTTAAGCACACATGATTATTTTGAACTAGCCTATGCATTAAGTGTGAGACCCAGTTATGTTGCTTTAGGTCCTATTTATCCGACAACTTCAAAAGTAATGCGTTTTGGGCCACAAGGTATAGAGAAATTAAAAAAATGGCAGTCGTTAACAGATATCCCATTAGTTGCAATTGGCGGCATTACTTTAGATAATATTCAAGATGTGATTGATTGTGATGTTAATGGTATCGCTGCAATTTCTATGATTACAAATGCTCAAGATCCTGATAAAGTAGTTGATAAATTACAAGCGCAATTTAAGTTTACCTGTGATGCCTGAAGATTTATCTCATTGGCAAGTGAGCCTAAAACCAGATCAAAGAGTCTTAAGCGGTGAGTATTGCAAGCTTAAGCCTTTATCATTAGAAGATGCGCCTTTATTATTTGAAGCATTTTCATCTAATGCAAATCACCAAAATTGGTTATATTTGCCTTATGGCCCTTTTAGTGATTATCAAGCATTTTACAATTGGCTTGTTAAGATTAAACAATCTTATGATGATTTCTTTTATAGCATAGCCATTTTTATTGATAATCAATTGATACCTGTTGGTGTGGCAAGCTTTGTTAATATATTACCAGAGCATGGTAATATTGAAATTGCCCATGTACATTTTTCACCACAGCTACAACGCACCCAAGCTGCAACAGAGGCAATGTATTTAATGTTACTTTATGCATTTGAAACGCTTGGTTATCGGCGTGTGGTTTGGAAATGTGATAATTTAAATGAGCGATCTAAAAAAAGTGCCAAACGATTAGGGTTTATTTTTGAAGGTATATTTCGACAACATTATATTATCAAAGGTAAAAATCGTGATACGGCATGGTTTGCGATGCTGGATTGTGATTGGCCTATACAAAAACAGCGTTTTAATTGCTGGCTTGATCCTCTAAATTTTGATGTGCAGGGTAAGCAGATTAATGCATTATAGTCTGCTGTGACGATAAAAATTCACTAAAATAATTGCAATTATACGATATTGTTCTTGAATATAATGATAAAGAATAAGTCTATTTAAGGTGTGTTTGATGCAATTAATCACTGGTAAATCTAATTATTCTGAGTATAAAGATATGGCATCTGTAGAAG
Source organism: Thiotrichales bacterium 19X7-9 (assembly GCA_021713415.1). Classification (GTDB taxonomy): domain Bacteria; phylum Pseudomonadota; class Gammaproteobacteria; order Francisellales; family Francisellaceae; genus M0027. Next base: position 15,070 of record JAKJJQ010000049.1, read on the forward strand.
ATCAAATGCCTGTTGACGCTAAAACATTATTAGCGTTTTTTGAAAAACCTCTTAATTGGCCACTCATACATCAAGGTTTATTATTAATTGAATTTTTACCTGAAGTAGAAAAAGTACAAACCGGTAGCGCCTATTATTCAAGAAAACCAGTATTTGTTGTTAGAGATAAAAAATTTAAACATAGACTAACTGAAGAAGCATTTGAATTAAAGAAGGTAGAAGTAGTACATAGCCAAGACAATGCTTGGAAAATTGTTGTTGATAGAGATAATAGTAAAAAAGGTTTTATATTTAAACAGATGAAGCGAGAGATTAGTTGCACGCCAATAAGTTCAAGCAATCAGTATGTTTATTACCGTGATGCTTTTTACGTTGATTTGGCTTTTCCATTTAATCTTTTTTTTATTAAGCCATTTTTTATCAATAATACGATTAAATTTATTTTGGCAAAATCATGTCACAATCTCTATGAATCATTATCTGGCAAATCAATTAACTATCAACCATCAGTGTACGCTATTAAAGATAAAAAACACTATTTATCACAATCAGTTGTGCTTTATATGCCATTTCATGCTGTGCAAGAAAAATTTTCAAATAAAGCGGATTTTTTGGTAAGTATTTTAGCTCAAGTTAAGCATTCATCGAATGTAGCGATTAAAATAGAGCAACTATGGGATTGTATCTTTGATGTTAATTACGATCATAATACAATTAGTTTAGAAGCTTCTGGTGGTAAAGCAGGCCGTTACTTTAAGTATTTAAAGATTATGATCAATGTTAATGATCAACAGACATCCACTGAGCTAAGTATTAATCTTATTTATAAGCCAGTACTTAAAGTAAACTGTTTTGGTTGGCTTATTCCTATCTTACCATTACCGAGTGAATTGCATTATCAGGTGCTGTGGCCTGTTTTAGATGGTTTTATTAATAACATTCTAAATAAAACAAAACAGTATTTTATAGAAACATAAAAATTTATTGCTCAGCCATTAATACATTGAGAAACTCACTGAATTGATCAATGGCATTATCTGGCATGATATTTAAGCGTTTTGCTGCTTTTGGGCCGACAAGTAGCATTTTTGCATGGCCACTGACACACAGTTGTTGATGATGGTTATAAATATTACTCACTGCAAATAAGCGTTTATTTTTTTCAATTCGTTCAATACTTGTAATTGCTGTTACTGTTTGGCTAATCTTAATCGCTTGATGGTACTCAAAAGTTAATTCTTTTGTCACAGCCATGGATTGACAAGCACACATTGATAACCAACCTAAGGACTCATCACAAATAGAGGCTGAAATACCGCCATGAATGATATTACCCCAGCCACTGTGATGGTGATTTGGTATAAATGTCGTATAAACTGTTTGATCATGATAATGGTATTCTAACTGAAGTCCATGTGGGTTGGTTTTACTACAGCCAAAACAGTCACGCTCAAAGGGCACTTCTATTTTAATTGCATTTTCTGGTATTTGCATTGATATTTCTCTAGCCTAATGAAAGTAGTTATTTATCTTAAGATGTAGACTCCTTTAAAGCAAAAGAAATACAACGAAGTTAGTTAGATATAATATGATTTTCAGCATCAGTGAAACTGTAATTACCATTTGTAGGCTTAGCACCTAAATTTGGGTTACTCCAGCTATTAGCAATTGTTGGTAGTGTAATTGCTTGGGCACTGGTCATTTCACTTGCAAGACCAGTTGTACAGTTAGTGGTATCACTTTCGATACCTAATTCTTGCGCAATAACTAATTGTTTTGAATAATAATTAGTTGAGCCATCAATGCTTGTTAATGGTGTTGTAGCTTGAATGGCATCTTCGATATTATACGTTGGTTTAAAAATAAGGTTTTGTGCGTCACCCGATTGAGAGTAACAATCAACTTCTTGACCTGTTTCAATATTAACACAAACTTCAGGAATGCCACTGAAGCGACCGAAGCCTTCATATTGAATAAAGCGTTTATTGCCATTTGGATCGGTATAAATTAGCTTAATCGGTGCATCAAATGTGGCAACTGCACCATTTGAGTCAACAAATGTGATATATTTCTGCCAATCCGAGGGACCTGAACGCCAGGAGTAAAAGGTTGATTCATCAAAGCGATCTTGGCGGTTATTGGTTGTAAATAATTCATTGATACTAATTGAATTATTGTCAGATGAAACCATAGCAACGCTGGGTGTATTAATCGCTGTTAGCTGATTATTGCCATCGACACTGCCTGTGGGGCCAAGTAGTACATAGGGGGTATTGCCATTGGTATTAAGATTAATCGAATAAGTAATTGCTGTAACTGTATCATTGGTATTATAGTTTCCAATAGTGCCATTAACTTGTACTGGACATTGATCAAAGCAGTATAAAGTCAATGTTGATCCACCTGATGATGGCTTTTGTATGATATTGCCAAATACTCTCATTTCGCTATTATCTGTTGGTGCTAAGAAGGTGCGGCTTTGTTGTGAAAAATCACGCAAGTTTAAACCACTAAAGCCCACACCTTCTATATTAAGTGGTAAGAAATCATTACCATCGTTAAAGGCGGACTCAACATCATATACTGTGGTTGTTTGCATCGTTACAGTACAACCGCTAGAATTATTACAGCTTTGAGTACCAACTTGATCAAAGCGATCTTGTGATGCATTCCATTGAATGACTGGATTAGCATTTTGGCTTTGCAGATGTACAATCATATTAACACCTGCAAGTTCGCTTAAAGTTTTGTTTTGCACATCATGCCGTTCTAAGCGACCATTATAGTATTTTAAAGTACCAGATTCGCTTTGTCCGTTTGATAAATCAATTTTAGTAACTGATTGATCATTTAAGTTTGAGTCAACAGTAACACCAGGTAACCAAACACCATAGTAACCCATCCATCCTTCTACCGTTTCACCATTTGAGCTATAGCGAATTGGGAAGCCTGTATTAATCGTTACCCTGGAGCCATCTTGATTGTATAAGCCATAACCATAAACCAAATTCGTTGTGCTGGTTCTATCGAAACAAAGGTCTTTACTTGTTGTTTTAATATAAAGATAGTTGGTGTTAAATGCAGCAGATAAAGTAACTGCTTGTTGTTGCTGTCCAGGGTGACCTGTTGGAAAGGTAATTTTACCAAAGCCTTCACCATTGGCATTTTGATTAATTTGCATTTGAATATCTTCTGTACCATCACCATTTTGATCTTCAACATAGGTCATCGTATTAGTTCCACTTGTCTCAGTAGCACTTGCATGCCCTTTCATATTAATATCAGTGGCACTTAATGATGCAGGGATGTCATAACTTGCATAATCAAAAGAAAAAATACCATATGGTGTATCGGCATCTGCAGGTGAATTAATCGTGCCCTTACCTTGAATAATTTGTTGATTACCACCATCACCAAGTGAAACACCATCAAACCATAAATTAGCGGTTAAGATGCCATTAGATAAAGCGGAGTTAACAAATACTGAGATCATTTGAGAACCCGTTGATTCTGCACCCTCACCCATACCACATGCATTCATATCAACATTAGCCAAATAGCTACCTTGACCAACATTTTCCGTTGCATCAGGTTCTGTTTGCTTAATCATACACATAATACTATTAACTTGTTGAACGCCTTTTTGTATGGGACTATTGGTAAATGTTCTAACCTTATCAGTAACATAAGCACCTGAAGTTGGTAAGGCAGCATAAGTAGGTGTAGCGAGTATGTTAATAAGGAAAACAGTTTTTAGCGTTGATTTTAATTTCATGATATTAAACCCTATGTTGATCTAAATTAACTTGAAGCCGGTACAGCACTTAGATTAGAGGGAGTGCAATCACTCCCTGCAGAACAGCTACCAGATGCTGCTGAACTACTGCTGCTACTATCACTACTACCAAAGCAGCCAAATAGTAAGCTTAAGCTTATCAATAGAATTATGCTAAAAAGAAAATTTTTCATAACCACTCCCTATGTTTAATGCTAAATTTATTCAATGATTAATATAAGAGATTATAGTAATGAATATGATTTTTGCTTATTTTTTTAAGATGAACTTAATTTAAAGAATAAAGATTTATAATTTTATTATGCAGTCATAAGGATAAACATGCGAGTCATAATTTTTATATGCCTATGTTTTAACATTTGTGTGCTTTATGCAAACAAAAGCTATGCATTCGCTATGAATAATAAGCTAGTCTATCAAGGTTATTTAATTAATGATCTTAAAAAGATGAAAGATAGTTGTCCATTAACGCTGAATGCGTCATTTATTTGTAAAATGTTATATTTTATGAATCTTCAACGTATCAATCAAAATTACCGTTTAGCTAAATATCGCATCGATTTAAAACAGATTACAGATAACAAACTTATGTTAACTGTAATGCTTTTAGATCAAGCGGATCAATTTTCATTTACGGTCTTAATCAATCGGGTCAATGCAGGCTCATTTTTGTCATTTTTATCTAAGTTATCATCACTTGCCTTAATCAATAAGCAAGTAACAAATTATGTTAAAGATGCATATTTTAGTGATTTGAAACTAAAGGGGCATATAACATTGCCAATTGATCTATCCTTTTTGCTAGAAGATAATTATGCGTCAGAAGACATCATAAATTTTAATCTGACAAAACATCGTGCGCTATATCTAAATCATATTAATACGATTGATAATCATAATGAAAAGCAAATTGATTTTAAGTTTGATCTTGCCAATATGATGGAAGGTGATGCAGAAGTTTCATTTTTTATTCCAAATGTTATTTATGTTCTACCGATGCTAGATTCACTAGAAATGACAGATAATTTAGAGAAATCATTTGAAAATCAAGCTTATTTTGATTATTTAAGCTTTAGTATTAATCAATTTATTTTAACTGATAACCTATTAATCAATTATGCGCTACCTAAATCATTAGTTTTACAATCACTACAGGAGCGTGTTACTAGTTATGCAAAAACACAATACCAAAAACATAGACGCGATTTTTTAGAGGCAGTTAGTTTGTTTCTATCTGATCCAGGAAGTTTTCAAACCGTGATTAGTGCTAAATATTCATTTCATCATACAGATGATTTTTGGCATTATTTTGTGCGTTTAATATCTAGTAATTACCGTGTTAAATTATATGAAAAAACTAGTGGTTTAATTAAAGGAGATAACAACTTTGACCAATATAAAGTAGCCAAAAAGAATTTGCTTAAATATAAATTACGCTTGAAGCATTTTTACTTAAAGGATATTCAGTTTGATTATACTATCAATGGCAAAAGCTTATATGCATTTTAAGTGCCATTTATTAACATAAAATGCCAAACATTATTCTCAAGAGACAATAATAAAGCCACGTGATTTTTTGCTTATTGAATCAATGCCTAAAATGGCTTTGAATAATTCTTCAGATTTAACCCATACTGGTGGATACTTATAACGGGCAACATCAAGAATTAAAAAGCGATCAGTTTGTGGGTTATAAGCTGCAATTGGCGAAAAATGGCCACCACCTGATTCATTGATGGTTTTACGATAAAAATTAATGATGATAAACTGTTTTTTATTGGTTAATGCATTAATCAATAGTTCTTTAAACTGTTTCACTCCCATAATTTCATTACCATGGTAAATTTTAACGCTATCGGCATATTGTTCTAAAATAAGCCCTGCCTGACCTAAAGTCATGCCATGAAAGTTAATCATAGGTGGTGTAATATTGGCTTTTAGAATTGCCTGATTAAAAAATAAATTAGTTTGATTAAATAGTTTATATGGGTAATGTTCAGGTGCTTCTTTGGGTGTTTTACCCAATGCATTTAAGGTCATAACAATCGATGCAGGTGCGCAAAAGGCAAGCCCTTTTTCAGTAACAAAATACTGACTTAAAAGCCAATAGTCGTTTAAGTAATTATTAGGTGTTTCTTTAAAAAGTTTTTGACCTTCAGGTGAATTTAAAGCAATTAAATTATCGGCTACAGGCAATTGAGTATTGGCTAAAGCTAGTTGGAATAAGTATAAGAAGCTTAAAATAAAAATCGCTATATTTCGCAACATGAAAGTATCTCTCTTAATGTTGTCTTTAAATAATCAATCATAAAATAAGTCTAAAGATTTAGGCGCTATTTTACCAATTCTATTTGAGCAATTACCCCGTGGCTTGCCACGCGGTACATTAAACGGGAAAGTTTGAAAACCGAAGAGGTTTTCATGTTAAACTAAAAAAATGTTGCTAGTAAGATCATTTCATTGTGCCTATAGCACT
>JAKJJQ010000005.1:0-97353 GCA_021713415.1 Thiotrichales bacterium 19X7-9
ACTGCCTATACTATTATGGGATATTTACCAGAGATCAAAACAGCAAATAGAAAGCAACTAGCCGCCTTGGTAGGAGTTGCACCATATAATCGAGATAGTGGAAAGCAGAAAGGCAAACGATTTATATTTGGCGGCAGGAAAATTGTTAGAAAGGCTTTATATATGGCTGCCGTAGCCAGTTTGAAACATTCACCGGAAATGAAGGAGTTTTACCAACGCTTAAAACTTAAAGGTAAGCCATCTAAAGTTGCATTAGTGGCTATTATGAACAAGTTGATTGCTATTATCAGTTCTGTAATAAAAAGAAGGACACCTTGGATGAAAATAAATCAGATTAATGCGTGACTTTTATAACAGATGCTGAGGTTATTAAAGATAGTAATAAAGTTACTTTCTTGCCTGGCTCTGGGTGTAATGATCAAGATAAATGGTTGAGATTTAAAGTAACGATGTATGCAGGTGGCCAGAGTACTTCTATTGATGTTGAATGGAAACGAAGTGGAGGGCAGAGTAACTGGGGAACTAAATTTTCCTCTAATTCTGGCCAATATTTAGCATTAAATACTGCTACTTGTAGTGGGCATAACTGCCTGAATCGTACTTATAGAGATGGCAATGGCAATCAGTTTTATAATAATTTAACCGTTGGAATAGCTCCCGGTGGTGCTAGTGAAGTAAAGTTAAACAGTCTTCAATTAGGGACAGTAGTAATTACTGATGGTTACGGAGATATTATAGCTAAAGATCCATTTAGGGGTTAAATGATATTAGATAATACTAAAAAATACATTATTTCTTTTTCAAAATCCCAACAGCAGTGCATTATTAACCAAGGTATTATTCAGTGTCCAAGTAGTATTGGATTTAAAAAATGTTATATGAATGGTGGTACAACTCATTGTCCTAAAGAAACACCTCCTGAAATAAGAAGTGGTGGTGTTATTTTATTTTTTTGTGAACAAAAGGATAAGAAAGATACTAGCTGTCCATGGACAATATTATCTGAAGAAAATAATCTTCAGCATGTTGGTATTCACTCTTGGTGATAAAAATACTTAACAATAATGCTTAATAAAAGAAATATTATTAATTTATATGTGATTATTTTACAATTGATTTCATTGCGTTCTCTTTATATAGTAGATTCATTATAATTATTATGAGCGGGTGTTGTGCAATGAAATTAGTATTAAGTATTTTAACATTAGGTATATGCAATATGGGGATTCTTTATGCCTCAGCTGATTATAAATTTAAAATTGCTAATCATATGCCTTATGCTATTACAATAAATAAAGCAACAGATAAAAAATGTATTTATAGTGTTGATGGTTTACCGATGACAATTTCAGCAAACTCAGATAATACGTTTAAATTTGAAGATAAAAATGCTTTTTTCAGTGATTGTTATAATAGTAAAAAATCATTCAGTATTGATGGTACAGTCAATGTTAATGGTCAAAGTCAAACTATTACAATTAAATGGAAACATGATAATAGTGGCGGCTGGTATACAACAATTAGTGGTGAAGGTAATGTCTTGTCGCTGGAAAAAGCAACTTGTGATGGAGATGATTGTTTAGATACAAAATCTAAAGGATCTGGAGATATGGACTTGTATGCTGTGATTAATATTAAACCAGGTGCTGAAGATCAGTTTATTCCGGTTAGTTTACAATTGGGAAATATTAAAGTGATGGATGGTTATGGTAAAGAAATCCCTGTAGAGGCAGTTACAGGGCGTGTAACACTTGATTATTCTAAAAAATATATTATTTCATTTTCAAAAACTACCAGAGAGTGTAAAGTTGTGCAAGGGATTATTAACTGTCCAAGCTCTATAGGATTTTCAAGACAGGGAGAGAATTTAGTTTTTGCTTGTAATCAGACTGAGTCGAATGATACGGCTTGTCCATGGGTGATTAAAGAGGGTAGTAACTCTAGTTTTTATGTTAATCCGTATGGTTGATTAAGCAATCATATCACCTTCAAATTGAATATCAGCATGATAAGAAGATCTCACCATAGGTCCACTGGCAACATGTTTAAAACCTAGCTCCTTTGCAATTGATGCATAGTCTCTAAAGGTTTCAGGTGAGACATAGCGCTCAACTGCCATATGATAAATACTTGGTTGTAAGTATTGGCCGATAGTAAGCATATCAATATTATGTTTACGCATATCTTTCATTACTTCAATGATTTCTTCATCAGTTTCACCTAAACCAACCATTAAGCCTGATTTAGTTGGAATTTCTGGGAAAAGATCTTTAAAACGTTTAAGTAAATCAAGTGACCATTGGTAGTCAGAGCCAGGGCGAGCTGCTTTATAAAGACGAGGCACAGTTTCTAAGTTATGGTTAAATACATCAGGTGGCATTTTAGATAAGTTTTCTAAGGCTATATCCATGCGACCTCTAAAGTCAGGTGTTAGAATTTCAACTTTAACATTGGGTGTTTTTTCTCTAATTGCTTGAATACATTTAGCAAAGTGTTCTGAACCACCATCACGTAAATCATCACGATCAACCGATGTAACAACAACATAACGTAAGTTCATTTTAGAGATTGCATCGGCTAAGTTGTCAGGTTCTTGCTGATCTAATGCATCAGGGCGTCCATGAGCAACATCACAAAAGCTACAACGGCGCGTACATTTATAACCCATAATCATAAAACTGGCCGTACCTTTATTAAAGCATTCATGAAGGTTAGGGCAGGATGCTTCTTCACAAACGGAAGCCAATCGACCTTCGCGTAGAATATCTTTAACACCTGAGACACCACCAGAACTTGCTTTTGGTAATTGAATTTTTAGCCAGTCAGGTTTACGAAGTGTTGGCTTTTTAGCTTGAATTTTTACAGGAATACGAGAGAGCTTATCTTTCGCATATTTATTTTTTTCATCAACGGTTGTCTTTATGATAGACATGCATCAACTCCCATATTTGTAACTTTAGCTTTGAGTGCCTGATTAAATTTTTCACTAAATATTTTTGTATAAACGCTATAAACTTCATCTAATGTAATATCAGTTTTAAATTGTTTAATCTCTGCCATTTGAAGATTTTTATAACCACAAGGGTTGATCAATTTAAAAGGTGATAAATCCATATCAACATTAATGCTTAAGCCATGATAGGTTTGTCCTTGCTTAACACGCAAACCAAGTGAGCATACTTTTTGGTCATTGACATAAACCCCCGGTGCATTTTCCTGTAAATGACTTTCAATACCAAATTGCTTTAGCATTTCAATGGCTGATTTTTCAATTAGACAAACTAGGTTTTTGATACCAATTTTGGCACGCTTTAGATCAATCAAAAAATAAACGACTGCTTGTCCTGGTCCATGATAAGTAACTTGCCCACCGCGATCAGTTTGTACAATTGGAATATCACCAGTTGATAAAATATGTTCACCTTTGCCATGACGGCCTTGGGTAAATACTTTTTCATGTTCAACTAGCCATAATTGATCTAAAGTCTTATCATCACGGTTACGCGTAAATGATTGCATTTCATGTAATACTGTTTCATAAGGCTTTAAGCCCAATGACTGAACTTGTATTGTTTTAGTTAGCTGATTCATTATAAAACCATATGTACATCATCTTTTTTAGAGAAAAGGGTATAAAGTGTATCTAGTTGATCTTTGCTTGTAGCAGTAAAAATAGCGGTAATAGAAATATATTTACCATTTTTACTTTCTTTAACTGATAAATCTATCGACTTATTATCTTCTACATGATCATGCAATGTTTTCATAACAAATTCTTCTATACCTTTATTAGGATTGCAGAGAATTTTGATTGGGAAACGGCAAGGAAACTCTAGTAATGTATCGGTTGTTTTTTCTTTACCATTTTCACTACTATTATCAGCTCCATTGTGGTTTTTATTATCTTCTGTCATTTTAAAACACCAGTGTTATTTATGATTATATCTATAATGTATTTATTGATGATCTAAATGGTACTGTAAATTACTTTGAAATACCAGTATTGTGGATATTTTCTTAATTTGTAGTTGCTATGTGTAATAAGCGTAGTAAATTAGTAAGCATTAACTGATCAATTTAAAGGGTTTTAGTCAATGATTTGGAAATCAAAGTTAGTTAAACTATTTGTTGGTGTAATCGCTGTAAATTTGCCTATTTCAGTATTAGCCGCTTACTGGCAACCGGTTCAAGAATCGCCAGAGCGATTTCATCCAATTGAAAGTAATTATGGTATGGTTGCAACTCAAGAATCATTAGCAACCGATGTTGGTGTGAAAATACTAAATCAAGGTGGTAATGCGGTTGATGCTGCAGTAGCAGTTGGTTTTGCATTAGCTGTTACAATGCCAAAAGCAGGTAATCTTGGTGGTGGTGGCTTTATGTTAATTTGGTTAAATGATAAGAAAAAAGCCATTGCGATTAACTACCGTGAAAAAGCACCAATGGCAGCTACAAAAGATATGTTTTTAGATAAAAATGGTAATGTTGATGAAGATTTAATCTCTGGAACTTATAAAGCAAGTGGTGTACCTGGTACAGTTAAAGGTCTAGTATTAGCTGAGAAAAAATATGGTAAACTATCATTAAAAGAGGTCATTCAACCGGCAATTGATTTGGCAGAGAATGGTTTTGAAGTTTCTTATCCGATGGCAGAATCATTAAGTGATGCAAAAGACTGGCTATTTGGACATCCAGAAACACGAAAGATTTTTCTAAATAAAAATAACCAACCATATAAAGCGGGACAGTGGTTAATTCAAAAACAATTAGCTGAAACACTAAAACGTATTAGAGATACTAATGGTGATGATTTTTATACAGGAAAAACGGCTAAAATCTTAGTTAAAGATATGAAAGCCAATGGTGGTTTAATTACACTAGCTGATCTTAAATCATACCATGCTGAAGAGCTAGAACCAGTTAAAGGTACTTATAAAGGTTATAAGATTTATTCTATGCCTCCGCCAAGTTCAGGTGGTGTTACTTTAATTGAGTTATTAAATATTTTGGAAGGGTTTAACTTAGAAAAATTTGGTTTAAATAGTGCAGAGAGTATTCATTTAATGACAGAAGCTGAAAGTTATGCCTATAACGATCGTAATAGTGACTTAGGTGATCCAGATTTTGTTCACAACCCAGTCGAGCATTTGGTATCAAAATCTTATGCTGATAGCATTAGAAAACAAATTAATTATGATAAACATGTTCCAAGTAGTAAGATTTCAGATGTAAAAGTAATTGATAATGAAAGTAATCAAACGACACAGTTTAGTGTCGTTGATCATGATGGTAATATGGTTTCAAATACCTATACCTTAAATTACTCTTATGGTAATGGTATTATTGCTAAGGACTTAGGATTTTTCTTAAATAATGAAATGGATGACTTTACTGCTAAAGTTGGTGTAGCCAATTCATTTGGGCTAGTTCAAGGAAAAGCAAATAGTATAGAACCAGGAAAGCGTCCTTTAAGCTCGATGACGCCTACGATTATCATTACTAAAGATAATCAACCATTTCTAGCCACTGGTTCGCCTGGTGGAAGCCGAATCATTACGACAACTTTACAAGTAATTTTGAATATGATTACGCATCATTTAAATCTTCAAAGTGCTGTAAATGCACCAAGAGTTCATAGCCAACTTTGGCCTGATCAGATTCAGATTGAACAAGGAATTAGTCCGGATACGATTAAAATCTTAGAAGAAATGGGGCATCAAGTAGTATTAGATGCAGCTATGGGGTCAGCAAACTCTGTTTCATACCAGGATGATATGTTTTATGGTGCACGAGACCCAAGAAGAGCAGGTGCTTTAGCAGAAGGTGATAATGATTTTAAACATTAATATATTAAGTTGATTTTCACAATGTCTAAAATATTAGATGAAGCGAATAACCCATTTTGGCAATTTTCATTAAAGCTATATAAAAATAAGCAGATAGAATTATCATTAATAAACTTGCAAGAACAATATGATTTAAATATTAATTGTATCTTATTTGCATTATGGCTAGCTTATGCCAATATTCAGTTACAGTCAGGTGAGTTTCAAGATATTATTAAATCAGTTAAAGTAATACAATCAACGGTAACAAAGCCAATACGTAAAGCTCGTAAAACTATCAAACTAAATCAGTCTCAGTATCCAGATATATTTTATCAAAACTTATTACAGGTTGAATTAGAGTCAGAAGCACTGCAGCAACAAACATTATATCAATCAGTTAGTCATGATAAAAATAAACAAACAAATAAATACAATAACTTATATATAAAGAAGTATCTAAAAATATTATATTTTGATATAAATATATTTAATGATTTATTAAGTTGTATTGACAATTCTTAAAAATAATCTAAGTTTAAAGTTATCACTATATTAAACTCATAAATATGGGGAGCTTGCAATAATGAAGCTATCTAATGCTGAAAAACTTATATTGACGAATCAATATGAAATATTAATGCTTTTAAATCCAGCAAAACAAACTGAATACCAAGCAAAACTTAATCAATTAAAAAATAATGAAGTTATTAAGCAACAAACAAGCCAGCTAGATGAAGAAGATATGAACTTTGTTAATGCTCTATTATCTCTTTATAACAAAGTCTATTCGTATGCAAAAAATGTTGCACCAGTCTATATCAAGTCACATGATTGGGCAGTATTTAATAAACTAAATACAAAAGAAGCTTTATATTTAAGCTATGCAGAACAATTAATTAAACAAGGAAAGTATCAAAATTTAGTTGCGTGTAATTTGATAGGGCGAGGATTACACACTAATAAATATCATAAAATGGTGAATAAATATAAAGAGCTGGTGAACAGCGGAGCTTCTCACATCGGTGAGAAACAATGGTTAGATATATTAAATGCTTGATAATTAATATATTGTATATTATTACTTTTTATTTAATCTGAATTGTCTTGGTTTAAACCTTTTAATTAAACCACCCATATTACTAAATACAATGGATGCTAAAATTAATACCATACCAATAATTTGTAGCCAACCAATTGCTTCATGCAAAAATAAAACAGATAATATAATCGCAAATATTGGCATTAATGCAGTCATAATACCAGCTGTTGCACCATCAATATATTGACAGCCCTTAGCCCAGCCAATATAAAATAAACCGGATGCCAAGCCAACTAATAACAGTAATGATAAATCTAACCCACTAATATGCGTTGGAATAGTCGATGGAAAAAGAAAAACAAATGGCAGCATAAACAAAGCATTAATTGCATTAATAATACTAGAAAGTAATAATACAGGTAAGCGAATATTACGTATTTTGCTTAGGACATAGTAAAGTGATTCTGGAATGATGGCAATGACAATTAACATATCACCAAAAAATCCATCTAAAGAGCCATTAATATTAATTTTAGAGCCATTAATAACAAATAGACCAACAGTTGCAAATACAATACAGATTAGCTTATAACGTGTAAGTACTTGTTTTAAAATAAAAATAGATAAAAAAGCAACCATTGCAGGAATAGCACTTGTTATAATTGCAGCATTATTAGCGGATGTATAACGCATACCTAGTAGTAGTAATAAATTGAAAAATGCACCTGCACAAAGTGCTTGAAAAATTAATAAAACCCAATCACTTCGTTTAAGTGCTGATAATTTAACATGTTCTGGTCGATTTTTCTTACCTACAAAAAGCCATGCGATAAACAAAATAACCGCAGCAATTAGAAAACGTGTTTCCATTAAGAAAAATACATTTAAATCAGAGACTAAATGCTTAGAGCCAACGACATTCACACTCGCTGAAAATTGGCATAGAATAATCATTAAATAACCGAACAAAGTCCCCATAATACCCGCTCATCGTTTAGTTGTTTACTGTTATAATTATAGTTTAGATGATAATCATATATTATTTTTTGTGAATGTCAAAAGTATTTTTATTTTTTATAGAGATTTTATAAGATATAAATTATTAAATTTATAAATAAAATTAAAGAAATAAATATTTTATTGTCTATCTATACTTGTAGAGCTATTGTTGCCTAATACTTGCATTTCAATAGTGTTATCTGATATTTTCTGATAAAAAAGATTAGATACCACAGTTTGTTCTTTTTTCTTAGTGAAGTCGACAGCAGGTAGTGTTATGTTACAAAATACTGCTTTATGATCACTAATTGGCTTGCCAGTACTATCAGTTGGTGTAAAAACAGTAGGTTTATCTTTTTTGAGTGCTTTTTCTTCAGTACCAATATTATCCAGTGTGCCAATATCAAGTTGGCCTGCTCTTTTTGGTTTTGCTCTAACAGTACCATCTGCATTGGTTTCAACATAAGTAAAGCGATCTAATTGATGAAACTGAAAACCATAAGTCATAGAAAGATAAGTACCATGTTTAGAAATAGGGTCATGTTTTGCAATTACTTGTTGTTCTTTTTTTTCTATATCATCTAAACGTGTAGAGCTGTTGTCTAGTAAATCTTGAAATCCAGTCTCAAGTCGTTCATTTAGGTCACCTAGAAAAATAATATCATCAAATAGTTCATCATCGAAATGATCCATTAATGCCTTTATTTCGGCCTGTCGTTCTTCTGGACTATTAGAGTCAAGGTGGACACTAATTACACCTATTTTTTTATTGCCAATTTGTAATTTTGCATAAAGACCACCTTTATTAATTGATTCGCTTGAACGTTCATAACCTGACTCTAGAATACTTATTTGCTCTTTATATTTATTTTTGACAGCGATAACAAGTCCTGTTCTTGCCATATTCGTAATATTATAGATACTAGGCTTAGTTACTACTCTGAAGCTATCATTGTGAATGATTGTGTATTGCTCGTCTATATTACCTTTATTTTCATTGAGTCGTTTTATTATGCGCTCGCCAGCATTTTCCCATTTAAGCAGTGTTTCTTTTGCTTCTTGAAGACTGAAAATAATTATATCAGGATCATCTGTTATTTGTCCCTTCAACTGATCCATTGTCTCTGCTGGAGGATTTTCGTTAGCAAGATTCCATGTCATAGCCGTAAATTTCATATCTTTAGGGTTATCTAATTCGTTATACATTATCTACTCTCCCTCTTACACATATAACCACACAAAAATTAAAAATATTATATATTTGATTATTAATTATTGCAGAAATTTTGCTAAATAATTTTAATTATTTATCACATGAAAAATATGATTTATTTATTTGATTTTAAAGGAATAAATATATATTTTTGATTATTTATATTTCAGTAGCTATATGGATGGTTATAAGCATATTAAAACTAGACTTCAACTTCAATATTGTTTGTTTGATTTTGCATTGTTGATACATTATGTGTAAAAGTAAATGGGTGTTTAAGTTTAGGGATATCAAATTCATGATGATCTAAATCTTTTGCTGGTGCACCACTATTTACAAAATCTCCTAGTAATTTATCTAAATCAGTCTCTTTTTCTTTCATTTTCATTTTTTTATCTGTAGTTGTAGCATAATCTGATAAATCTCGAGATTCTGCTAATGCTTTAGCAAATTTCATTAGATCACGAAACACAAGCTTTGGATTATTCTCTTTTGCTTTTTCATAGGCTTCTACCATTTGAATTGTTTCAGATTGATCAAAGCCACTTTCATCTAAAATCATTTGCATTTCATTTTTTGTATAAGGTGGAAGATCAACTTTGATTAAACGTCTCTCAAGTGCTTGAGAAGCTTGTCTTCTACCACTTAAACTTGCAGGGTTTTGAGTACCAATCACCATAAACCCTGGATTATCAGCTCTCTTACCTTGTAAGTCTTTACCCATTAATAAAGCATTGAGCAACTCTTCAAGCATAGGTGCACTATTAATTTCATCAATCATTACAACAGCACCGTCATTAAATGCTTTTATTAATAGTGCTTGTTTTTCAGCCAAAGGCATACTAATCGGTAATTTATAAAAATCCTTACCTTCTTTTAAGCCATTTTCAAGCATGGTTTTTATAACAATGTCAGATTTACCAATGCCAGGTTCGCCTTCAAGAATCATGCCACCAAGACCACTAAAAGTACTTAGGTGTTGTTGGTCTTGTTTTAATGCTCTTAAGCTTAATAAATCATTAATTATATTTTTAATAGGTAGTCGTGACTCTGTAATGACAAATGAATTATCTCTTTCTAGTTCAATAGAGTCAGAAAGATTAATTGGTCTGTTAGATTTAAAACGTATTTCAAATTCCGTTAATTTTGATGTAGGTACTACATTTTTACCAAGCGTATAACTATAGTATTGTGCATATTTAACACTATTTCCTGAATCTTTGCTCGCAGCATTAAGCGTTAACAATGCCATCATTTGTAATTCACGAGGCGAGATTAATACTTCATCTTTTGATAAACTACATAAATATTGATAAACAGATAAAATTGGTTCAATTAAAGCTTTTTCTTTACCTTCAAAGTCACTACCTTTAAATACAGGTTTTAAGATTCTGTCATAAATAAATTCCAACGACATTGGAGAAAATTCAATAGCGCTTCCATGGTTTTTAAATAGTGGTGCTAGAGTTCTTTCATCACCATAACTTAAAGGATTACCTGCAAAGATAACTTTATGCTTACTGGTAAGCTCAATTAATTCACCATCAACAAAAATAGAAGGCGGATTATTAAATAAGCCTTCAAATTCACTCCAGTTGGTATTGGTTAAATTTGCCTCATCTAGGAAAAGTATTTTTTCTTTAGAAGAAGCATCCTTAGCCCACGCCTTAATCGATTTTTGATTTTGATAAAATGCATAATTAGTATTATTTTCAAAATGTTTACAGATAGTTGTTGTCTTACCAACGCCAGTCAAGCCAGTAATAAACACATACGGGCTTTGTTGTAATTGGTCAGTAACCTTTTGGATACGCTGCTCTTCAAAAGTTTGCGCTTTTTTGGCAACATGAGTAAGCTCAAATTGATCTAATATGATTTCACTTGAGAGAGTATCCATGCCATGCCAAGCAAGGTCACTATTTATAGCCTTGCCATGATGTTTAAGAAAAGAAGCTCTAGTTTCTAATTGTGCAAATGATTCACTTTGGGCATGGTCAACTAGCAAATCTACATTAGCAGAATCATATCCTTTATCCTTTAAAGCTTGAAGCTTATCTTCAGCTGAAACAGTCATTTTTGTAATTTCAAGTGCTGGTAGGGCATGTGTATTGGAGCTAATAAATGCTAAATGGCCAGTATAGTTGGGAAAATATTTAATTAATTCAACTAAGTTATCTGCCAACTCATTGTCAAAGTGACCATATAGAATAATATCATGGTCAGCTTTTAATGCACTAATTAAAAATTGCTCTTCTTCACTGAAGATAAACTTTAATGTTTTATCATCTAACTTACCATTTATCTTTTTGATTAAATCAGCTGATTTAAGGTCAGTTGCATGAATTAAACTAGCATGCTCAAATTGACTGGTTGCAGTGATTTTTTCAACACTATAATGAATGTCATTTGTCTCAACTGCTAGAACTTCAGGAAATAAATAGGTAGCTGATTTTGTTTGATCAATTGCTAAATCAAAAGGAAATTCAGTATTATTTTGAGTATGAATAATTAGGTTAACTTGATTGTCTTTAGCAGAATTTAAAAGCCTTGCCCACTGATCTTCAGTTAAGTTGCGTGTTAGATTTACCTCAATGGTTTGGCCTTGCTTAGCTTTTAGAATACCAGGTAAGGTTTGTAAGGTATTATCATGGTTATCAATAATATGCTGATTAAAAAATTGATTGAATAAAGTTGGATTTAATGTGATTGCATCTAATCTAAACTGGTTATCAGCTTTGCTAATTTGATCTTTTAAAGAACCAAAATCATATCCTTTGCCAGCATTGATAACTTTGAAGTCTTGAGGTATTTCAATCTCTATGCCATTGTAACTAAACTTACCATGAATTTTTGCTAGTGTAAAAAAGGCATCAAAATCTTTTGATTGAGGCACATTTTTTAAGATTAATACTTTATATTCGGCTAATGCTTTTTGTTGAGTGATTAACTCACC
The DNA here is from genome assembly GCA_021713415.1 of Thiotrichales bacterium 19X7-9. Lineage (GTDB taxonomy): Bacteria > Pseudomonadota > Gammaproteobacteria > Francisellales > Francisellaceae > M0027. The sequence continues at coordinate 12,033 of JAKJJQ010000005.1, forward strand.
ATCTTGATATTTTAATTGGTCTTTATCAATGACCCAGCGACCAAATAAGATTTCTTTCCAATCTTGTGAGTTAAATAAGTCTATTTCTATGCCTTCAATAGCTTTATCTTGTTGCTCTAATGTTCTAACTGGTGTCTCTATTGCATCAACTTCATTTAAGCGATGGCGCTGATCAAATCGACTTAAGAAATCAGAACCATGGTATGCATCTTGGGCATTTTGGTTTCTAATACCAATGATGTTTATACTCTGTGGAATTTCAATACCATCAATTTTTCTTACATCATCTAAAATACTATTAAAACGGACGATTTCTGCTGCATTAAAATTAGAATAATTGATAATAATTGTAGGATCTTGATCATGATCAGCATTTAAAAAGTCAAATAAACGACCACCAGGTGCTTTTTGTACAATACCTGTATTATCTTTACCGTGCTTAACTGTAGGAACTAATAAAGCTAATTCTTCAGGAGAGTTTACAAAGAAAACATTACGAGAAGTCTTATTAGCGTATTGATAGATTTGTTGATATAAAGCCAATTCATCCGGCTGATCTAATTCGATAAGATGTGTTTTATTTTTTTCATCAGATATAATTTGTTGAATGAGCCTTGTGGTTTCTATATTTTGCTCTTTAGCAGATTTACTATTGAAATAGTCTAAAGCGGTCTTATAAACGGAAGTATTTTTCTCTTTAGGTATTAACCTTTGTGGTATCACAGGCGCTTTAATTGTTAATGGGGGATAAGATGGCCTATTAACTTCTTTTTTTGTTGGTCTATCAAGAAGAGTATCAAATAGTGATTCATCTGCATCAACAGTTACGTCATAGCCTCCTAAATCCATATGAATCCATTGATCTTTATGTTGAACTTCAACATAGGCATGGACGTCATTATGTACGATGCGCACTGGAATTTCTGGATGTTTTCGATCCATATAATCTTTAAATAAAATTGCACGATGGCGACAGGCACCTAATTTTTGTGCATTCATCAAATCGATATAGTCTCGACCAGTAGGTTGAGTAACTTGAGTTTTATAAGTCCATAAATTTCTAAAAATATAGCCTGGTTGCTCTTTGACCATATTTAAAAGGCGACCTTCTGGTGCTGAATCAAATGAGTTAAGAAATTGATAATAACGAATTACATCATTAGGGAGTGAGTTGATATTCGTTGGTTGGCGATTTGCCTTTAAAACAAAATCTAGTTGTATTGATTTTGGATGATCTGTTGATCGAATGTAGTATAAATTATCAGCATTTGAGTATTTAATTTCGATGCCATCATATTTTTTGTTTGCAATAAAAATATCAGTGATTTCTTCATTAAAGCTTAGAGAAGCAATTGGCATAAACTCATCGGTTAAATCAAAGTTTTGTTTTCCAAAATAAAATGATTTACCATCCTTACCTTTTGATACTAGTATGTATTTTTCTAAAAAAAGCGCCTCAGATTCATGTGCAGTTAAATTAACATCAGCTAACGCTAAGTCAGATGTTTGCTTTAGCTTAAATGCTTGTTGTGCTTGTGTTGGTTGATCAGATATTTCAAGTTGAGAATAAACTGATTTACGGTAATCTCTATATTCAGGAATGTCGTGATCAGATATAAATATCTTGGTAGCATTTAGTTTTTTATTTTTGTTAAAAGTGACATTTGCATCGGCACTAGCTTCTTTAAAAACTGCATTTTTTTCTTTCATTCGATTTGCAGTAATATCATAAAATTCTTTTAATACAGCTTCTCTGTTTAATTTAGGTGCGTGATCAAGAATTGTTAAAAGATTTTCTTCAGTAAGTGCAGTATCTTTATCAAATCTTAAAGTCGCTAAATGACTTAAATCTACTCCGTCGAAAAAATTACCTGTAATATTAGGACACTCTTCTATGTATAATGATTCAAGTTTTTTTGTGCTTTTTAATAATGTATTTAAGCTTTGATCATTTAACTTTGTTTTACTAACGATAAGTCGTTGTAAAAAGGGCAAATTAAGTTGTATATCTAAAGGGATATGTTCTATTTTAATGCTACTTATATTCAAATGTTCTAGCTTTGGTGTTTGACTTAACAACTGAAGTAGGGATTCTGAATTTATTGTTGAAGTTTTGACAATAAGTCTTGTTAGATTATTAAGGTTTAACTTATCTGTAAATGAACCGGTTAGTTTAGTGCAGCCGGAAATATCTAAAGTTTTTAACTTAGGTGCTTTTGATAAAAGGGTATGTAAGTCAGCATCTGAAATTTGACAGTTATTAAAGTCGATTGACTCTAAATTTGAGAGATCTAAATCATCATTGATAGGTTGATCAGGGTTGGAAGTAATGTTAAGAATTTGAAGGTTAACAAGATTTGCAGTATTTTTTAAAAGGTATTGTAAATTAATTGCCTGAAAATCATTTTCTGGTTGAAGGCGTAATATATGGAGATTAGGTAAATTAAGTGGTTTGGTTAACTGACCAGATAAACTCGGCATCATTTGACCGACAAGCTCTCTAAGGTTGTGAGCATTTGAAAGTAAATGAGCTAATGAATTAACTGTTAGATCTGTATATGATATGTCAAAGGCTTTTAACCTTGTTAATGGTATATCTTGAGAAATGTTTTCAGTTAGATTTTGAGAATGCTTAATATCAAGCATCTCTATATTAGGAGCTTTTAAAAGAAATGTTTCTAACTGATCAGAATCAAATAAACCATTTTGAAATCTAACATTTTTTAAGTGATTAAAGTTTGCAGAAGAAATAAATTTATCACTAAAGCCATCAAAGTTAAAAAAGCTTATTTCATTAATCATTGCGCTATTTTTAATTATTGCTTCAAAGTTTTCTTGACTTAAGGGCTTTTCTACGATGATTTCTCTAAGTAGTGGTAAGTTAATTGGTTTTACAAATTTATTTGTTAATGGGTTTTGTGGTAGCAAGGTTATTTTTTCAAGGTTACAAGATGCACTTAATAAATGATTCAGAGCTACATCATTAAATTCACTTGCATAGATTATAAGATTTTTTAATTTCTTTAAATCTATGTCTTCTGATATTGTTAAGTCATTATCATTACAATGCTTTAGTTCTAATGACTCTAGGTCAGCTGTTATTTTTAAAATATTATCTAATTCATCTTGATTAATTTTTATATGGCTTAAGTCAAGGTGTTTTAAATGTCTTAATTTATTTATGTTCTTTAAGTTTAAACTTAAAGATTTGCAGTCATGAATTGTAAGTCTCTCAATATTTGTCACCTTTTCAAGTATGCGCTCAAGATCATCATTGGTTAAATTTGCACATTCTCTTAAATCTAAAGTTGTTACATTTGATAAGTCATATTTAAGCAGTTCTTCGATGTCAAAATCTTTTGAAGCTTTAATGATTGACTTTTTAGAAGAATCTTCAATTGTTGAAATATGACTGATTCCAAAAGATCTTTTATCTGAATAATCATATAAAATAACATCATCAATAACTTTAATCGAAATTTTTGATTTGGATATATTATTGCTTAGTATGCCTTTTAAATCTTTATTTTCTGTTATTTGATCAATAGTGCTTGCATACAAAGGATACTCAGTTAATTGATAATCTTTATTTAATAGTTTTTGAAATTCAATAGGACTAAGAATATGTAGTTGGTCTTTAGGAATTTTTTTATCTTTAAATGCAGTATGCGCAATTGTTTCATCTGATGCAGCTTGTATTTGACTTAAAAAGTGCTCGTCCATGTCATCGATAATGCTTGAATTAAGTAGTTTTAATTGATTTTCATGCCAGATATAAAGACTAAATCCATCTAACAATAATTGATTAAGTTGTTTTTTAATCTGATTTAAATCTTTAGATGCAAATGCTAGAAAATCTGCAAAAACAAGCGTTTTTTTATGTTGTGCTAATTCAGAGTTTGGATCAACCCAATAATTACTTTTACCTTGAACAAGTCGGCTAACATCAATAGTACCTGGCGGAGAGTCTTTAAATGCTTGACTACTTTGTTCTAATTGGAAGTATAACGAGTGATGATAAAATGCCATGTTTGCAACCCTATATTAATTCATTGTTCAAAATTATTAGATCGACTAAATAAGTGTATTATTACAATAACATTTAGTTATAGGAAATAAAATAATCAAATATATAAATGCTGTTATATAATGAAATACAAATAGTTTGTTCAATGTATATTTTTTGATTAAGTTTTTTATAAATCAAATAAATAAAAAAGTTGTGTTTGTTTGATTCTGGTAATATAAAATATTTATTATATTTTAATATTTTTAGATTAAAAATTATTATTGTTTGTTATTTAACCATCAATATGTAATATGAGTTATATATTGTTTATAGCAATCATTATTAGATAAATAAGTAGTAACATATAGACATTTTATTTTTCTTTGAAATTGATATAATGACGACAAAACAAATGCGAATAGGCCACTTGTTATGGCAGATGAAAAAACTGCACCCAAAAATAAACGCAAGAGTAAAAAAAATATAATATTGGTAATTGTCACTGTTATTGTTATTGGTATATTTCTATTTGCCGGTGTTTTTATTGAAGTTAGTAATCAGAAAAAAGATTATACAATTAAGCCTGCAAATGAAAAAATGCTTAGTGTTGAAAGTAATCAATTTTTAGAATCATTATCTAAATCAATTCAGCCTGATCAAAAAGTACCATTTTCACAAGCACAATTTTATTTTAAATCATCTGATTTTAAATCAGCTTATCAAGCACTATTACCTTATGCCCTAGAAGGTAATTCAATCGCGCAGTTAGAAATTGGTTTTTTAACAGAGTTTGGTTTAGGCGTTAAGAAAAATACCCAAGCTGCAGCATTATGGTATTTTATCGCAGCAAAACCTAACGCTTATAATGAACATGCATTTGCTTGGGGGGTTGATTATTATTTTGGACTTGCAGGTAAAGAAAAAGATATGGATAAAGCAGCATTGTGGTTTAGGATGGCAGCGGAGTTAAGTAATGATCGATACTAAATTATCTTGGAAAGATGTTATTGGTAATCAAAAAGAAAGCGCTTATTTTCAGAGTGCTTTGCAATTTAGTTTAAGTGAACGTAAAAAGGGTAAAATTATTTATCCTCAACCTGATAAAGTATTTCAAGCTTTTGAGTTAACTGATTTTGATAATCTTAAAGTAGTTATTTTAGGACAAGATCCTTATCATGGACCAAATCAAGCACATGGTTTGGCTTTTTCTGTTAATGAAGGCATTAGAAAGCCACCGTCATTAATCAATATTTTCAAAGAACTACAAACAGATCTTGGCGTTGAAATTAAAGAGCACGGTGATTTATCCCACTGGGCAAAGCAAGGTGTTTTTTTGTTAAATACGGTATTAACAGTTGAGCATAAAAAAGCGCATTCTCATGCCAACAAAGGATGGGAGACTTTTACTGATGAAGTGATTCGAATCATTAGCGCTCATCATCAACATATTGTCTTTATGCTATGGGGTGCACCAGCACAAAAAAAAGCATCATTAATTGATGCTAAAAAACATTGTATTTTGCGAGCACCACATCCATCTCCTTTATCAGCACATCGTGGCTTTTTAGGTTGTAAACATTTTTCTTTATGCAATGATTATTTAAAAGCTAATCAGATTAATGAGATTAGTTGGTAAGATTGATCACTGACTTGTATTTTTTTAGCTGATTGATTATAACGATAGAGAATAAAAAATCATTTTTAACTAAAAGGATTATCGTTTGTGGAATTATTGATTTTTATCATCATTATTATCGTTGCTTTTGGTTTTTGTTGTTGGTTTATCTGGCCACGTTATACTTTATGGTGGTTGTTACAATACCAAAACTCGCAGGAATATGAACCTAATTTTCATCATGTAAATTATATCTCTGGTGATACGCCAAAAATCATTTTAGCTTCCCACTTAAATTTATTTATCGCCGTATTAATCAAAAAAATAACCCAAAGAGAAATTATTATGGCGTTTGATTCAATACCAAAGAGGGGGCGTTGGATTAATAAACTTTTAAAAAAATGTCAGATTAGCTTAATTAGTAATAGTCAGATTAGTAATTGGAATAAGCGAGGAGTGCTAATTGTATCAGAAGATCAATATGAAAAAGTGAAAAATTTTTCCTTACCAATGATACCATTAAGAGTTTGTGGCACTCATCACGTACGTTATGTTAAAGATCGTAATATTAAACGTTGGCTACATTTAAGTTTTTTTGAGCCATTAAGCCATAATTTATCTAAAGTAGAACGTAAAGAGTTATTAGAAACCTATGATATATATGCATGGGAACACTATATATCGCTGATGCCTACATTACCTGAACTGTGGATTAACCAGATGAAAGCACGCGCTAAAAAGCTAGTTGTTGCTGACTCTACAGGCGTGGAACTAAGCGGTCAGAAAATGTTAGTTGCAGGTTTAACCATGTCAAAATTTGTTGAACCTTATATGCGTGAACAAGAAAGAATAGGTATTTGCCTACCACCAAGTGCAGGTGGCTCTCTTGCAATTGTTAGTGTACTTTTAAATGGTAAAACGATGGTGAATTTAAATTATACTGCTTCACCTGTCGCCTTAAATGCAGCTATAGAAGAAGCAGGCATTAAAACGATTTTAACCTCTGGACGCTTTATTGAACAATTAAAGAAAAAAGGCTTTTATTTAGAAGAAGTATTTAATCAATGCCGTATAGTCTTACTAGAAGATGTTAAAGCACAAATTGATAAACTATCCTTATTAATTAATTTACTGAGAGTTAAACTCTTTTCTTCTGAGCATTTAATTCGTAAGTTTGTTAAAAAAGTTTCTATTGACCATGCTGCTGTAATTTTATTTAGTAGTGGTAGTGAAGGTTTGCCTAAAGGCGTTGAGTTAACTCAGAAAAACATCATTGGTAATATTAAGCAGTCGATGGTTTTATTAGAACCGACTAGTGAAGATTCTGTTGTTAGTATTTTACCAACTTTTCATGCATTTGGTTTAACTGCAACAACGCTTTTACCTTTAGTTGAGGGTATCTTTATGGTTTGTCATCCTGATCCGACAGATGGTGAGATGGTTGCCCAATTAATTGAAAAATACAAGTTAACGATGATCTGTGGGACATCAACATTTTTTAGATTGTATTCTCGTTGTCGACAAATTGATCCAGAGCAATTTGAGAGTTTACGCTTTGTTGTTGCCGGTGCTGAGAAATTACAAAGCGAGGTAAGAGAAATGTTTGAAAAACGTTTTTCTAAAACAATTTATGAAGGTTATGGTGCAACTGAGTTATCACCTGTTGCATCATGTAATCAAGTGAATACAGAAGCAGAAGATCGAAATTTAGTTGGCTCAGTTGGTAGAAGTGCACCAGGTGCACGCTTTATGATTATTGACCCTGATACGCACCAAGAATTACCTCAAGGTGAAGCGGGTATGATTACAATGGGGGGAGTTAATGTTATGAAAGGCTATCTAAATAACCCTCAAAAAACCAAAGAAGTTATTTTTGTTCGTGATCGAATTCGTTGGTATATGACAGGTGATAAAGGCTATTTAGATGATAAAGGTAATTTATTTATAGCAGATAGATATTCTAGGTTTGCAAAATTAGCAGGTGAGATGGTTTCCTTAATGGCAGTTGAAGATGCTATGAAGGAATTATTTGAATATAACGAAGACTATGAATTTTTAGCAGTTGCAACGCCAGATATTAAAAAAGGTGAAAAAATATCATTACTGTATAACTTTGAAATATCTCCTGAGGGTATTAAATCAAAAGTAGATGCTTCTGACATGAATAATTTATTAAAACCAAGAGAGTATTATTATATTGATGAAATTCCTAAACTGGGTTCAGGAAAATGTGATTATGGTAAAGCAAAGCAAATTGTGCTTGAAAAATTAAATCATTCACAAACCTAGGTAAATATAGATGATTTTAAGTGTTTTAATTTTTATATCGATGATTTTAGCAGTTATAGGAAACTATCGTAATCGTTATATGCTTTACCTATTTAAACCTGCAACAATCGTTATCATTATTGTCTATATATTAACTGCAAAAGTTCACAGTCAGTGGTATGCTGATTTAATCGTTATTGGGCTTATTTTTTCTTTGATCGGTGATGTCTTTTTGATGCTACCACAAGATCGTTTTGTTTTTGGTTTAGCTGCATTTTTAATGGCGCATTTAGTTTATATACTCGCTTTGTACTTTCATATTTATGCTTTTGAGTATTGGTTATTAATCCCTCTAATGATATATGGATTAGCTATATTTTACTATTTATATCCAAAATTAGATGAATTTAAACTGCCTGTAATGATTTATATTTGTGTCATTCTTGTGATGATTTGGTTTGCCTGTGTTTGGTGGCTTAATGGTGGACCGTGGGTTATCTTTATTGGGGTGATATTATTTGGGTTATCTGATACAGTTTTAGCAATTGATAAATTTCGATTTTCATTTAAACAAGCACAAGCGGTTATTTTATTAACCTATTTTATTGCACAATATTGTATTGCAAGTTCTACGATGGTTTAGATTAAACTTGCTCTAATAATTTTTCTAATGCCTGTGCACGATGACTTATTTTATTTTTAACCTCTGAAGTTAATTCTGCAGCACTCATTAAGTGTGTAGGTACATAAAATATTGGGTCATAACCAAAGCCACCATTGCCTTGTGCTTGAGTGAGAATTTTTCCATACCAGTGACCTTGAGTAATAATTGGGTCTGGATCTTTTTGGTGTTTCATTAAAACTAAAGAACAATGAAAGTAAGCTTGTCGGTTAAGGCCTTCTACGCCTTCTAATTCACTTAGTACACGTTTAATATTTTTTTGGCTATTACCATGTTCGCCACTATAACGAGCCGAATAAATGCCAGGGGCGCCATGTAAATATTTAATTACAAGTCCTGAGTCATCTGCTAAGACAGGTAGGTTGGTATACTGCGCACAGTGACGTGCTTTTAAAATGGCATTTTCAACAAAAGTTAATCCTGTTTCTTCTGCATCAGGAACATTAAATTCACGCTGTGATACAACGTTAATATTTAAAGGCTTAAATAATTGGTTAATTTCTTTAATTTTTCCTTGGTTTGAAGATGCAAATACAATTTTCAGCATAAACATTTGCCTTTATTAATTTTTATATAGATAAGCTAGCTAATTAGCTATATACATTAGAGGAATTTTTAGCTGATATCAAGTAGCCTTAAAGGATAATTGTTAGTCATTAGAAATTTCAGCTTTGTTAGTATCAATTGATTTATTTTCAGTAGTCATTATAAGCAAACTAGGGTGTTGATTATTATTATTTGTAGATTGCAAAGTAATTTTTTCAATTAAATCTACCAGGTGAGTATCACAGTTTAATGAATATTGCTGTAATAGCTTAGTTATGTCATTTAAAGATTGACTTAAGATATTAGCTGAATTTCCAAAAGCAATATTTTTTGTTAAAGAAATATCAATAACCTTTGCTAATGTCATTGTAATAGCACCAAGCAAGTATTTAAGAATATCAATACCATTATTTTTATTTTCAAACTGTGGAGCAGTATTTAAAAATTGTTTTAAGTTAGCAATTGCATTTATTTTATCTGCATCACCACCATTCGTCTTGTTTAGATAAGTACTAAGTTGGTTGGTTATATTAGATTTTAATTGATTGCAGGCATTAAGGTAGTTTGTATGATCTAATCCATGTTGGCTACTTTCATTTATAAAATTATTAATTATTTTAATTTCATTTTGATTTAAACTTTCATTTGATTGAATTATTGTTTCTAATTTGTTTGCTCTACATCTATAAGTATAAGTAATATCATTAGTAAATGAATTTAATAATGGTACTTGGTTAAGTCTATTTAAATTGCTATCTGTAATCTTATTACTTAACTGTATTTGAAATAACTCATCTGAAGGCACTTCTGATTCTTTGGATAACCCTATTAATTGGTTGAACATGTTTGATACTAGACTAATTGCATTGATTAAATTTGTATAAATAGCATCAGTACCCATACCTTTAGTCGCAATAAATATAGCAGTTTTAGTGAAATAGCCTAATTGGTTAAATGTATTATCAAAAGCATTTTTAACTTCTTGATCACACAAAGTTTTTTGAAACTGAATCAAAATTTGTGCATCTTGGTTTGAAAGACTAATAGAATCTTTTAAGCCTTTATTGATATGCATTTTTCTAAATAGGCCCATTACGTCAGTCGCTAATTTTTCAAATACAGGTTTTAAATCATTTAGTGAAGCTTGTTTATTCAGAAATTTATTTAAAATTACTAGCGTAGCAATAAAGTTTTTATATTTGCCATTATTAGGAATTGTATTAATACAGTTTTGTATTTTTTGTTCAATAGACATTTTGATTTCTCCCCCCGAAGTTGATTTAAATAGTTTATAATCAAGTACTGTCTAATCATATGGTAATGATAATTAATAAGCAAATGATTAAATGTTACATAAAAAATCAGTCATGATAGGAATTTTTAGCTGATATCAAGTAGCCTTAAAGAATAATTATTCATTTTAAAGCTCCATAGTGAGTTCACAGTCTTTATACATTCTTTATTATTAATTTATGACCTTTTTACTGCTGTTATACATAAATAATGATTATCATGTTTTTATGTACTGTTGTAAGTGTATAGAGGTTTATTTATGAAGCATAAAGATATTCAGTTAAAATTTAATAGGCTACTACAATGTATAGAATACCTTTCAAAGATGGATATATCTAAACAATATGCAGAGCTTATGCGTATAAGGTATTTAAAATATGAAAGTTCTGATGACTTAAGTATAAAAGAAAAATTTATTAATTCTGAAGAAGTTAATGATTTTCTAGATATTTTTAAGAAATTTCAGCCAATTAATACTCCAGTAGATGATGTACGTCTTAAATCAAAAAAAGAAGAAGAGAAGGAAGAAGAGGAAGATGATGGTGAGCTAAAAGGAGTATTCGAGTCTAATTTTGGCTTGATAAATGCTGAAACAAATATTAACTGGCAGGATGAAGACACAAAAATAAAAGAGTGGAGAAAGGCTAAAAAATATTTTAGTGAGAATTCTGGAGAATTTAAATTAAAGCATGAAAGAGGCTCTAGTAAAGTAAACCCTAAAAATAAAGATAATTATGAATCACATTCTTTTTTAAATATCGAAGGTAAAATTTTAGCGATTAATACTAAAGCTCTTGGCTCTGGAGGTAATGGTCAAGTTACTTTAGCTGAAGATGAAGATGGTAGACTATATGCGGTTAAAAGACTAAAAAATTATAAGTTTGCAAATGAAGAGGCACAAACATCAAAAAATTTAGGTGCTTCAATTGGTGATCATAAAAGACAAGATAGTAATAAGCATTATATTGCTTATGAATATTTAGGAGAGTCATTAAAAAGTTATTTAAAAAGAGAAAAAGATAATTTATCAGAAATTCAGCAACTTGATTTAGCTATTCAGCTTTTTAAATTAATAGATAAAATGCATTCAGGCAGGGCTTCTAAAACAGGTGAAAAAATAGCTCACTTAGATATTAAGCCTGATAATATTGTTATTGATAAAAATGGCAAACTACATTTGATAGATTATGGGTTTAGTCGATCTATAAATGCTGTTGGTAATCCTAAATTTGGAACGCCTATCTATGTGCCTATAGATATTGGATATGTAGAACCAGCTTCATTGGATATATTTGCAGCGTTAAGAGTTTTAGGGTTTTCTAAATCATCGACGATAGTTATGGTAAAACAATTAAGTGTGGGGCAGACAAGCCATAATATAGTACGAGAAAAACTAGAAAATATTCATTGGATTTTTAATAATAACTTTATGGATTCCAATCCAAAAATTAAAGCGTTAATAGATATAACAAAGAATGGTCAAATTACTGGCAATATAACTATAAATAAGGTAATCAGAGACCTTAAAGAAATAAAAAGTGAATTGGAAAAAGAGCTTATTGGAGAGTATCAACTTAAAAAATTGTCACACGCTGTAGAATATAAATTTAAAAAATTACAACAGAGTGTAGCACGTGAGTATATAGAATCAGCTGATTTAGATGTAGAAGAAAATTTTTCTAAAATACAAGATCATCTTAATCAGTTTAATGTAATTTGTAATATTTTACACATTGATAAAGGCGAACCTAAAATTAATCATGCTCGCCTTAAGAAAATAATAGATAATATTAAAATAATTGATAATACTATAAAAATATTAAATACCCAAGGAGTGGATTTTAGTTTTTATCTACCGTCTGTAGTAGATAATATTGAAAATTTTATTAATGTGGTAGATTTTCTAGATATTAAAAATTTAGATATAAATAAATACCTTCCAAAAGCACTTGATAATTTTGAACAATTTCAGACTACTATTAGAAATTTAGATAAATGTTTTGGAATAGCGCTTTTTCCTCAATATGGTGTTTTTTTAGATATGGCTGAAGAAAAAGAGGTTACTAAATTTAATAAAGCATGTCAGATAATAACTGATGCTCAATTATCACTTCATAGTAAGGTCTTGTTTGATACGCATGTATGCAATAATATTATCAAGGGCTATGAAAAATTAAGACAACTAGATATAATATCAAATCAATATGTAAAAGCATTAGTAGATAACCCTAGAGAATTTAATGTAGGTGATTTAGAAAAACTACATCAATTATATAAGAAAATTGAAAATGGTACTTTTCCTGTTAAAGGTTGGACAGGAGGAAATAAAATTAAGACTACAAATAGTGAAAAAACTGTTCCTGAAGGTATTAGTATTATATGGAATAAATTAGCTGATCGATCAGGTGATTTTAAAGCTGATGTAATTGCAAATGCATCTCAAATTTTAAGTGAATGTCGTATTGAAGCAGAAAAAAGAACAGGCTCTAGTAATGCATTAGTAATATTTATGGATATTAGAGACTCTAATACTAAAGAGGCTTATAAAAATATTAAACGTGATCTAGCATAGTTAAATATTTATTAGATATTATTAAACTTGCTAGCTTGAGGTTAAAATAATTGGCATTAAACCAATAAACACGATAGCATAAATAAAATGCATAATATTTGGTTTGAAATCAATGTCATTACCTAAAATTAATAAAATTACCCCGATCGCACAAAGTAAATTATTTAATATTGAATCAGTTGATTTAACATTTTCTAATGGTAGTCATCGTGTTTATGAACGACTAAGCCCTCACCATCACCGCTCAGTGATGGTTATTCCAATGCTTGATGAAGAAACCTTGCTGTTGGTTAGGGAGTATAGTGTTGGTATTGAAGACTACACAATTAGTTTTCCTAAAGGCCTTGTTGAAGCAGAAGAAACTTTATTTGAAGGTGCTAATCGTGAAATGATGGAAGAAGTAGGTAAGGGAGCTAAAAACTTTGAATTTTTAACCTCTATGATGCTTTCACCTAATTATATGCGCCATAGTATTGATATTGTTATTGCAACAGATTTGTATGATCGACAGTTAGAAGGTGATGAGCCTGAAGCATTAGAAGTTATTGAATGGAAATTAAGAGATATAGATCAGTTATTAGCACAACCTGATTTAATGGAAGCCAGAAGCATCGCAGTTGCTTTGATGATGTGGAAACGCTGGGTTAGTAAAGATAGACCATAGTAAAAGATATTGTTTATCTTACTGGTATCTATGCCTAATAAGTCTTAAACTTAATGCATGTTAATCTAATTTGAAAAAGCTTTCATCATATGAAAAAAGTAGCAAAACGTATATTGCTTATTATCATTAGTATTATTGTTGCAATAATTTTATTAGCCTGTATTTCATTTGGCGTTTTGAATTATTATCGATTTTCGCCATTAGCAGGCTTTATATCGAATCAAGCAAGTGAAGCACTGGGACAAAACGTTAGTTTAAATGGTATTTATGTTGGCTATTCATTTGATGATGGCTTATCAGTTAGTATCCAAGGGTTAAGCATTACTGAAAAAAATAATGCAGATAAAGTTGACCAAGAAAAAGCTTATTTATTTGCTGGTGTAGAATTAGCTAAAGTATCATTTAACTTAGCACCCATTTTAAGTGGTAATTTTAAATTAAATTCATTAACGGTGAACCATGCAATTATTAATTATGATGTAACAAAGCCATTTATTATTGAGAAAGATCAGCAAACACATGCACAAGAAATTGAAGAGCAAAAAACAAAAACAGAAAAAGTTGAAAAACCCTCAAAAGAAGAAAAAACTGATTTCTTATGGTTAAATTTATTACCTAAAGTAATAATAACCGATAGTACAATTAATTATAAAGATCAAAATCAAGCCTATCATCTACAAATTAAAAAACAAACCTTGATCAACACAAGTAAAGACCGTAATCAATACGATGGATTAATCAAAGGTAATTGGATATTTAATAATATTAGTATTGATATTAATGGAAATATTAAGAGTAAAAATTTAAAGCAAAAAGTAGCATTAAGCCTAGCGATAAGAGATATCAGTAATAATCATCTGAGTGCTAGTGGAGATATTTCATATAATCAAAAAAATGAGTTAGTCTATCGATTAAAAACACAAGGTGCATTAACAAATTTAAAGCAATGGCAAGCAGCTTTAGGTACTGAGTATCAACAAATAAATGAATTAGATCAACTAAATTGGCAAGGTAATTTTAGCTATGATAAGTTAAATTCATTACAATCAAATTTAACATTAAGCTCTCAATATAATAATTTAGATTATAAAATTTTATTAAATGCACATTCGATGGGGGATAATCCATCGATTTTCCCTCTTTCATTTGTTTTAAAAGCAAATGATAATCAAGATAATTTAAATGTTGCTGCAAAAGGTTATATTGATGATAAAACGAATACACAATGGCTAAAAGCTGAACTTACAGGTCAATTAAAGTCGCCAAAAAAGCTATTTATTAAGGATCAGTTACCATTTGATCATTTATCTTTAAATGCCACAGTAATTGGTAATGGTAACAAAGTTAATGTTAATGATGCTAGATTTAAGGCAACTTATCAAAAGAAGCCATTTATAGTTTCATTTAACTATCAGCTAATCAAAGCTAATGATCATTTCCCGATGAAGTTTAACTTTATTAGTAGTTATAACAATCATCAAATATTTGAGTTAGCTGGTGGTGCACAATGGCCAATTGATGTAAAAAATTGGTTAAAAGCTAAATTAAATGTTAATGCTGATCATATTGCTCAATTATTAAAAGATTTAAATATTTCAACCGGCAATTATCAAATTCAATCAATAGATACTTTAATTAATTTAAGTGGTGAAAAACCTTATCAGTTGATAGCAGATATTCAACCAACTAAGATAAAAGTGAATCACGTTGGGTTCTTAGTAAATGGGCAGTTAAAATCTTTTTTAGATAAATCAATGCCGTCATTAGATTATGATTTGAAGGTTCATCTTAATCAAACGAATACCGAATCAACGGACCAAGATACAAAAAACTATTTTAATCTAAAAGGTATGTTTGCTCACTATCAACAAGCAAACCCGTGGTTTAACTTATCAATTAATGGCAATATTGATTCATTAAAGTCAATTCAACCGTTAATTGCTTATCAATTACCTGATTTAACAGATTTAAATATTAAAATGGTGATCAACTCCTCTAATGATCAATTGAAATTTAATATTGATACGGTTTCAGCTAAATACCTAGAAAAATTACTATCACTAAAAGGTCATGGTGTCTATGGTATTTTTCAGACCAATAAACCAATTAATGGCGGTTTATTTTTAACCTATGATTCTGATAGCATTCAACTTAATTTAAATGGATTCTGGGAAGAAAATCAGGGAATTAATGTTAATTTATTAGCAAATATTGCTGATTTAAGCCTATATTCGCAGCTAACAGGCGTTAAATTGCCGGATATTTTAAATATCAACTTACGTAGTCAGTTATCGCTTTTCCCACATCAGTTAATATTAAATAATTTAAACTTTCAGTCAGGTGCTAATCAAACGCTAACATCCTTACAATTACAGGGTAACTATAATTTTAACAATCAGTTATTTAAAGTATTAATTACTCAACTAGATTTAAATGGTTTGAAAGTGACAGGTCATGCTAGTGGTCAATTAAGTAAAGCCAATCGACACTATCAGGGTACAATCTCTGTTAATGCACAATCATTAAGTGGTTTAAATCAATTGCTTTATCAATGGTTTGACTTTTATTTACCTGAATTAACCAATGTGAAACTTTCTAGTGACTTTAAAGAAAGTAATCAAATATTGCATATGAAACTAAACACTCAATCAGATAGTGGTGATTTAACAGGTAATATCCAATGGATGCATCAAGATTCAAAACATCAACTACTAGCAAAACTTAATAGTCAATATTTAAATATTTATTCGATTCAACAAGCAATGCATAATGCACAGTCAACTTTAAAAATAACTTCTGATGCACTAAGTTTAACAGCTAAGAAACCACCGCAGAGTAATGAAGAAAAAGAGAAAAAAGCCGAGGCAATTAAAGCAAAGAAAGCTGAAATACCTAACTGGATGAAGCAACCTTTATCTAGTCTTTTAAATCAATACCAAAGCGATATTAGTTATCAAATTAAAACACTCATTTTAGCTAAAAATGAACAGTCGAATAATGTTTTATTAAAAGCTCAAAGTTCATCAAAAGGTGCACTTTTTTCATTAACTGCAGATACTTTTTTCCAAGGAAAAGTTGATTTTGTTGGTAAGCTAATACCGGATATAAAATTAAAGAATAATTATCTATTAGACTTAAACGGTTATATTGGCACTTTAAAAATTACACCAGATAATTTGTTACTTGATGATACGATACCATTAGATGAAGGCTCATTAATGATGCAAGTTAAAGCACAAAGTAATGGCTTAAGTACCTTAGACTTAATGAAACAGTTAACAGGTAAAATGAAAATAGCTGGTGATTCATTAAAAATTAAACTATTCAACAGCGAATCAGTATTAGGTAAATTTTTATTATTATTATCGGGTGATAAATTTTCAAAAGTTATAACCGTGCCTTGTGCGTACACTTTATTTGATATTGAAAAAGGTGTTTTAACAATTAAAGATTTATTGATAAATAGTAAAGGCGCTATTGTTACCGGTGAAGGTACAGTTGATTTAGTTAATCAAAAAATTGATATAACTTTAACACCAAAAGCTAAGTTTATTAATCTATCATCTATTGCGTTACCAATTACGATTTCAGGTACATTTAGTAAACTTTATATTTATCCTAATACAACAGGCAGCATTATAAAAACAGGTGCTGCTGCCGCATTATTAGCAACAGGCATTGGTGCTGTAGGCTTGGTCGCAACTGAAGCAACCACTGGGACTTATAGAGCTTATAAAGATTATTGCGAAGGGGTGTTGGATAAGTTTGAGTAAAATTAATATATTTAAGCATATTTACGCATTAAATAAAGGTAGCTTTTATCAAAACACCAGTTATAAACATAAGCATAAATAAGATAAAATACCACAAAAGCAATATCAGTGATAAATGCCTGTAATAAGCTCATATTTAGCCAAATAGCAACTAAAGGTACAGTAGCAATTAATAATCCACCTTCAAATAAAAGCGCATGTAATATACGAATAACAGAAGTACGTTTAAACCGATCTTTACCTAAATTAGCTTCTATTTTATCAAAAATGATATTATAGATAAAATTCCATATCATGGCGATTAATGAAATTACAATACCTAAAGTGCCAACTGTTAAGATATTTTCAGCTAAAACAAGTGCTGCAAATGGTGCAAAAATTAAAATACCAAATAATTCAAATAAAACCATATGAATGACTCTTACTTTAATAGATATACCTGTATTGATTGCTGTCATTATAACCCCATAGAATTATTATTCTTATTTTAAGAGCTATATTATAATGATTTTTGTGTGATTAATAAAGACTTTTATCGTATGAATTATGACCTAAAATTTAAATTATCAATCCATTTGAAATATTAAGTCATCATCATTGGCAAGCACATCATTATCAGAGTCATCATCACTAGAATAAGGTTCAAAAATATACGTAGATGAGGGTATGTCATCTTGTAAAGATGGTGATTTATTATGGCTTGCATAACTTCTTAATGGAAATGAAATTTTTACTTTATCAGTGATCCATTTAGTATCTTTTATGCCAAGTTTAGATAAAGCTTCTTTAGTTACTTCGTCTAAGTCACCATCAGTTAATATAAAGCAATAAATTTTCTTTTTATCATCCTTTTTTGCATGATGTAGTGGCTTAATTGGTTCAGTTACAGGGAAAAAACCAGCAGGATATTCATCATGCTTATCACGCTTATAATTAACATCTAAACTAGGTTCTTCTAGTGTTATTATAAAAATATTTCCAGGAGCAGTATCAAGAATAAATTTACCAGGATTGACAACAAAAATACCTTCTGGACAAGCTTCTTTTTTATCTATATCACCACGATCATTTGCTCTTCCAATGCCTAATTTATAGCCTGGAATAAGTCCTTTTTCCATGATTGATTCAATATTTTTTGTGTCTGTCATATGTAAATAGATTTTTTCGGACTTTGAAAAAAATGGTATAAATAAGGGTTTGGGCTCTAAAATGGGTTCATCTGCAATAAACATGATAGTCTCCAAAAACTTAATGAATAAATTAAAAGATATAACTCATTATTACATAAAATAATCAAATAAAAAAATGAAGATTTATTTCATATATTTTCAAAAAATAGCTATAAACATTAATGATATATAGGTATATATCAATAAAATTTGTTGCTGAAACTTTTTAAAATAGAAGCTAAGTCATATAATCTAGTAGGTTATTTAATAATAGTCTCGCCATTCATATAAGGCTGTAATACCTTAGGGATCTCAATTGAACCATCTTCTTGCTGGTAGTTTTCTAGTACAGCGACTAAAGTACGTCCTACTGCTAGACCTGAGCCGTTTAGTGTATGGACTAATTCAGGCTTTTTACTGTCTTTAGATCTAAAACGTGCTTGCATACGTCTGGCTTGAAAATCAGCACACCAACTACAAGATGAAATCTCACGATAAGTATTCTGTGATGGAATCCAGACTTCTAAATCATATGTTTTAGATGCTGAAAAACCCATATCGCCAGTACATAAGGTTAAAACTCGATAAGGTAGTTCAAGCTGTTGTAAAATTGTTTCAGCATGTGTTGTTAAACGCTCTAATGCCTTTAAGCCGTCATCTGGCGTTGTTATATGAATCAATTCAACTTTTTCAAATTGGTGCTGACGAATCATACCACGTGTATCTTTACCATAAGAGCCTGCTTCACTTCGAAAGCAGGGTGTATGTGCAACAAATTGTAATGGTAGGTCAGTTTCTTGAAGAATTTCATCACGTACAAGGTTTGTAACAGGTACTTCTGCCGTTGGAATTAAATGATAAGGGAAGTGGCCTTCAATTTCGAATAAATCCTCAGAGAACTTTGGCAACTGTCCTGTGCCTAATAAACTATCATTATTAACCATAAACGGTACATAGACTTCTGTATAATTATGATTATTAACATGCAAATTAACCATAAACTGAGTTAATGCACGTTGTAATCTGGCAATTGCACCTTTTAAAACAACAAATCGACTGCCAGTTATTTTTGCTGCAGCTTTAAAGTCAGCACCTGATAAATTTTCAGCGATATCAACATGATCTTTAACTTCAAAGTCAAACGTTCGTGGTTCTCCCCAGCGTCTTATTTCCTCATTATCATCTTCATCTTTACCGATAGGTACACTTTCATGTGCAATATTTGGCATTTCAAGTAATAATGATTTAATTTTATCTTGTAAAGCATCAAGATTAATTTCTGCTGATTTTAACTGCTCGTTTATAGTTTCAACTTCGTTTTTTATGCCATTAATATCACCACCTTGTGCTTTAATTTTTCCAATTTCTTTTGATTTAGCATTTCTCTCTGCTTGTAAATGCTGTGTTTCGCTTTGTAATTCTTTACGCTGATTTTCTAAATCATTAAATAAATTAACGTCTAATTGATAACCTCGCTTGGTTAATTGTTTTGCAATATCATCGGTGTTATTTCGTAACTGTTTAATATCCAACATAGTTTAATAGCCTGTCATTTCAATTTAAAATTATTCAATATGCGTTTTTGGTTTAAATAATATTCTGCCAGTCATCTCTTGTGGAATTTCCATGCCCATTAGACTTAAAATAGTCGGTGCAATATCAGATAATCTTCCATCAGAGATAACTGGCTCAAATGATCGTAAATCACTAACTAAAAGTGCAGGAACAAGCGAAGTTGTATGTGCAGTATGTGCCATTTGTGTTTGTTGATTTTTCATTAAATCAGCATTACCATGATCTGCTGTAATAATCATTTCACCACCTTGAGCAGAAATAGCAGTGTAAATTAAACCAATACACTTATCTAATGCTTCACAAGCTTTAATTGCTGCATCCATTTTTCCTGTATGACCTACCATATCAGCATTGGCATAATTACAGATAATGACATCATATTTACCAGAGTGAATAGCACTAACGAGTTTATCAGTAACTTCATAAGCACTCATTTCTGGTTGAAGGTCATAAGTCGCAACTTTGGGTGAGGGTACTAAAATACGATCTTCTCCTGGAAAGACTGTTTCAACGCCACCATTAAAGAAAAAGGTCACATGGGCATATTTTTCAGTTTCAGCAATACGCAATTGTTTTAAGCCATGTTCAGATAGATACTCACCTAAACTATTATGAATATCGCTAGGTGGGTATGCAATATCACTGTCAATATCATCAGCGTATTTTGTAAGCGTGGTCAAGTCAATATTGGGTACAACTTGTCGCTTAAATCCATCAAAATTTGGATCAGATAACGCATAAGATAATTCTCTTGCACGGTCAGATCTAAAGTTCATAAAAATAACCGCATCATCATTTTCAATTGTAGCTGGATTTCCATTTGGAGTAATAATAGTTGGCTTAACAAACTCATCCGTTTCACCACGTTGATAGGCTTTTTCTAATGCATTTGTAGCAGAATCTGCACTGTACTGAGCTTTACCTAATGTCAATAAATTATATGCTTGTTCAACGCGATCCCAACGCTTATCTCTATCCATGGCATAATAACGGCCACAGATTGATGCGACAAAGCCTGCGCCTATTTCATTAAATAAATCATCTGCTTTTTTTAATGAGCTTAATGCACTTTTAGGTGCTGTATCACGACCATCTAAAAAAGCATGAAGATAAATTTTCTGTGCGCCTTTGCGATAGGCTAATCGAATCATTTCAAATATATGATTTTCATGGCTGTGAACACCACCAGGTGATAATAGTCCTAAGATATGAATGGCTTTATTATTTGAAACAGCTTTTTCAACAGTATTATTTAAAACACTATTATGATAGAAATCACTGGATTGAATATCTTGGTTTATACGAGCTAGTTCCTGGTAGACAACACGCCCAGCACCGATATTAACATGGCCAACTTCTGAGTTTCCCATTTGTCCTGTTGGTAATCCAACGACTTCCCCTGAAGCATCAAGTAATGTATGTGCATTTTTTTGCCATAGTCGATCCCAATTTGGCGTATCTGCTTGATTAATCGCATTATCTTGATCTTCTTCTCGAAAGCCCCAGCCATCTAAGATCATTAATAATATTGGCTTTGGTTTTTTATCCACATATCTCTCCTGAAATAGTTTATGCGCTTATGTAAGTTTTAAGCACTAAATGACTTAAAATATTGTAAAAGTTTGTACTAATAAAGGCCAGAAATACTTTCTATATTCTGCTTGAATTTATTGCATTAGCAAATGTGAAAATAATATTTTACCTTGATTTTTATGAACAACTTGCATAACGTAGGTATACTTATAATATAAGCATGCGGGTAAGCTCTGATGAAAGAAGATAAAAAATATAAGTCAAAAAAACCGGATAATCAGGGATTTGTGCAATATACAGATGATGAACATAGTGTTTGGAATACACTAATTGAACGTCAAATTGATATTGTCGCAAATAGGGCATGTGATGAATATTTAAATGGTTTAGATATCATTAATTTTCCAAAATTACATATTCCACAGATTCCGGAGTTAAATAAGATATTAAAAGCGAATGGAGGCTGGGAAGTTGCACCTGTTGCAGCATTAATTAATTTTGATAAATTTTTTAAATTATTAAGCGAGAAAAAATTTCCCTGTGCTACGTTTATCCGTACACCTGAGGAACTAGAATATCTACAAGAACCTGATATTTTTCATGAATTATTTGGACACTGTCCAATGTTAACGGATCAAACTTATGCTGATGTGATTCAAAACTATGGTAAGCTTGGTGTGGGTGCACCAGCTTATGTACAGAAGATGTTAGCAAGATTCTACTGGTTTACAGCTGAGTTTGGCTTAATTCAGACAGAAAAAGGATTACGTTCATATGGTGGTGGTATTTTATCTTCAATTGGTGAAACACTCTATGCGATAGATGACACGACACCTAAACGGGTTGCATTTGATGCATTGGAAATTTTAAGGACGCCGTATCGTATCGATATTATGCAGCCGATTTATTATGTGATTGAATCTTATGATCAGTTATATGCAATTATGAATGAAAAGATTTTGGATTTAATTGAACAAGCAAGGGAATTAGGTGATCATCCACCTTTATATCCACCAGTAATTGCTGATGCGCATACTAAACCGACTAGTATGCCAGTTTGCTAATTTTTTTAAATTAAATAACTAGTAATTAAATTATTTAAGGAAAGCGATAATGACTAATGTATTAGTTGAAAAAAAATGTAAAGTTTGTGAAGGTGGTGATGTCTTACCATTAACGCAAAACGAAGTTGAAAAATATTTAAAATTAACACCGGCTTGGCAAGTTATTGATGATATAAAAATTCAAAGAGTATTTCAATTTAAAGGATTTTATAAAACAATGGCATTTGTTAATGCCGTTGCATGGATTGCCAATAAAGAAGGTCATCACCCGGATATGGAAGTTAGTTTTAATCGTTGTATTGTTAATTTCACAACACATGCAGTGGATGGCTTAACAGATAATGATTTTATCTGTGCTGCAAAAGTTGACCAATTATTAGAAGACTAGCCTGAGTATAAGTGATGGATCATTATTTTTTATATCTTCATGGATATCAGAGTTCACCTACAACATTACGTGCATTAAAACTGCAATTATGGTTAAGAGAACAGTATCCAGAGTCACGAATTGATGCACCTAGATTATCTGATCGTGATGCATTAGGTGCATTTGAAAAGATTAATGCAAGACTAGATAGAGTAGATAGTCAGCGTAAAGTAGTTATTGGCGCTTCTTTAGGTGGTTTAATGGCGCATTTATTAAAACAAGTAAGAAGTGATATTACAGATGTCATTTTAATTAATCCAGCCTTACGATTTGATGATATTTTAGCCAATATGGGCTTGGTGATTGGTACAAATGGTGAAGGAGATATTAGTCAAGAAGACGTTGATATTATTCGTTCGTTTATTCCTACTGAAATACACAATCAAGAAGATTATCTTTTATTACTTCAACAGGATGATGAAGTCTGTCCATACTTATGGTCAGTTGATTTATTAGCTGATGCTCATGTTGATATACAAAATGGGCAAGGGCATTCTTATCAAAATATAGCAACAGCTTTTGGTTCAATCAAATTATTTTTAAATAGATAAATTGTAAAACAATCATAAAAAATCAAATCCTATCATTTTAATTGTTTGGATAAAGTATTATTATACTTTTTAATTATTTTTTAGGGTTGCGGTTAAAATGAATAACAAAAAATTACAGGCGGTTGCTGCCGCACTAGTAGCGACGATAAGAGATCATGATTTTATTCCTTATTCTGAAAATATGGAAGCGGTTTATCCAATAGATAAGCGCGGTGATTATTTTGTGGGTAGGGATGAAAGACGTCCAACAGATGAACAATATGAAAGTCATCGTAGTGAAGGAAAAAATAGGGAGTATGCACAGCTTGTACTAGATAGTGGAAGCGGTTTATGTCAAGAGCTTGCTATGTGTGTTACATCATTAGCATCATTAATTAACATTTCTGAATTGGGTTTAGATATTGAATCAGAAAAAAAACTCTATGTTTCGATGGTTTCAATTGATAACCAACATGTATTTTGTTTTTTACATACGAGTGAACATTTAGCGCATACGAAAGTTAATCAAAGGGTTGCTCATAATTTTAATCACATTCAATTATTTGAAAAACCTGAAATGAGTAGGCTAAGCAATGAGCCTTGGGTAGGGCTATTGCTTGATGCTATTATTGTAGATCCTTGGATATATAAAGCAACTCCAGTTAGAGAGTATCAAAATCATTTAGAACAAGCCGAAAAATTTGGAGTAGAAAACTTTTATGGTCATAATGGTAATGGCGGGAAAATTCGCTCTTGTGAATATACAGAAATAGTAACAACCACGCCGCGATTGCCAGAGACCAAAAAAGAAGTCTTATTATTGCAAAGGTTTAATAAAGCTTACCAAGAAGAACTAAAAAAATTACAAGATTCCGACCCTAGTTTTGCTGAAGGCCGTACATTAAAGTCGGTTCAGGAGCAATTAGATAAAGATATTCAATCAAGTAAGGTTAATGAGCAACTAGAACGATTAAAACTTGAGTTGTCATCAGTTGCAAGTGATGCAAAAAAAGACCTCATAACAGAGTGTGAGTCATTTCAAGAGCTATGTATTGTAGCATCAATACGTCAAAAAGATGGTATTTTAAATCCATTTAATACAACAACGACAGGGAATAAGATGCTTGAGCTAATTAATTCTAAAGATTATACAGAGTTAAAAGACTCAATGTTTAATGATGGTGATAGTAGTAATATTCGAATGAGAGATATAAGAGCAAAAGCATTAGGAGCTAATCAGAGACCTCAATATGGATATAATTTCAAACAAGATGAGCAACGATTTCTATCTAATAAGAGGACACCTGAGCAGATTTTTTTACATATTAAAGATCCCAATAGTGGATCAAGTGAGTATGGGGCACATAATTAAAGTAGTATAAATTAATCCCTTTATACTAAGAAAACTTAAACAAATCTTTATTCATGTTTGATTTTAGATTGATTATTATCGCATTAAATAAACTATAATAATAGGTAGTCTAATGCCAATAAAAAATAAGACAGTTTATGCGATACTAGGTGTTTTACGCAATGAAACATTAAGTGGATATGAAATTCATAAAAGAATACTAACTTCAATGAAAGTATATTGGAATGAAGGGTATAATTCGATTTATCCATGCTTGAAAAAAATGACTGATGAAGGTTTTGTTAGAGTAGTAGAAGGCCATTCAAATAAATCAAATACAAAATATTATCAATTAACTAAAAGTGGTATTAAGCATCATAGGCAATGGCTCAATACTTTAGAGTCTTGTGAGTTAACTAGAAATGAAAATTTACTTAAAATATTTTTTAGTAGTCAGTCTGATACTGCGCAATGTAGAAGATTAGTTGAATATGAAAAGCTTAAAGTTGATAAATTATTAATGGATCAAAACTTACATATGCTTAATAATAATGATGAGTTAAGTTCAAAAGACCTTATTAATTTATATGATCAATTTATCTTAGATGCTAAACAACAATGGTGTAATTTAATATTAGAAAAATTATATTAAGATTATATGGTTAATAAATAAAATATATAGAAAGTGGAGCATTTTACATGGCATGGTTTAAACGAACAAGAACAGCAGCAAAGAAAATGACAGACGTTGAAGGAATCAAGCGTCAGCAATTTTTCTTATATAATTTAATTAAAACATTATTTAAAATTGATAAAGTAAAAGATCCGTGTGAATTTAAAGACTTAGCTGCTAATGGTATTACAGATAAAAAACTACGTGAAAATTTAGCTACGTTTACCTTTTTATACCGATTTTTTGGTATCATTGGTGTGGTTGTATTGTTATATACTATTCTATTGTTTTATCGAAATTACTATCTAGGTGCTATTGTTGGTTTTGCTGCATCTGTGATGTTTTTAGCGCATGCATTTAAATACCATTTTTGGTCATTTCAGATTAGAAGCAAGAAATTAGGTTGTACTGTAGGTGAATGGTTTGATGGTCTAATCAGTCGTAATAAGAAATAGTGAACTACTCTACATAATTTAGTCTCTTTTTAAAACCGCTAAAAATGCTTCTTGCGGTACTTCAACATTTCCGACTTGTTTCATGCGTTTTTTACCACGTTTTTGCTTTTCTAATAATTTTTTCTTTCTTGAGACATCACCACCATAGCATTTAGCTAAGACATTTTTACGTAATGCTTTAACATTAGTTCTGGCAATAATCGTTGAACCAATTGCAGCTTGAATGGCAACTTCAAACATCTGTCTTGGAATTAAATCTTTAAGACGCTCTACTAATTCCCGTCCTTTATAGGTTGATTGGTCTTTATGAACAATGACAGCAAGTGCATCAACTTTTTCACCATTGATTAAAATATCTAAGCGCACCATGTTAGCAGCTTCATAACGATTAAGCTCATAATCTAATGATGCAAAGCCACGACTAACGGATTTTAAACGGTCAAAGAAATCAAGTACAACTTCAACCATAGGAATATCATAGCTTAGTGATACTTGACGACCGACATATTGCATATTCACTTGAACACCACGTTTTTCAATACAAAGCTTAATGACATTACCCACATGATCTTGAGGTACTAAAATATTAGCTCTAACAATTGGTTCACGAATTTCTTCAATACTTGCAGGATCTGGTAGTTTAGCGGGGTTATCTACTAAAACCATTTCACCATCTTTAGTATCTACTTCATATACAACGGTAGGTGCTGAAGTGATTAAATCAATATCATATTCACGTTCTAGGCGTTCTTGGATAATTTCCATATGTAGCATACCAAGAAAACCAATACGAAAGCCAAAGCCTAAAGCTTGTGATGTTTCTGGTTCATAGAATAATGATGCATCATTTAGGCTTAATTTTTCTAATGCTTCGCGGAAGTTCTCGTATTCATCTGTTGAGATTGGAAACATACCTGCATAGACTTGTGGTTTAATTTGTTTAAAGCCGGGAAGTGCTTCATCTGCTGGTGCGCGCGTATGAGTTAAGGTATCTCCAACAGGTGCGCCATGAATATTTTTAATGCCAGCAACAACAAAGCCAACTTCACCAGCACTTAGTGATTCTTTTTTAAGCATTTTAGGTGTAAAAATACCAATTTGATCAACCTGGTGACTTTGCCCAGTTGACATAACAGTAATTTTTTCATTGACCTTTAAAGTACCATTTTGAATGCGTACTAATGAGACAACACCTAAATAATTATCAAACCATGAGTCAATAATCAAAGCTTGTAAGGAAGCCTCAGGATCACCTTCAGGGGGAGGAACATGATGGACAATTGTTTCAAGCACATCTTTTACACCAATACCACTTTTAGCACTACAGCGTACGGCTTCGGTTGCATCAATACCAATAATATCTTCAATTTCTTCTGCTACACGATCTGGCTCTGCTGCAGGTAAATCAATTTTATTGAGAATAGGAATGACTTCAAGGTCTTGTTCAATGGCAGTATAACAGTTTGCAACTGTTTGTGCTTCAACACCTTGGGCAGCATCAACAACTAATAATGCACCCTCACATGCTGCTAAGGAACGAGATACTTCATAAGTAAAATCAACGTGACCCGGTGTATCAATGAAGTTAAGTTGATAAGTATTACCATCTTGTGCAGTATAATTTAATGTCACACTTTGTGCTTTAATGGTAATGCCACGCTCACGCTCAATATCCATTGAGTCAAGAACTTGCGCTTGCATCTCTCGCTCAGTTAGACCTTCACAGGTTTGAATAAAACGATCAGCTAAGGTTGACTTACCATGATCGATATGCGCAATAATAGAAAAGTTTCGAATATGTTTCATAATTACAAAATCAAAGTTTATTTAATTGTCTATAAATATTAGTTTAAATGAATTATGCCGAAATTTTCTAAGAAGTAAAATATTTTAAGTTTTTCAAGAGAAATTTATTCTAAAGTGGGGGAAGTAGTAATTGTTGAGGTTGAGTGGCCGTGTTCCCATTGTGGTTATGAGTTTTATATATTTTCTAATTCATTTTAGCTGCGAATTCATCTAATGCTTGTTCCATTATAAATTCATCTAATGCTTTTTCTAATATAGCGTTATCTTGGCTATTTGCAAATAAATGCTGAGGTGTAGATGCAGAGTTAGATGAAAAATCAAATGAAGACGAGGAGTTAGGTGAAGAACTAAGCGAATAATTAGAATCAGAAGAAATGCTAAGAGAAGGACTAGTAGCTGCAAGGTTATTATGATATAGGCTATTTTGATCAGGTATGCTATCTGTTATAGTACCATTATTGTCAATGCTGAAAACTCTTTTAACATCTTTCGCTCTTCCTGTTTGATTACGAAGTATCTCACCAGTTTTTGGGTGTCGTCTAGTATAGAATGAACTAAAATTAGATTTACCTTTAACAGAATTATGTCTTATCTTTGGTTGGAGTGGTTCGGTATAACCCACTATATTTATATTTCTATATCCTCTATCTCTCAATATGCGTGTAACTTCTCCAGCAATTACTTTATTTGCTAAAGATGGGTCAGGATTACTTTGATAAGGGTTATATGTTGTACCACTTTGGCATAAAAATAAATTAATTTGAAAAGGTTTATTATTTGGCAACCCATTTTCAATTAGCCTATTAACTAATTCTTCAGGACTAATTATTTTTCTCTCTTGGCAATTGGAAATAGTATTAGTAATTTGACATGTTCCTTGCAATCCATGGGCGAATACATAAATTTTATCACCTTTATTAACCGCTAATTGATTATTTCTTTTAGGTTCTGATGTATAGTTTTTAACCTTAGGCCATTCAGATGTAGGATGGCCTTTAGTGTTAATTTGACCCTTTCTCCAATTTTTTGCCTGGTGAAGTAGACTATTTTTATTGTGATTGGACTCTTCTTTTGTAAATGGAATAAATGTATATTTTGTCATCTGCAACCCTTATAAATTTATATTTTATTAAAATATTAATTTATATCGATATACTTATGTTGTAAATGTAGAATTTTAAATTAAATCTAAACTTAAATTGTGTGTCTATTTTTGATAAAAATGGTTTAATTTTGTACCATGAAATAATGTGAATTTTGGC
The DNA here is from genome assembly GCA_021713415.1 of Thiotrichales bacterium 19X7-9. Lineage (GTDB taxonomy): Bacteria > Pseudomonadota > Gammaproteobacteria > Francisellales > Francisellaceae > M0027. Next base: position 41,300 of record JAKJJQ010000005.1, read on the forward strand.
ATGCAACCCTCCAAAAACAACAACAACACACTTTGTGTCTGATTATTAATATATCATGATGATTGATATATGTACAGAGGTAATTAATGTACTGAACTAGCTATTTTGAAATCCAGCTTACTTTTGCATTTTCAAAAAAGATTGCATCTTCATGTTTTGCTTCTTGTTTTAAGCGCTTACTTGTATTTTCAAAGACTTCTATAATTATTCTTCTTAGATGGGTTTGTGTATTAATGGCTGAAAAACCTCGTTGTTTAGGCAGTAAAGGAGTATCTTCATCAACTTGAGGATAATTACTTAAGCATAGGTATTTTCTCCATCTGATTAAAGCATCTAATGAATTTTTTTCAAAAGGGATATGTCTATTGGAGTTTGTTTTAATATACCATGTATTATTGATTTTATAGATATCACTCATTTTCGGTGTGATACCATTTGTAGGTATAAGTTCTGAAGGTTTAATTTTCATATATGCTAAAAGATAGATAATGAAATGACTTCTTTCACTTTGGAAAGAAGTATCTTTTGCCATCAAGTTAGCACTTGATATTAGTTGTTGAATATAATATTGATTAAATTGTGATTGCTTTTTTAAATTGCATTTCTTAGTTGGATGTTGTTTTTGGAGTCTATGACGTAATATGACGATTGGGTTTTTATCAATATATGCCTTTTGCAGTAAATAATTAAAGAATGAACTTAGAATTAAAATAATCTCGTTAATGGAGCTTTCTTTTATTTTAAATTGTTCAATTGATGCTTTTTTACCTGTTTTATATTCTTGTCTTGATAGTGTAGAGACAAAAGGTTTCCAATTACTATTAGGTACACGCTTATTATTTACAAAAATAAATCGTCTAGATTTTTTTGTGTCTATCCATGATTGTGGTGGCTTTTTGCAAAAATCAATGTAATTAATCATATCTTCTAGTGATAATTCTTTTAGAGATTTATTTTGAATAAGCCAACTCCAATGAAGTAAACGCTCAACTTCTCTTCTATATGAATTAAATGTTCCATCACTATTAGAATTTAGTTTCAAAAAATTTTTTGCATGATAGAAATCTGTAATTTCTTTAACATGTATTGGCGCATCTAATTTATTAAAATTTTCCAAAAAATGTTTTTTATCATCAAATAAAGGCATGGGAGTTTTTATAGCATTAGTAGTAATCATTATGTTCTCTCCAATGTATTGATATATTGTTTAGAATTTATTATTGGTTTTAAACTAGAATGTTTTTGCTGAAGAATATTTTTTATTTTAGATTCAGCTTCATTAATGGTTATTGATAGGTTTATATATTTCTTTGTTACTTCATTATTATTAAAGTTTTCATAGGTGAAACCAGTTAAAAAATCAAAAATATCACTAATATTATTAAGTATATCAATAAGTTTAGTTGTAACATTGTCTAAGGCTTTTTGTTTTAAGTCTATTTGATTATTATTTATATATTCCATGATTATTACTCTTAATTTTTATTTTTGATTATTCTATTGAGAGTGGGATAATGTTTGTATAAAGAATTTTCTAAAAATTCTTAGTTCTGTTAATATTTATATGATTTAAAAATCAAATTTGTAGAGTAACGGATTAGTAATGAAAAAAGATTTATCTAAAATACCATATGAAATGATTTCAGTTGCAGGGGAAATTATTTATTCTGATATAGAGGTAACAGAATACATAAGTGGCCAGCGTGATATTTTGCAGGAAAACCCTAATAGCGCGCCTAAACAGTTTGCTTTCCCTTTAGGACATAGTGAATTACTTAATGATAATATAGCTCTTTTTAGTGGAGATGTAGATAAGTTGGTTAAACATGGTGTTATATTTTCTGATCAACATGTTTGTGTATTTACCAATATAAGAAAGCCATTAATGATTCATGGGAAAATTACAGGAATTATTAATACATATGATCTTGGATATCAGCAGCTAATAACCAACCCATGTTTCCAGAATCTTGAGCCTATTACTTATCAGTACGAAAATTTCACAAAAAATGATATTAAGTTGCTAGTTTTATTATCACAATATAAAAAATTAAAAAATAATGATATAAAAAACGTATTTGATATTAAAATAAGCACAACTTATATTTATAAACATGAGTTATCAAATAAATTAAAATATATTATGGAGTCACAGGAGATCAGTCAGGTAGGGCTGCTGAATGATATGTTTAAGATTTCAGCACCTAAATGTGACTCTAAAGAAATAAAAGACTCTCAGTTTATAGTATTACCTGAAAAGGAATTCCTAATCCATTGTAAAAACTTATCTCAACAAAAAGCAAAGATATTAAAATTTGAAAATAACTTTGATGATCAACTGATAGAGAATTGGAAAAAGCTTTTAGAATATGTGAAAAAGTAAGGTTAATTGTATTTTGACTTAATTAAATGTAATTGGTTAGTTTTATTTTTTTGAAGTTTTTTTTTAGATAGTAATCGATAGCACTTTTTTAGATGTTTTAATGCAAATTTTAGTATGGTTAGTCTGACTATAATCAAAAAAACAATACTTATTATAGTTTTTATCATCGTGTTGGCTCCAAATTATGATTGTTGTGGATTTTAAATTTATTTAAGAATTTTATTCCAATGTAATTTTATAATAAATATAGATATTTTAGAAAAATCTTTAGTAAATGTACTTTTACTTATATTTTAAAAAAATCTATATGAATGGCATAGGGTTAGTTTTTAAGATGAATAATGAATTAAATAACATTTAGGTTGAGGGTTGGGTCTAAAATTGGTCATATAAGCTGTTACAATAAGTTGATAGCCTTTAGGAATCTTTACATTGCATTCTGGTGTCGTTACTCGATAGCTACTTCCCATAAAACCAAACATATACATTGTATGAATAGTAGCGCTATGTTTTGTACAAGTCATACTTTCTATAGGCGCTGAGTTAAATGCTGAAGCTTGGGTAAACATAATTTCACCAGCACTAGTAAAATGTCCTTTTTCAGATAACTGAATTAAATTAATAACGCAGGTGGATTTAGTATTGTCACTTGCTATTGCAATGGAGAAATAAAGCGATCTAAAGCCGATTACCAGGCATGTGTTCATTTGATTGATACAATTTTTGGTGGTGTTGAAAAAATAGTGATTCTGGAGCTTGTGCTTTTTCAATTGGTTTTTGACTTATTATTGGTTCTGATTGTGGGAAAGCCTCACTTTTAGCCTGTTGAAATATCTGGTAAGCTTGGGTATTTTTTTCTATATCATCAAGGTATGCATAGTTAATTTGATCTTTTTTAAAGCCTTTATTTTTTAATTCATTAAATAGTAATTTATATTCTTCTATGTTGTTTGCATGAATAAATATATTGTTATTTTTTTGGTCTTTAGGCAGTAAGGCCCTAGTTGCTTCAACCATTGCATTTGCAGTCTTTTGATTTAACTTATGATTATTGCTTTTGATGTAATTTGAAGTAATTTCAATATCAACTTTAGAATTTTGATTAATTATTTTATATGATTGATCATTAGTTTTCTTGATATCATAAGAGTAATTGTTTTTAAAAAAATTACTATGTTGTTCTTTAAAAAGATCTATGTTTCTTAATTGTGTTATTACATCAGTATTTTTATTTAAAAAATTACCACTGATTGTTGCTCCAGTAGCTTTGTTAAATTCCTTATGATAGTTCTTAAATTCTCTATGCCAGTCTTTCTGGTCGTTGCTTTCAATTTTATCTATATTATTTATAATCTCTTTTCTAGCTGAATGGTTAAGGCTTACATATAATAATTCTGCTTTTTCTTTTTCACTATTTTTTGGATTAAATAATTTGTCAATATTAAAATTATTATAACTACTAGAAGGGGCGTTGTTAATAAGTATGTTATTAGGATTATTTTTATTATAAAAAATTTTTAATTTTTCTATTTCTACATCAACAGAGTTTGTACTTTGTTCTTGTTTTTGATTGTTATCATTTCCATTATTATTAGCATTAGGCTTTGCTTTTGCTTTTGCTTTTGCTTTTGCTTTTGCTTTTGCTTTTGCTTTTGGTTCTGGTTCTGGTTCTGGTTCTGGTTCTGGTTCTGGTTCTGGTTCTGGTTCTGGTTGTGGTTGTGGTTGTGGTTGTGGTTGTGGTTGTGGTTGTGGTTCTGGTTGTGGTTCTGGTTGTGGTTCTGGTTGTGATTGTGATTGTGATTGTGATTGTGATTGTGATTGTGATTGTGATTGTGATTGTGGTTTTTGATTGCTAGCATTAGCATTAAGTTCTTGTACTTCAGCTGGTTCTGCATTATAAAGTTTTTCTGGTTCTGGTGCTTGTTGATTTGTAGAATTTGTATTTTTGAAATAATCTACAAAACTATTATAGAGGTTAGATATTTTATCAAACATAACATTTCACTTTTTAACTATTTATTTATTTTTATTTTGATTGAGTTTTGCACAAAAAGAACTTGTAAAAAATCGCTAAAAATCTTTATTTTTAAATATGTTTGCATGTAGTTTGTTATTATGATGGTGCTAGCTCACTTAACCCATTTGAAGCAGCTTGTTTTTCCAAAGCCTGATCATGTCGCTCTTGTTGATCTAAAAATAATGACGGGGGCTGTTCTGGTTTTAAATTATTATTAAACATATTGCCAAGTTGCTTCATAAATTCTTTTGTTGTATCTGAATTAGCCTCATTATTCTTGAAGAGCTTTGATATTAAAATAATGGCTATTCCTAAAGTCCCGAACCCTTCAATTAGACGTCCATTTTGCTTCTTTTCAAGTTGTTCTTCATTTTTTTGTTGCTGAGCTATTTGCTTTAATGTTGGTGGTTCACCTGTAATTCGATTGACCAATTGTTGTTGATTTTCAGGTTTAAGATTTCCATTTTTTAATGTATCAAATAAGTTATTGAGTCTTGAATTTTTTGAACCAAATTCTTGCTTTGCATAAGCAAATAATTTATCTTGATCTTCTTGATTGTATGTGCCGCTTTCTTTAGCTTTTTTAAGTATTTCATCTATTTCACTTTTTTTGATTTTTGATTTTTCCACAAGTATATTCCCCTACTAATTATTGAATTTGCCTAGATGTTGTTATTTGGTATTTTTATGTTGTATTTTTTAATTAGTGATACATCACATACCATTTTATTTTTTGTTTAGATAAAATAAAATCGTATAAAAAAATAATAGTTTGCTATTGATTTATTTGATTATTTATGATTAAGCCATAATCATTTTGGCGGCTTGTTGGCCAGCTTTGGCTGCATCATTTGAAGCTGCAAAGTTTCGTTGTGATTCAGATTTTGAGGTGTCAATTGTACCTTGGTTGTATGATTGAGTTAGTTGTTTCTGACTTTCAATGCCTTGGCTCATGGTTTGTCCTCCAGCTTGAGCCATACCTTGAGCATACTGCATACCAGCCCCTTTAAATTCTTGAATTGCAGCTTCACCACCACTGTCACCACTGTCAGCCCCTAACCAACGCAATACTTTATCAGGTATAATATAAATTAAAGAAAAACATTTGCTAAATGCCATGGCTAAAAAGGTTGCATATAAAAATATAATCAAAACAGAGAATGTGCCACGGGCAATATTAGCAGCATCGGAACCATCTGATACTGGCAACATATTTAGTAATGAGTCGGTTATTGCATGAAAACCTTCAGCAGAGTATCCAATGACAATATAGGTCAGCCCAATCCCGCAAATCATACCTACAACCATCAAAACAGGGCGTAATGTCAAATTAATAGCAATTTTGATACCAGGTTGTGCTTTACCAAATACATCATGCCCTTCTGGGAAGGCAAGTCCATGTGCAACAATTGGAGCAGCAACAAAAGCTTCAATAACAAGTAAAAGCCATGCTGTTTTGCCTGCCCAGAAAAGTATAAAAGGAGTATAAGGAATAATTAATGCAAATGAAACACCAATACTGAAAATTGAGGTTAATACAAATAAAATTAATGGTAACCACATTAAACTTAATGAAAATCTAGCCATCTGCATGGTTACATTAAACATAATTTGAGAATATTCTAAAGCTATTTGAGCATTAAGTGTACTACTAGCCACGCCAAGGGTGGCTGCATTAATAATAGTGTATTTTGTTGCGTTTGACTTTGCACTGTCGGCTTGGCTTTTAGCAGACTGTTGAATTTGGTTTAATTCATCAACAGCATGAGAGTATACACCAATCATGCTGTTAATCGTGCCTTCAATCAGTGACATGCCAATTGCTTGAACATTTTGCACCATGCTATAATTTTGTGCAGCATAGTTGCATTGATCGTCATCACTATCGCAGGTGCTACCAATATTATAAATAGCGCCAAGTAATCCACCAACCTCACCAGCGTTTCCATTTGTACCAATTTTGTCAAAGATAGCAGTTAGCATTTGTTGTGCTGGGTCAGTAACACTATTTGTATTAACTGATGATGGTCGTGTTGGACCAAAGTTAACCATATTGGTGCTAAAAAAGCTGAATAAATTTATAACGGGTATGATCGTTTTATTCAATATATCATCAGCTAGCTGAGTTTTTTGACTGCTATCATCAGCGGATATATAAGGAGAATAGGCTGAGCTAACTAAGGAAGAAATTATATATAAGTATTGAGCATATTCAAAGCTCATGCCATCAACTAAAAGTGAATTAACTTCAGAAGTGTAACGTGCCTGAGAATCATCAGAGATAGATGAATCTTTAATAATTTGATTAAATAGTTGGCGGACAGAATCCATAGATGTGACAAAAGTAGCTGATTTACTTAAGTTTTTATATGGTTTTAAGTCTGCTATAGTAGTTAATTGATTACCATTACTTATGGTAGGATCAAATGATTCAGTTGTCCCATAGGCAAGCATATCGCCAACATATGTGGTTTTTTGAGTATAATTTACAGCAATTTTATCATATTCAATTGGTATTGATGTTTTATTAGATACTTTATTTGCTGCATCAGAAAGTTTAGAAAAATTAGCATATAAATTGGTTAAGTTAGTAGCTAGAGCATTATCAAAATTAAGATACAGCTGATCAGCATTCCACCAACCAAAAGTTTTAGCCTGATAACAAAGGCTATTTGTATCACTATCATCACATCCAGGGACAACATTACCAGTTTCTTTTTGTAGAGCAACGATAATAGCATTGGCTGTGTTATCTAAAGCTGTAGGTTCTGCAGTATCTAAGGAATTAGGTTGAGTTACTAAATTAGCAGTGAGGTAGGCAGGAACTGTAACACTGTATCGATGAAAAATATTCTCAATTTCAGCATCTTTTGGTTGATTAAGCATTTGGTTAATCGTAAAGTGTCCTTGCCAGTCAACGGTATTTAATTGTGTTTGAACGTAATAACTTGGACCTAAGAACGACCATGTTGCTAACCCTTGCTGTAAATAAGATGAATAAATTTCAAGTGGTTTCACAGAAGGGTCAGTGCTAGAAACTGAATTGATTAAAGGCATATAGTAAGTAGATACAAATCCATTATTGGCATCCGTCGTAAAACTAATATTACAAGATATTGGTTTAAAGGCTATAGATTTTTGGACATAATCTAGGCCAGCAATACTACCATCGCCATAGTAGGGTATCGTGACATATTTACGATTTCCATTGCTATCTAGAATATATGGTTTTGGAATATATATGTATTTAGTAGTTGTGGCTGATGACTGTATACAAGGTGCGTTGTTTAGATTATTTTTGTCTGTTTTAACATAAATGCCACTATCATCTATTATATGACGTGTTAGATTGCTCATCATGAAAGTAGCAAGATATGTTTCAATGTTATTTATAACTTCGCTACTGACAACAGGTGGTACATTACCATCAACAACTTTCTCTACTACACTTGCCCATAAGTAATCAGCAAATGAAACACCAGTTGATATCATAGCGTATATAATATACTGAGCAAGACAATAACCAGTTTGAAATGGAACTGCTGATATAACGCCTCCTAGAGATCTAAGCATTACCCAAACAGAATTCCAATTTTTTCCTAGGAATTTTCCATCTTGAGCTGAATTAATTGTTCCGACAATAATTACATAAGCATATATGATCATAATTGTCCCTAATAAGCCAGCATTGAAATACTGGAATAGGTAACCAAAAAGTGTAGGTTCTGACGTGATATTATTTGATAATATGGTATTTAAATTAACACCAAATACTTCTTGTAGGATAGAGATCGATTGATCACTTTTTGGTATGCTACCCCAAATACTATTGAACATGCCACTCATAACTGTACCTTGTGTTGTTTTTAGTTGTATTATTTTTTAAGTGTTTTGTTAATGCTGTTGTAGTTTGTTTTGTTTTTGACCAGAATATCTTTTTTGGATTTGATGTAAATGTAATATTTTTTTGTAAAATCTTAGTTTTATCTGTTAGAAAGGCTAAGAAATAAAATAATTTGATATTATTAGTATTTCTATAATTTCTTTAAAAGCTAGGCAGTATTTTATTGTGAATAATTTAAAATAATGAGTTTTAAACTTAACTAAGAAATCTGCAATTTTCCTTAGTTTGCATATCTGATTATTTATATATTATTTGTTGAACTTTGCATACTAGATACATTTGTGAAGTAGATACTAACAATAAATTTAATGATAAAACCGGGGTTACTATGAGAAAGCATTTAGTCAAAAAACAATTTGAAATGATAACGTTAGCTGGTGAAGTATTATTTTCTGATTTATTTTTAAGTCGGCATCTTGGAGAAAGTCGTACTATTTTAGCAAATAAGTTAAATCAAGAACCTAAACAGTTTGCATTTCCATTAGGCTATAGCGCATTACCTAATGATATATTGTCTATTTTTGAAAATAGGAAAGAAAGTATAACAACTTATGGTGTTCTTTTTTCAAAAGATAAATTCGGTGTGTTTACCTTGCAGCGCTATCCATTGATTGCAAGGGGTAGAGTAACAGGGATTATTAATAATATCGATTTTGGTTTTCATCAGTTACTAGCAAACCCATGCTTTCAAAATATTAGAGCTATTAATTATAAATATGAAAAATTTACTAAAAATGAAATTAAATTATTGTTTTTACTAGCTCAGTTTCCAAAAATAAAAAATACAGAGATAAAGAAAATTTTTGATGTTCAAATTAGAACAACCTATATTTATAAGCATGATTTAATTAACAAATTAAAATATATTACACATTCGGATAAAATTGATTATACTCAAATTGTTGCTGATATGTTTCAGGTTGACTTAGCTTCAATTAATCAAACTATAATAGATAAAAGAAAATTTATTGTGTTACCTCAAGAAGAGTTTTTCCATCACTTAAATTTAATATCAAGGCAAAATAATACTGCTTCAGTAAAGTATGTAAATAATTTTAGTCAAGAGACGATTCAAAAATGGCAAAAATTGATATGTAGCTCAAATTTGAATGGTTAGTGATAAGTTAAGTGATTACAGTATTGTGCATTCCAAGCATTGAATAGATTTATCCTGCTCAGTATTAGCCTGTAGATTGTTTTGTTCTTCTAAAAAAATATGGGGGTTGTTCTTTATTTTTTGGCCTTTTTTTATGTCGTATTGTGGATATTGAGTGTAGAATTGTGACCAAAACTGGTATTGATTATTGAATGTTAATTGTTCTATTTCATTACAAGCCTTGTCTAATAAAGAAATTCTGGAATTTATATCAATTTGAGTATCAATAAAATAAGGTGTTATTTTACTATTTTTATTAGCTGAATTAGGATCTGATACAAAATCAGTCTTTGGGTAGGAAAACTTATTTTTGGAATAATCTGAGGAATTACTATTGCTTTTGGAGCTTGTTTCAATGACCGGGTCTTGTATGCTACTTAGGGAGTGACTACGTAATGAATTTGAGTTATCTAAAATGTTTTTTAGATCAGCAGATGGTGAATTTGGATTCGTGATACTAGGACCTTCTAAAAGTTGTTTTCTGAGAGGAGAGCTGATGTTAACTTCACGTATGGCTGATTCTGAAAGATAAGTGTTATACAATTTTTCAAGAAGATTATTTTTATTATTTGCATTGTCTGTATCACAGATCTTTTTAGATTCAAGTATAAATTGAAAGTTTTCTTCTAGGTGTTGTAGTTTAGCATATTTAATCACATCATTTTGAAAATTAATATTAGAAAAAAAATTATTTATTTTATCAGTCATTATTTTAAAATCCTTTATTACTAATTTTAAGTGAATTAATAACCAATAACGATCATCTAATTATCGGTCGGTAGTGATTTTACAAATGATTGCTGAAAAATAAATTGTAAATTAATCGTTAAAATCTCAATATTTAACTAATGACTTATAATTAAATAAACTAATATTTTTCTAAATTCTCTTAATATGATTTTTATTTTGTATTGATAAAATTTAACCAATATTTTAAATAGTGGGGTTAAATAAGAATGATAAAATTTTTAATGACAATTTTTACATGTACTGTATATATTATCTTTAATAATATTTATGCAGGTGCTCGTTACAAATTACAAATAACAAATAATACGAATTATGATGTTTATGTAATGTCAGATTCAGATTGGTGTATAGAAAATAATGCAAACACTATACGTGGTGGTGGGATTGTTAAGACTAACAGTTCTGTAACTTTTGGCTTTAATGATTCAAATAATAATAATTGTAATGATGCACAAAAACATATTGTAATACGTGTTTTTCCACTTATAAATGGTTCTAATAAATATGATTCAATCAATCAGGAAAATGATAGTTTTTTTACATTTGTACATCAAAAAAATAATGGTAATTGGAGTAATTTAATTCAACCAGTGAGGATGGTTGGTAATTTTTCAGGGGCATATGATATGAATACTAATAGTTATCCATCAGCTGATTATTTAACGTATGTAAGTAGTGCAACTTGCAGAGGAAAAGATTGTTTAAATAAATGGTCAGATGATAAAGATGATATGGATTTAAATATAACTCTAAAAACTAGCTATAAATTTCAACCGGTTGGTTTGGGTGATATGACAGTTACAGATGGTTATGGGAATATATTGACACCATTAGTTGGTACTGATTTAAATAGTCCCCGACCAGCTCGATATAGTGGATTGGATAAGTATATTCTTCGTTTTACTCGAACAACAAAACAATGTGTAGTTTCTGATAATATACTTACATGTGACTCTACAATTGGCTATATTAGCCGAAATTATTTAAGTTATAATATTAATAACGTAGTACTTACGTGCCAACAAACACAGTCAGGTGATCCTCAGTGTCCATGGATTTCATTAAAAAATGCAAGTAATACGCCAGCATCTATTTATTAATATTAATTTGGTAAATTTATATCATTCGTTTAAAAACTTATAGCTGGTTTTGATGGTTTATTGCGCTATCATGGTTATTGTTAGATGTATCATAAAATGGTAAATCATTATTGATAATCTGTTTTGAACTATAGTTTTTAAGTTGGGGATGATGTTCTATTAGAAAATCAACAAATTCATCTTTTAAGTGTTTAGGTTCTTTTTTTAGAATGGCATGATTGATTGTATATTCTTGAGCAATATTTGCTCCTAATGCTTTGTTTAATAGAAAAGATATTTTTTCTGACATCCAGCCAGGGCGATTTTCTATCATACCTAAACAGTTAACTAATGCACACGCATTATGTAGCCCTGAAGCATTTGGATACTTTGTAGCATATTTAATTAATTCATTTGCAATAGGTTGGTTGGTGTGGTTTGCCAAAAAGTGATTACTATGCTTTTCAATATATCGCTGACCAAGTAATTGTAATACCTTTGAGCTTAGAGTGTCTAGCTTGTTAGGCTTTACTTTGTCTATTATTTCTCCAAATTTCATTTGATTAACTCCTTCTTTGTTTGGACAAAGCGGAGTGTAATTTGAAATAATTTGATTTAATATTGCAGATTTTTTTATAAAATATCAGTCAAGTGAATTATTTAATCTTCCACAACAATCGTATCTTTCTTACGTAAAGCATTACATAGATCAACTAATTTTGGATGCGTAAACCAGTGAAAGAATACAATAGATGTGGTAAAGATTAATGGGTAGAAAACAATCTCTGGAATGATACCATGACCTTTATACGCCTCTGGACCAAAACCAATGATAAATGTAATTATCCAAAGATAAATAAGCATTGGTAAAGAAGTCGATAAAATATCTTTCATTGTATATTGATGGTTTTTTCCTGAATTAATCACAAGGAATATAGCAAGTAAAATTGTCATAAACCAAGCAAGTTTCATCATATCAACATAGCCAACAAACACTAATAACATAGTTAAAACAAAAAACAATATTGGCGCAACAATATGTGCATAAGGTACTTTAAATGGACGTTTTTTATTCGGCTCACTTCTGCGAAGTGCGACTAATGAAATAGGTGCTGCCATATAACCAATAACATGAAATGCTGTGACTAATACCATTAATGCCGCCCAGCTATGAAATAATAAAAGTAGACCACTAGCTAGAATAAAGTTAAAAAACATCGCACGTCTTGAGAAATAGTATTTTGGATCAAGCTTGGCAAAGTATTTTGGCATTTGACCTTCTGAAGCCATAGAGTAGAGCATGCGTGAGGTACCGCCTAAATAAGCAATACCAGTACCTGATGGTGATACAACGGCATCAGCATATAAAATCATCACCATAATATTTAAGCCTAGTGGAATCATTAATTGTACAAATGGTGAGTTAAAGTTTAAGTTAGCCCAACCTTTTGTAACAACTTCTTGTGGATTAACCGCACCAATAAACGAAGTTTGTAATAATAAATAAATCACTAAGCAGACAATAATTGAGAAAAACATTGCCAAAGGTAAATTGCGTTCTGGCTTTTTAATTTCACTGGCAAATGATAACGCAATTTGAAATCCATTAAATGCATAGATCATCCCACCAGCAACAATGGCAGTGAAAATTGAGCCAGTACCAAATGGTATCCATGTATTATGATAAGCTGTGAAATTCCCTGGATGAAAAGCGCTACCAATTAATACAATCGCTGTGAATAGTGGAACAAAAAACTTAATGATAGTCATAGAATTGTTAATATAAGAGAAAATTTTAATGCCAAAAAAGTTAATAAATAAATAGACTATCATCAGTAAAAAGGCAATAAATAAACCTTCAGGCGTTAATGAACCATTCGCCATCCAGTTTGTTTGAGCATAGTGAGAAATGCTAGTTAAATATTGAATGCTTGCTTGGGCTTCTGTAGGAATTACAGCAACAATGCCCATCCAGTTCGAAAATGCAAAAAAGATACCAAAGGTTTTATTATGGGATAAAGCGCTCATTCTAGTTGTAACACCACGCATTGGATACATTGTTGCAACTTCAGCCATAACAAGTGCCATTACTGAAATAATCAATGCAGTTAATATCCAGGCAATATAGGCGCCTCCAGGCCCTGCGCTTTTAGCTGCATAATAGGATGCAAAAAGCCATCCACTTCCAATAATACAGCATACGCTAGCAGCGGTTGCTGAGAATAAACCAACTTGCTTTTTTTTCATACCCATAAATTATTTAATCCTTTTATTTAAGTTGTTTTTGATGTCCAATTGTATAGAGAACAATTATTAAACAGTAATATTGGGTGCTTCAGTATAAAAATATGACCGTTGTGAGGCACAGTAAGATAATCTGACAAAAAAAATGAGTTTAGTCAATGATATACTATGATTGATAACCTAAATTTAATGTCATAGTTAAACTGATTAATATTATTTTGCTGTTGAAAAAGTATCATTTTGTTATTTATTTAAGTGTATGATTTATAAATATTTATATATTATTTGATTGAATTTATACATTTGATTATTTGTTTGCTTAATTAATATCATTAAGGCATATCAAATATTAAATTATTTTTTTGCATATGCGATATTAGTGTCATATTTCTTAATTTATAGTATACGAAGTTACTTAGATAATAATTATTTGTATATTATATATTCTTGTGATTAGATGGTATATTGTTAATACAATGGAGATGTGTCAATGAAAGCTATTTATCATAAGTTAAGTTTTAAAAAACTTTTAGTGAATATTCTATTTGGAATGCTTTGTACTATAAAGATTACGTTTGCATCTGCAGGTATCAATATTGATGTCGAAAACCGATGTTTTTATCCAGTAACTTTTTCAATGGGTGATGATAATCTAACAAATATAGAAACGAAAGCTACGATTCAGTCATCAACTAAAAAATTACTATCCTATGTTAAAGATAGAAGCGTTGGAATAAAAGCTGCTTCAGATAGAGGAGACAAGCTTGGTTCTCTTATCGTTTGGTTGCATGATGACACCTGGGGTAATTATATGGATTCTCGAGATTTGAAAGGGGATATTTACATTGATCAACCATCAATGAGTTGGCACAGTTGGAATGGCACACCAACAGTAACGATTGCAACCTGTAAAAGTAAGATTGATTTAAGCCAGAGTAATTTATTTAATGGCATTGAACGTGTGATATTTTTTGGTGATAGTTTAAGTGATAAAGGTACGTTACATGAATATACATTAGGTGTCATACCTCAGTCACCACCTTATTATGATGGTATGTTTTCTAATGGTGATACTTGGGCTGTGCAGTTTTCAAATGATTTAAGAGAAAAGGGTATTGAAGCAAGTAACTATGCTGTTGGTGGTGCAACGACTGTATTAGATGTAACGGGTTCTTTACCTTATTCATTAGAAGGTGAATATAATACTTATACACTAAATACAACACTAAAGGGGTGGACAAATCAAGATAAGCAGTTAGCGATTATTTTTATTGGTGCTAATGATTATTTGACAGCTAAAGCGCATATGAGTAATCAAGAGGTTGATCAATTAACTTCAAGTGTTATTAATCAAATTCAATCAACGATTACTAATTTAATTAACTATGGAGTTAAGCGGTTTGTTGTAATCGGTTTACCAGATATAAGTTTTACGCCTGAGTCGCAGTTTGATTCAAAAAATACTGATTCAACACATGCATTAGCATTAATGCATAATCAAAAGTTACAACAAATGGTTGCTTCACTTCAGTCAAGTTATGCTAATAGTGGCATGATGTTTAAATATATTGATATTGCATCAATGTTTGATGAACTAATCAATCAAACTGATCAGATTAACCAAGAATATCATTTATTATTAAATCCTGCATTGAATACTCAGTCATGTTGGAATGGTGGGTACACCACTTCTGGCGTATCAAATCTTACTCAAAGTAATAATAGCCAAACAAAATTACAGACACTGATTAACAAATATTATGTTGATCAACCAACAGATGTTATTAATGTACTAAATCAACTGCCAGATACAGCTGATATTCGTAGTGCAGTATTAGTAGCAAATTCAGGTCAATTATGTAGCAATCCAGAAAATTATATTTTTTGGGATCGAGTGCATCCAACTTCACAAATTCATAATGCACTGTATTTATATATTAAAGAGAAGTTAGATATTAAATCGATTTGAATGTTACCTAGCTAGTATTTGGATAAATTTTTGCTATAGTTTAAAGATTAGCTTTAAGCTTGAATAAGCTTATTTTATTGGGAGAGTGTATATGTTTGCAGATAAATCATTAGCAAAACAAATTGAAGCTTTGATGGTTTATAATGCACGTCAATATACATTAACCTCACTTAAATTATATCCTCAAATGCAGGCATCATGCATTGATATTGAAGGGGGTATTGCAAGTTTTTGTGGTGAAGATGATCTTCTAAGCAAAGCCATTGGTATTGGTTTAAATGGAAAAGTTACTAAAGAGACTTTGGAATTAATAGAGCAAATTTATACAAAACGACATGTTAATACGGTAATTGATCTGTGTCCGTTAGCAGATTCAAGTATTTTATATTTTATTAAATCAAGATGTTATGCATTAACTGAATATGTTAATGTGATGTATTTAGACTTAACCAAACAGTTGCCTGAAATTTCACTACCTTCTGATGTGATTATTGAGCAAACTGATGATATTAAACTTTGGCATGCAGTAACCGTTTTAGGTTATACACAAAGAGATTCAACGACCTCACATAGCTTAAGTCGATATTTTGATTGTTATGCAAATATGGATCATGTAACAGCATTTATTGCAAAGTTAGACGGTGTTGTTGTCGGCGGTAGTGTTATTGCTATTGGTGAAAATGGTATTTGTGAGTTTAATTTAAGTGGTACATTATTAGATTTTAGGGGGCGAGGTGTTCAGCGTGCGCTAATTGCTAAACGCATCGAGTATGCTAAAAAACATGGTTGTAAACTTGTCGTTGCAGGTTTTACCCCTGGTAGCATTCCACAAAGAAACTGTGAAAGATTTGGTTTTAAGTTAGCCTATACAAGGACGAAATTGGTTAAGGTTTTGGAAAGTGGTTCAAAGTGATTTTATGCCACTGAAAGAGAAATATTAAAGTCAGTTGCTTTGACAATTGGTTTAACTTCTCTTTTTGTTTTAACAAGATCAATAATAGAATATTTTTCTAAAGTTTTAAGCGTTCTACTTAGATTGCTAGATTTCCTACCTGAAAGTTGAGAAAGCTCTTTAATACTGTTTGGCTGTTGTGTTTTTATTAATTTCAATAACTGCATATTATTTTCATTTAAAACCTCAGCTAATGACTTTACAGAATTAAACCAAATTTTTGGTTCATTTGGCTTAGGTTTATATTTGCCTGAAGCAATTAATAAAGCACGCTTTTGAAAATCTTTTTTAGAAATAATACCAACTTTTAACGGTTTCATCTTGCTTGCATCACGTTTCACAATAATTACCATTTAATTATCATCTGTTAATAATTATAACGCGATTAATTGAAAATACCAAATATAAATTCACCTGGGTGTAGGCCCATATTAAAAATTATTAAAATAAACTACGCTATTTCTTATAGCAAACTTGCTAAAATACAAGATAGCTGGTCAAATAAAAATTATGTATCTTCAATAGCTTTAGATATTGAAGATTACCTAAGAGCAAGTTTAAAAAGTGCAAGCTATAAAAATTAAAAGGTTTATTATGAATAAGATAGTTGCTTGTGGTCGTTTATTTTTTTTTAGTCTACTTGTTTTTAGTCCATTAATTTTATTTGCCGATAGTTCAAACTGCGAAGAACTCAAAAGTGCAGAGTTTTCTATTGATTTATCTGATGGAGATAATAAATGCTTATCCTTTCCAAAACGAGTTAATACAGTATTTTGTTCTGTAACTAAATTAAACCCAGCTAAAACTAAAGTTGGTAAGCTTTCTATTGAAATTACACAGTACTATACAGGTCCAATGTTGGGTATGAGTACTTACTCTCAAGTGATTAAAAAGATAGGCCAGAAGTTTGAATTTACAGGCTCAAATTCACCAGATACGATGCAGGTACATTTTGAATTTGATTCACAGTCAGCATCTAAAATTAAAATGATTGGCTTATCTTGTAAATATAATATCTATCAAGATTAAAGATAATCTAATAGTTCCAAATTAAAACGCTTGAGTATATCATTGATATTTAATATAGTTATTCCTAAATTCTTTAGCGCAAATATGTGAGTGCTAAATCTATTAGGAATATCATATGAAAAAACAAACCATATTAATAACAGGTTGTTCGCATGGTGGTATCGGTTATGCCTGTGCAAAATATTTAAAAGAAATTGGCCATGAAGTTTTTGCATCAGTAAGATCACCATCAGATGTTGAAAAGCTAAAAAGTGAAGGCTTTAATACTTATTTAATTGATGTTAATAATGAAGATCAAATTACTTATGCATTCAATGATATATTAACTAAAACAAATAACAAATTAGATGTTGTATTTAATAATGCAGGCTTTGCACAAACAGGTGCACTTGAAGATATTCCAACAAAATATATTAGAGAGCAATTTGAGACTAATTTTTTTGCAGTTCATAACATAACACGGATGGCATTGAAGATTATGAGAAAGCAAGGCTATGGTAAAATTATACAACATGGTTCTGTTTTAGGCTTAGTCTCGCTTAAATATAGAGGTGCATATAATGCAAGTAAATATGCGATGGAAGGTATGGTTGATACAATGAGACAAGAATTGAAAGGCTCGAATATTCATATGACGATCTTAAATACAGGGCCTGTAACTAGTAATATCAGAGCAAACTCAATGAAAACAGTCAAAAATATAGATAAAGAAGGCTCTGCTCATATCCGTCAGTATGAAAAATTAGCAGTAGGCAAGCATAAAAAAGTGCCATTTAATGAAGAAGCCATTGTTGTTGCTAAAATCGTGGCAAAAATTCTTAATTCAGAAAAACCAGCGCCAAGATATACCATCACAAAGTTTACTTATTTAGCTAAGTTTCTCAAAACACTACTACCCACCAGAGCACTTGATAGTATTTTGAATAAGTTTTAGATGCTTTCTTGCAATGAGAATTGCTGAGTAAATTAAATAAAAACTATACGATTTTAATTGCATAATGTTAGAATAGTGCCACTATTTTAATTTTAAATTCTTGGAATATTAACAATGACAGTTTCAAAAAATGTATTAGCAAATGCAATTCGCATGTTAAGTGCAGATGCCGTTCAAAAAGCAAAATCAGGACATCCTGGTATGCCAATGGGCATGGCAGATATTGCAGAAGTGTTATGGCGAGATTTTTTAAATCATAGTCCAACGAATCCAAACTGGATTAATCGTGATCGCTTTGTATTATCTAATGGCCATGGGTCAATGCTTTTATATTCCTTATTACATTTAACAGGCTATGATTTGCCGATTACTGAAATTGAGAATTTTCGCCAGTTACATTCTAAAACACCTGGGCATCCAGAATATGGTTATACGCCAGGTGTTGAGACAACAACTGGACCACTAGGCCAAGGTCTTGCCAATGCTGTTGGTATGGCGATTGCTGAGAAAGTATTAAGTACTCGTTTTAATAAACCAAATATAGATTTAATTGATCATTTTACTTATGTATTTATGGGTGATGGTTGTTTAATGGAAGGTATCTCTCATGAGGTTTGTTCATTAGCAGGGACTTTAGGTTTAGGTAAACTAATTGCCTTTTGGGATGATAATGGTATTTCAATTGATGGTGAGGTTGATGGCTGGTTTACTGAGAATGTGCCTGAACGTTTCAAAGCTTATGGTTGGCAAGTCATTTCGGATGTAGATGGACATAATCCAGATGCAATTACTCAAGCAATTACTCAAGCTAAAAGTGATTTAACACGCCCAACAATTATTTGTGCTCGTACAACCATTGGTTTTGGTTCACCGAATAAGGCAGGTAAAGAGTCATCTCATGGTGCGCCATTAGGCGAAGATGAGATTAAGTTGGTTAGAGAAAAACTAAACTGGCACCATGCACCATTTGAAATTCCAAGTGAGATATATAAGGCTTGGGATCAAAAGGAAAAAGGCAAAGAGAAAGAAGCTCAGTGGGATCAGCTTTATAATCAATATATTAGTCAATATCCGAATGAAGCAGCCCAATTAAGTCGTCAGCTTAAAGGTGAGCTGCCAGAGAACTGGTCTGATGTTTGTCAAAGCTGGTTAACAGAAGTAATCAATGATCCACAAACAGTTGCAACACGTAAAGCATCGCAAATGGCATTAAACCATTTAGGTCGTATAATGCCTGAACTATTAGGTGGTTCTGCTGATTTAACAGGTTCAAACTTAACTAATCATAAGGATTCAAAATTAATTACTCATGATGATTTCAGTGGTAATTATATCTCTTACGGCGTACGTGAATTTGGCATGAGTGCAATTATGAATGGTATTGAGCTACACGGTGGTTTTCGCCCTTATGGTGGTACGTTTTTAGTATTTACAGATTATGCTCGAAATGCCATTCGTATGAGTGCTTTAATGAAACAACCAGTCATTTATGTTATGACCCATGATTCAATTGGTTTAGGTGAAGATGGACCAACACATCAGCCAATAGAGCAATTAGCTTCATTAAGAGTGATTCCAAATTTAAACGTATGGCGTCCAGCAGATGTATTTGAAACGGCAGTTGCTTGGCAAGTTGCAATTGAATCAAATAGCTCTCCATCAATTTTATCTTTGTCGCGTCATAATTTACCAGCTGTGGTTGAGCAAATAACTGATGCTGAAAAAATAAGAAAAGGCGGTTATATTTTACGTAGTAATTCTGATAAAGCTGATGTAATTTTAGCTGCAACTGGCTCTGAAGTAACTTTAGTTATTAATGCTTATCAAGAATTAATAAACCAAGGACTTAATGTTCGAGTTGTCTCTATGCCGTGTATGGATATCTTTAAGATGCAATCTGAAGATTATCGTAATGAAGTATTTCCAGATAATGTGCCTGTTGTTGCAATTGAAGCAGCAGTAGCGGATAGTTGGTATAGTATTATAGGAAAAGGCAATAAAGTTATTGCTATGCATTCCTTTGGTGAGTCAGCACCAGCCAGTGCGTTATTTAATGAATTTGGTTTTACAGTTGAACATATTACCCAGTTAGCACATGAAGTATTAAAATCAAATAAATCATTAACTGAGAATGTTTAGACCTTTTATGGCGTAGCTTAGCTAAGTTTTGTCCAGGGGCAGTGAGAGTGATTATGTTCAGTCTGGGCACACAAAAATATAATATTTGATTCTTTTCTTAAAAAATCGATTGATGTAGGACATTTAAGCATACCTTCTTTAAGCGTGCATTTTGCTGTTGATCTAGAGAAGCTTACGTAGTACTTTTCATCCTTATATTTTAATTCAACTTGTTTAGTGATAGGGTCTGGTTCTACGATTCCTCCTAAACCATCTTTAACTGTGACATCACCTAATGCAACACTAGACATACTATAATGATACATTGTCTCTTCACTACCGCCGCCAATTTTAAAGTATAAAGGTACAATTGCTCTATCTTTTTTCTTTGTTTTTGATGCCCATGTGTCTAAGCAGCTTTTATTTAAACCAGTGTATGAAACACAAATTGATTTCTCGAGTAGTAGCTCAGAATTTTGTCCTGTTTCACTTTTTGTATCATCTTGGAATCTGGACTCACCATCATTTTTATTCCTATGGCGAAATCTAACGTACATATCATAAGTTGAATAAGTTTCCATTTGCGATTGTGGAATATATGGATGCATCTTGAATGTAAGCTTTTTATATTCATCTTTGCATTTGTATTCATAATCAGTAATGCATGTACCACCGTAGCATGACCTACTAATTTTATCATTATCGTCTAAACTTTTAAAAGTTATTTTACTAGATGATTTAGGAGGAATGGTCAATATAAGATCAGATTTTTTGCTATCTGAATCAGTTCTTTTAACAGTGTTACCATTTATTTGAACCCAATCAATACAATTCCAATTTTCTGTATTAACTTCTACGGTCATAGGTAATGTATTTTCAATGGTTGCTTCATATTCTGCAGCACGAGTGGCGTAACTATTGATAGGTAAAAATATCAAGTTTGAAAATAAGACTACCACTGATAAAATATATTTTTGCATTGCTTCCCCTTGTATTAATCAAACATTAATTGATGTCGAGGTTGTAATTTATCATATTGTTTAAAATTCACTCATTAAAAAAATATAAATTTAGAATAAAGTTTTCATAAAGATGATATTACATAATATTTTAAAGTTATATTTCCTAAATTTAAAATTAATATCATTTTTGCATTCTAAATTTGATGGCATTGAAGTAGAATAGCTACTTCAGCTAGTAGTGAATGTTATTAAGTAAGGCTGATTTAGCTTATTTTATAATGAATATTATGTGACTTAATTATTAGGCTATTAGAGTTATAAGGAATAAGCTAAGTTAATTTTTTCATGGAGATAAATGAATGAGTGAACGTTTTATGCCACCAGGCGTATTGTATATTAATGCAGTTCAAACCTTTTCAACGGTCGGTTTTGCTGTTCTTTTGGGTACTTTAAATCTATATTTACAATCAAGAGGAATGCCGGTAGATAAAGTAAATATCTTAGTTGCTAGTTTTTTCGCACTAAACTTTCTCTTACATTTTTTAGGTGGTTCACTTGGTGGTAGTATTATGAGCTTTCGTGGTTTATTTACCATGAGCTTATTGATGCAAATATTTGGTTTAATTGGCGTTGCTATGGATGATGTCAATGTGATATTAGGTGGGATGGCGTTATTTGTTACTGGTAGTGGCTTAAATGTTAGTTGTGTTAATATGATGTTGATACAATTATTTAAGCAAAATGATGAACGTCGACGTATTGCCTTTTCAATTAATTATAGTTGTATGAATTTAGGTTTTATTATTGGTTTTATCATTGGCGGTTACTTTCAGAGTTATAATGAGTATAGCTATGCGTTTTATACTGCTGCAGCTTGTCTTGTAATTTGTGCAATATTTTTAGCATTAGCATGGCCTTATGTGAATGATAAAATGACTTATTATGCAACTACTTTTAGTAAAAATATTTTGCGCTGGATCAGTGCACCATTAGTTATGGCTATTTGTTTTATTATTTCAGTATTTTTAATGCATCATGCTGACATTGGTTCAGCATTAATCTATGTTGCATTTGGTTGTATATTAGTATTTATGCTTATTATGGCATTTTCATCTGAGCCGCAATATCGTAATAAAATTATTGCTTATTTAATTCTTTCAGCAACCTCGATGATTTTTGCATTTGTACAAGGCCTTCAGTCAACAGGAATTGCAAATTTTGTCAAATATAATACTAATTTAAGTATATTAGGTGTTCATTTCGAACAAAGTACAGTGAATATGTTTGAATCACTTGGCGTTATTATCTTTGGCCTATTTTTTGCTTTTGCCTTACAAAGACAGAGAACAAAAAATCGTATTCAACGCTCTGAAAAAACCATTGCAGGTGGTTTAGGAATTATGGCGATTGCATTTATTATGATTCCTATTGGTATTTATTTTGCGCCTAAAAGTGGTACAGTACAGCTGATATTCCCAGCATTATTACTATTTATAACAGCAGCATCAGAAATAAGAGTTAACTCTACCAATTACTCATTACCAGGTGAACTGGGTAAGCCAAAACATCAAGGCTTATTTACAGGCTATTTATTTTTAAATGTTGCAATGGGTATCAATTTATCAGGACCTGTTTCAAATATTATTATAGGGCATGTTGATAACTTAGCAGATACACCTGCAAGCCAAACTAATCCAATGTATATGAAAACATTTATTATATTAACCATTATATCTTTAGTCGTTGCATTACTTTATTTTGTTATTAGTAAATGGTTGAAAAATTTAATGACAGATTCAAGTGTATCTTATAATACAGCTCAAGCAAGTGTAGCTTAAGTTTTATAACAAGGAATATTTGCTCGTTAAAGCTTTACTGTTAACTTTAAAAGCATTATTGTAATGGGGAAATTTTTTATTCTTAATTGTTTAAATGTAAAGTTATAGTTATTTCCAGTTTGGTGGAACTATAACAAATAAAATGGAGGAATTTTTAAATGAGTATTCGTGTTGCGATTAATGGTTATGGACGTATAGGTCGTTTAGTCCTACGTGCGCTTTATGAAGGTGAGCACAAATCAGATATAGAAATTGTAGCAATTAATGATCTAGGTGCTAAAGAAGCGAATGTACATTTAACAAAGTATGATTCAGTACACGGCCGTTTTAATGCAGATGTTGCATTAGATGGTGATGATATGCTTGTGAATGGTGATCGTATAAAATTATTGTCAGAGCGTAATCCAGCTGATTTACCTTGGGGTGAATTAAATGTAGATATGGTTTATGAGTGCACAGGTATTTTTACATCGAAAGAGAAAGCTTCTGCACATTTAAATGCTGGTGCTAAAAAAATCTTAATTTCAGCACCAGGTGGTAAAGATGTCGATGCAACCATTGTTTATGGTGTTAATCATTCTATATTAAAAGCATCAGATACAGTGGTTTCTAATGCATCATGTACAACAAATTGTCTAGCGCCGGTTGCTAAAGTATTAAATGAGACGATAGGTATTGAAAATGGCTTAATGACAACTGTTCATGCTTATACGAATGACCAAAATACAGTTGATGCAATTCATAAAGATTTACGTCGTGCAAGGGCTGCTGCTGTTTCTATTATTCCATCTAAAACTGGTGCTGCCGCTGCAGTTGGTTTGGTTTTACCTGAGCTAAATGGCAAATTAGATGGGTTTGCAATGCGTATTCCAGCGCCGAATGTCTCAGTAGTTGATTTGACATTCAATGCTAATCGTGATGTGTCTGTTGATGAAGTTAATCGTATTATAAAAGAAGCTTCTACATCAGGTCAGTTACAAGGTATTTTAGGTTATTCTGATGAGCCATTAGTTTCAATTGATTATAATCATGATCCACGCCCATCAGTTTTTGATGCCACACAAACGCGTGTTCAAAATAAATTAGTTAAAGTAATTTCTTGGTATGATAATGAGTGGGGCTTTTCTAATCAAATGCTCAGAACCACCAAAGCTTGGATGGCAGCAAATTAATTATCTAAGTAAAATTAGGGCATGAAAATCATGCCTTTTTTGTTTTTAAGGGTCATAAAAGATGGATATTGTAAAAATAACAGATTTAGACTTAACCGATCAGCGTGTTTTAATACGAGTTGATTTTAATGTGCCGATTAAAGAGGGTCATGTAGTTAGTGATATTAGAATAAAAGCAGCACTTCCTACGATTAAATTAGCTTTAGAGCAGAATGCTAAAGTAATGTTAATGTCTCATTTAGGTCGTCCTCAAGAAGGGGTTTATGACCAAGCTTATTCATTGGCACCTGTTGCAGATCGTTTAAGTGAATTATTAGGTCAACCAGTAAAGCTAATTAAAAATTATTTAACTGAAGAAGTTTCAATTCATTCAGGTGAAGTGGTTTTACTTGAGAATGTTCGTTTTAATATTGGCGAAAAGGAAAATAATCATAATTTAGCTAAAAAACTAGCACAGACTTGTGATGTATTTGTGATGGATGCATTTGCAACAGCACATCGTGCTCAAGCCTCAACTTATGGTGTTGCAGAGTATGCCCCAGTTGCATGTGCAGGATTATTATTAGCAAGAGAAGTTGATGCATTATCAAAGGCACTATCAAACCCTAAACGTCCATTAGTTGCAATCGTTGGTGGTTCTAAGGTAACAACCAAGTTAACTGTTTTAAAAAACTTAGCTAAGAAGGTTGATCAATTAGTTGTTGGTGGTGGTATCGCTAATACGTTTTTAGCTGCAACTGGTAATTCTGTTGGTGCTTCATTATATGAACCTGATTTAATTGATGAAGCCAAATCACTTTTATCTGAAGTTAATAGTCGTGGTGGTGATATTCCACTACCAAGTGATGTTAGAGTTGCCAAAGAGTTTTCAGCAGAATCTCCGGCAATGATAAAAACGTTATCAGAAATTAAGCCAAATGATATGATATTAGATGTTGGACCAAGCTTTGAAACTGAGTTAGAACAAATTTTAGCACAGGCTGGAACTATATTATGGAATGGGCCAGTTGGTGTATTTGAGTTTGATAATTTCTCTGAAGGGACCGAAATTTTAGCAAAGGCCATTGCTGAATCATCAGCGTTTTCAGTTGCCGGTGGTGGAGATACAATAGCAGCAATTGAAAAATTTAATGTTGAAGATAAAATTTCATATATCTCAACTGCAGGGGGTGCCTTTTTAGAATTTTTAGAAGGCAAAGTATTACCTGCAATTGAAATACTCGAAAGAAGAGCAAAAAATAAGGTGAATATATGATTAAGCGAACAAAAATTCTGGCAACTATTGGACCTGCAAGTGAATCAGAAGAAACGCTTACTAAAATGGTTAAAGCAGGGTTAAATGCTGTTCGTTGTAATTTTTCTCATGGAAGTGCCGAAGATCATAAACAGCGCATCAAAATGATTCGAAGAGTTGCTAAAAAACTAGGCGTAACCATTGGTATTTTAGGTGATCTTCAGGGGCCAAAAATTAGAGTAGCTAAATTTAAAAATAAAGAAGTACTCCTCCAAAAAGGTGTTGAATTTATATTAGATGCTGATCAACCAGATGATTCGGGTGATGTTAAATCAGTTGGTATTGATTACAAAGACTTACCTAATGATGTTAAAAAAGGTGATACTTTATTATTAGATGATGGTAAGGTGATACTAACAGTTAAAAAAGTAGACGGTAATAAAGTGTTTACTACGGTAACTGTTGGCGGAGTTTTATCAAATAATAAAGGTATTAATAAAAAAGGTGGTGGTTTAACAGCACCTGCATTAACCGATAAAGATAAAAGAGATATAAAGCTTGCAGCTGAACTTGAAGTTGATTACTTAGCTGTTTCATTTCCTCGTGATGGTAAAGATATGGAATATGCAAGACAGCTAATTAAAGAAGCTGGTTGGGAGTATGCTTCATTAGTATCTAAAATTGAGCGTGTAGAAGCAGTTGCTAATGTCGATGAAATTATTGATGCTTCAGATGCAGTGATGATTGCGCGTGGTGACTTGGCAGTTGAAGTTGGTCAGGAAAATGTACCAGCTATTCAGAAAATGATCATAGAAAAGACACGTGAGAAAGATAAAATTGCAATTACAGCAACACAAATGATGGAATCTATGATTAACTCACCAACACCAACTAGAGCAGAAGTATCTGATGTTGCAAATGCTGTTTTAGATGGTACAGATGTTGTTATGCTATCGGCTGAAACGGCTGCAGGAGATTATCCAGTTGAAACCATTCAGCATATGAGTCGTACATGTGAAGCCGCTGAAAAAAGTGATTTGGTAAGTATTGTTAAAAAAATGAACATAGAGCGTGAATATGAGCGTATTGATACAGCTGTAGCTATGGCTGCAGTTAATTTAGCGAATCATCTTAGTGTTAAGGCAATTGTCTCATTAACTGAGTCAGGTGCAAGTACACGTTGGATGTCGCGCTTAAATACGCGATTGCCGATTTATGGTTTAACTAGAAATAAAGATACTAAAGGACGAATGACATTGTTTCGTGGTGTTGAGCCAATTCAGTTTGATTCAACACGTATGCCAAGATTCTATGTTAACCGTTCAGCAGTTGAAGAGCTAGTTAAACGAGGTGTTGTTCAAGAAGGTGACTGGGTAATATTAACCTCAGGTGATCATATGGGATTACATGGTGGTACGAATAAAATTAAAGTTGTACAAGTTGGTAATGTGGTATAAAGGAGATTGTAGAAGATGGCATTAGTCTCATTAAGACAGTTATTAGATCATGCGGCAGAATATAATTATGGCTTGCCAGCATTTAATGTAAATAATTTAGAACAAATCAGAGCAGTAATGGAAGCGGCGAATGAGGTTAACAGCCCGGTTATATTACAAGCATCAGCAGGTGCAAGAAAATATGCAGGTTCAAACTTTATTCGCCATCTAGTTTTGGCTGCTATTGCTGAATATCCACATATTCCAGTTGTAATGCATCAAGATCATGGCACATCACCATCAGTTTGTCAGCGTTCGATTCAATTAGGTTTTTCATCTGTTATGATGGATGGCTCATTAAAAGATGATGGTAAAACACCGGCAGATTATGATTATAATGTAGATGTGACACTTAAAACAGTTGAAATGGCGCATGCATGTGGTGTTTCAGTTGAAGGTGAATTAGGTTGTTTAGGTTCTCTTGAGACGGGTGAAGCAGGTGAGGAAGATGGTATTGGCGCTGTTGGGAAGTTGTCACATGATCAACTATTAACAGACCCTGAAGAAGCTGCTCAATTTGTTAAATCAACTAAAGTTGATGCTTTAGCAATTGCAATTGGTACAAGCCATGGTGCTTATAAGTTTACACGCCCACCAACAGGCGATATCTTAGCAATTAATCAAGTAAAAGCAATTCATGAAAGAATTCCTGATACACATCTAGTGATGCATGGATCTTCATCAGTGCCGCAAGATTGGTTAAAAGTGATTAATGAATATGGTGGTGATATGGGAGAAACCTATGGTGTTCCTGTTACTGAGATTCAAGAAGCGATTAAGTATGGCGTTCGTAAAATTAATATCGATACCGACTTAAGAATGGCATCTACAGGTGCAATTCGCCGTTATATGGCAACCAATCGTGCTGAGTTTGATCCACGTAAATATAATATGGAAGCTAAAAAAGCGATGCGTGATATTTGTAAAGCGCGTTATGAAGCATTTGGTTCAAGCGGTATGGCTTCTAAGGTTCAGCCAGTTTCATTAGAAATTATGTTTGAGCGTTACGCTACTGGTAGCTTAGATCCTAGAGTTAACTAAAATTCCAACTAATTTTTAATATCGAATTGCAATTAATTCTCATTTTTGGCATAATATCTCCATTATAATGTTTGATTATTAAATTTTTGATTTTTTGGGGTTGTTCTCATGAATAGAGTACCAAGTCAATTAATATTGGCTATTATTTTAGTTGGAAGTTTTTTTCCTTTATCAAGTTATGCGTTTCACTGTAAAACAGAAGCTGTGATTAATATGAAAAATTCATGCCCATTCCCGTTAAGTGTTGCTGTAAATAATGATGATACTCATCCAAAAGTTATTGACTCGGGGGCGACGGTTAAAGTTAGTTCTTTTAGTAATGGCACTATTTATTTTACAGACGGTATTGTTAAAGGTAATGCTAAGATTGAAACAAGTGCACATGGTAATTGGTGGGATGGTTGTACATCACATATAGAGTATACTTATTGGGGTGCATTTGATGATGCTCAAGGCTTAGATGATGGCATAAAACATGCGCATTGGCATGATTCATCATGGGGTGTAGATCAAAAAGCAACTTATACATTTAATTTAAATATCTGTAAAAATGGCTATAAAGTAAATCCTGAAACGATAGGTTTAGGTAAAGTATTCGTATCCAAAAATGGGTTGGTACAAGATATACAGCAAGTCAATTTTAATAACCAAGATGATAGATATGATTTTACATTTAGCTCAATTGGTACAGCTTGTCATATGAAGTATGCCGATAGCCATTATTTATTATCTTGTGATCATAATAATGTTGCGGGCATATTTTTAGATAATCATCGTGATCTTGTCTTTGTGTGCCAACAAGTAGACAACGGTGCAGCAAAGTGTCCGACAATAACCTCAAAAAATAATGATGGTAGTTATCACTATAATTATGGGGCTTAGCTCAATCATAAAATAAAAATCTTTATTTTAAATCAGCTTTTTATTCTCAGCTATCTACAAATCACAAATAAAATAATAATAAATTAAATATAAAATTAATATAAAAAATAATTGAAATTACATTTATTATTTGCAATAATGTCTAGTTATTATTTTAACCAAATTAATGATTGAAATGAAATATAGGGTTGCAAGTAAGATGATAATTAGAGTAATGTTTCAAATTTTCTTTGTCGCAGTAAGTTTTCTACCATTAAAAGTTTTTGCCGATGATACATATACGATGACGATTAAAAATAATTTAAATGTACCTATTAAGGTTGAAACAGCTGATGTTTCATGCATTGAGTGGGTTAATTTAAATCAATTGGGAAATGATCATCAAATTCAGGCTCAAAGTACTGGTAGCTTTCAGTTTAGAGATGACAATGATGGTTTTGGTGGTTGTTGGAACTCAGAAAAAAAGCTTACTTTTATATTAACTGCTTTAATTGGTGATTTTGAGCAACAAGGTAAAACGTATAAGCTTTATGCTAGGTGGAAACATAAAAATAAAACACCATGGCAAACAATAATATATGATGACCGAGCAAATGATCCAGAAAAGCAATTGGTAATTAAAAAGGCGACTTGTAGTAATGAAAATTGTTTAAATTCTTATCGTGATGGTGGCGATCCTTCCTATATTGAAGTTGGTGCCTCTGATTTAGCATCTTATCAATATATATTATCAAGTATACAATTTGGAGATGTTATTATTCAGGATGGCTTAGGTGCTATTGTGCCAGTTGAGCCTCTATCAGGGGCTGTTGATTTAGACTATGAAGAAAAGTATTTTGTCAAATTCACAAAGTCTACAAATAATTGCACCATCATTGAAGGAATGATTTATTGCCCTTCATCAGTGGAGTTCTTAAGAGATGGTAAAGAAATTATATTTACCTGTTCTCAGAAAGAACCAGGTGATGCCCAATGTCCTTGGGCAATAAATAATGATACGGTGAATAATTTTGATCTGGATTATTTATGAAATAAAGAAAGCTTTTATAATAATTATATATTGAATTTATAATCATTTTATGCGCTAGACCTTGAGTTTTAATTATCAGAGATGTTACCTTTTGGTTAGTTTAAAAATTTATCTGGTTTGATAAATATTGATTAATTAAGGGTTGCAGTTTATGAAGTTTAATAAAGTATTATTATGTGCGCAATTATGTTTGTTACTTACAATACCTGCTATTTCACATGCATTTAAATGCAGTACTATAAATACAATAAAAATGAAGAACTCTTGCCCATTTCCATTAGAAGTAATAGTTAATGATGAGGGTATAGGTGAGAAAAAAGTAGAAATTGTTCAGCCTGGTGAAGAGCGTGAAGTTGCCTCTGCAACAGTTAGTAAAGGAACACTAAGAGTTACAGATGGTATTGCAAATGAATATGCTGAATTTGATGGTAAAGCAAAAGGAAATTGGTGGGATGGATGTAAATGGGAATGGAGTTATTGGCATACACATGGGTTTGATGATACAAAAGGGCTAGATGAGGGATTGAATAATTATAGCAAACATGGGCGAGAAATGGGCGTTCCTCAAAGATTAACAGTTAGATATAATTTAACTATATGCGCTAATGGTTATGCAATGAAACCAGACTCAATAGGTCTGGGAAGAATGAATATTGAAATTAATCATCAGCCTCATACAGAGGAAAAAGTTGTATTAAATGAAGAAGATTTGTACATATTCTCATTTAGTTCTATTGGTACCAGTTGTAAAATAAAATACGATCATCTAGGTGGATATTATGGACTTTCTTGTTCTAATGACAGTATTAAAGGATTTTTTATGAATGATTATAAAAATCTGGTATTTATGTGTCAGCAAGTTGACTCCAAGCACTCAAACTGTCCTTGGATAAATCAAAGTATAGATAGTACGATAAATGACTCTTTAGTAACGGGCTATCATTAGATATTTTAAATTAAGAAATATGATATTTCGCCACTTAAAATATATACAATAAATAAAATTTTTATAATAATTTTATGCTTCAAAAATTGATTCTAAATTATCAGACATGTTAGTATACCTCAAATATTCAAAATCTGGCTTAATAAATATTGATCACTTTGGGGTTGTTTTATAATGAATTTAAATAAATTTAATTTCTCATATATCATGATTTTTACATCATTATTTGTTCTACCATTACTTTCTTTTGCTGATGGAAATAAAAGGTATTGGATTTCAGTAACAAATAGGCTTAATGTACCGATTACCATTGAAGGGCTTAGCTCGGATTCAAAGTGTATGTCTAGTACTGGAGGGGCAGCTGTTACGATTCCTGCTAATACATATCGCCAAAAAGCGTATTCCATTGTGACAGGAAGCTGTAGTAATGGTGAAAAGAAAATGACATTTAAAATAACCGCTAAAATGGGACTATCTGGAGAAAGTGGTGCTGAGTATGAATATTATATTAGGTGGAGACATAAAAATAGAGCTTTTGCATTTGGTAATGGTTCTGGTTGGGCTACTAATATGTATCAAAAAGATTCAACTTCAAGTAGATTAAATGTGGATTATGCTAACTGTACTTCGGCAAAATCAGGATATACAAGCACTTGCTGGGGTAGTGATTGGGCAAGCCAAGAAGGAGATGGCAGTGAAGATTCCATAGAGGTAAAAGATAATCCAGATAGTGATAGTGTTTATGATGGTGAATATAATTTTAATACCATACAACTTGGTGATGCAGTTGTTACAGACGGGTATGGTAAGCCAGCAACTAGATTAACAGCCAATAGTCCAATTTATCTAGCATATGATCAAAAATATGTGATCCATTTTACTAAATCCCAGGAAGTATGTACAATAATTGAAGGACTAATTAGCTGCCCTTTTTCTATTGAGTACTCTTATCTTGATCAAGGTCATACAATTGTATTTGCTTGTGCTCAGACACATAGGGGAGATCCTGGTTGTGCATGGGCTACTACAGGTTAAAAGATTACTTTGGGGTTGCTTTGCAATGAGTTTAAAATTATCTATTTCAAAACTGAAATTATCCATTATATTTTTATTAATTCCGTTATTGAGCTATGCTTATGATGGTGAATATAACTTTCGTTCCATTCAATTAGGTGAGGTTGTTGTTACTGATGGTTATGGTAGGCCAGCAAGTATAGATGAGTCAACGGATTATGTTGGCATAATGTATGATCAAAACTATTTTATTCGTTTTACAAAAACTTCATCGGTATGTACGATTATGGAAGGAATTATTAATTGCCCTTCTTCAATTGACTTTGTTTATACGAATAACACGGTCATTTTTATGTGTACTCAAACACATTCTGGGGACTCAAATTGTCCTTGGACTGTGACTTAGAACATTTAACTTAAATAAATTAAATATAAGAAATTTTATAAATATTTTATGCGTAAAATATTGCGCTACAATTATCAGACATGCTAAGTTGATAGTTATATCATAGTTTAACTTGATAAATGTAAATAATTGAGGGTTGCATTATAATGAATTTTAAGCGATTTATTGCTATATCTGTACTAACTATACCGTTAAGTATTATACCTTTATCGAGCTATGCTAAAGCAGATTATACCTTGTATGTTAGAAATACGCTTTCGGTACCAGTTACTGTTTCAGGAATGAGTAAACAATGTATTAAACGTGCTGATGGACCTAAAGTCATTCCAGCTAAACCAAGAAATGCTGAATATGGTGAAGCAACTTATACATTTACTGATGATAATGCTGGGCTTTTCTCTTGTTTGAATAAACAGAAAAAGATTACATTTAAGATTGATCCCCACTTAGGAGATGCAAAAGTAGAAGGCAAAACTTATGATTTTTATGTCAGATGGCGACATGAAAATCAGTTACCTTGGGCAACTAAAATGTATGAAATTGATCATAAAGATACAACGATGCTTTCATTAACAGAAGCGCTTTGTAAAGGAAAAGATTGTTTAAATAAATGGCGTGACAGTGAAGGTAATATGGATTTAGTTATTAGAATTGAGTCTGCTCCAGGTGCTGAATATAGTATTGAGTTACAGAGTTTACAATTAGGTGATGTTGTTGTCTCTGATGGCTTTGGCAAACCTGTCTACTCTGATCCTTTATCGAACAGAGTAGACTTAAAGTATGATGAAAAATATATTATTCGATTTACTAAATCTCAAGCAAAATGTACCGCATTAAAAGGTATGTTTCATTGTCCATCATCAGTTGATTTTACTTACCAAGGTGGTACAGCAGTATTCACATGTACTCAGCTTGAATCAGGTGACCCTAATTGTCCATGGATTATGTCAAGTGCAAATAGTGGTACTAATGGCAACCAAGGTTTTGTTGCAACAGGCTATCATTAGTTTTTAGTGTATTAATAACCAGCATACTGCCATTGACCATTATCATTATTCTTAGTTGTCCAAGGACAAACAGTGTCATTGGACTCAGCTTGACGACAAGCAAATACAAATTCTTCATATGGCACAACGGTATAATAATAATCAATGGAAGTTGGGCAAATTAATTCACCACTTCTAACTTTACATGCTCTTTGAGTTTTGCTAAATCTAATATCATACTTACCATCTTGAGCTCTTAAATCTACTGCATGAGATATTGGATCATATTGAACAGGTTTGCCATAAGCCGTTGTGACTCTAACTTCACCCAAATTTAATGTATCAAATCGATATTGTCCATCAACAAGAGGTCGAACACCAAAAGTAACTGTAATGGTTTCATCAAATTCGACATGAGCCCATGTATTTAGACAGTTTTTAGAGTCTGATTTACCTGTTTGCTTACATTGAGCATCAGTTACTGCAAAGGGAACACTTGGGTTGCCATCATCTTCTATTTTAGTTTGCCAAGGCGTATTATTTTTATGGTGGAATTCCATGATAAAATTATAGGTATTATCTGGAAGCTCTTTAGATTCATCTAGTAGTGCAGTAAATTTAAGATATAACCTTTTTTCGCTTGTATCACAGTCGGACTTAAAGCTAATCATAGCTTTAGTATGTGCATGAAGTATATGGCCATCATCTAGTTGGCTATAATCTCTATTATGAATACAGTGATTGCTCGTTTCATTCATATCAAGATCGACATTTAATGTATTGGTCATATACATCGAATACTTATCGTTATTAAGCGCTAAAGTATATGTAGGTATTATAACAAATAAGCATATAATGACTTTTACAAGATAGTACATATCAACAACTCCCTTTATTGTTAAATTTCATATCCATATCTAAAAGATTGTATGCATTTAATTTAATCTTTGTCAATAAAAGCAATATATATGCAATATTTTATGAAAAATTTACATTAAATATATTGAATAAATTAAAAGAAAAACATAATATTTACATCATCAGATTATGATTGGTTATTGATTTTATAAAATCAGGGGTTGTTTAAATAATGAAAATAAATAAAGTACATTGGTTGGTTTTGCCAATCTTAATAGTCATTTTGCCTATTTCAGCTCTAGCAGATGCAAAGGTATATGATAGTTTCACAATTCATAACAATACTGATTATGACTTATCTGTAAACAATTATAATAACCACTGTTTTAATACAGATAAACAGCAGGGCCTTCCTGCAACTATTAAAGCACATACATCACTATCATTTTCAGAGTATGAAAATAATCAAGGGATACCTTGCGCTAATAGTCAAAAGCATATGGACTTTAGAGCAACTGCTCAGATGCCTGATGGCCAAGGAGAGTATCAGTTAGAATTTCATTATGAGAGAACCCCGTTAGATGATGATGGTAATTATTCATCTGATGATGATGAATATGGCTTAAAAAAATGGGAAATAGGTATTCATCAAACGGATGTAACTGATGGACAACCTGGTATATATGATTCAGATTGCCAAGAGCAATCTGGTACTAAAGTAACAGGAGCTTGTTTGATTACAACACTTGCTAAAGAGGGTTCAACTCCAGGAGCTGGTTATTATGATTCGATTGATCATCATTTTAAGCCAATGGATGTTGATATAACAATTGGCAATCCTAATGGTAATAATGAGTCAGTTAAATTTGTATCAATTCAATTAGGAGACGTTGCTGTAACTGATGGCTATGGTAATCCTATTAATGCCGATGGCCAAGGTTATGTAACATTAAACACGTTAAAAAGCTATGTATTTCATTTTTCTAAGACTCAACAAGTCTGCGAGACTAAAAATTTGATTTTAACATGTCCTTCTTCAATTGAATATGTGAAAAGTGGTACTAATGAAATTGTTTTTACTTGTGCTCAAACAGGTAAAGGAGATTCTGTGTGCCCTTGGATAACTGAAGATAACAACCCTCAACCTCAACCAGGACCTGATGTTTATACATAAGAAGATAAATAGTAATCAACAGTTAATCTCTCTTATAAGTATTTCAATTACAATATATATTAAAAAAATTACAATGCTCTATTTGAATAAATATTATTTATATCAATAACTAATAATATAAGTTTGCTAATTTTTAGCTGTAATTTGTTTTTAATAAAATAAAATTTATATAAAATATTGCATTTATATCATAAATTGTTCATAATGGTTCAAGTTTGTGAAAATAATAATAATTTATAATTTTATGTAGTTTGAGGGTTGTGATCAATGGTGTTTAATTTATTTAGAATAGTTATATTATTAATCAGTCTATTATGTATTCCTGCAATATCAACAGCTTCAGCTTATAAATACAGAACATTTTATATACAGAATAATCTTAAGGGAACTATTACAGTCGGAGATGTTGAACATCACTGTTATAATACGAATTATCAAGTTAATTTACCATTACAAGTAGCTTCAGGAAGAATGGGGGAATTAAAGGAAGCCGAGCAGGTAGACTGTAGCTCAGGGTATATTAAATTTAAAATCACTTATATTTATCGAGGAAAAACCTACCTATATTATTATAAATGGAATTTTGATAGAGATTATCTTGATGATGATAAATATTATGATCCTAATTATGGTGGTATGAAACTACTGCATTATAGTTATAATAATTCACTATGGTATGATTTAACAGATAATGCAAATGATGATCCTTCTGTAAACCAGATCATGATGATCACCTCTGCAGAGTGTGCTACGACAGATTGTTCATCAAATGCTCAAAAATTTACAGAAAATTATTCTGATGTTAAGTATGTAGACTCTTACGATAGAATAGCAGAATATGCTGATACAGAAAATCCATTGGTTGGACAGATTTATAGTCCATATTTTGATGAGCCTAATAATTATGATCTCTATTTCAATGAATATCGAAATGATCCAATGTATGCCACAACAATCGTAGTTAGTTATAATAGCACCGCGGATACTGGAATGCTTAAGCCTGAGTCAGTTAATTTAGGTGATATAAAAATAACCGATGGTTATGGTGTTGAATTAGAACCTGATGCTCAAGGTTATGTAACATTTAAGTATCATAAAGCTTATGAAATTCATTTTAGTAAAACTCAAGCATATTGTAATGCAAAGTGGGGAAAAGTTACTTGTCCATCTTCTATTGCCAGAATAAAAGATGATGATGAGTTAATCTTTGCTTGTGCTCAAATAAGTAAAAATGATTCAACCTGTCCATGGACTATGCAACATGATTCCCCTGAACCATTACCCACAGCAAATGTTTATTTATAATTTTTTATAACTTTCGGAGTATTAAATAATGGTTATTTTTAAAAATAAAATACGAATGATAGTTATCATAGTTATATGCTTTTTTCCGTTTACCAGTTATGCAGATAAAGGTCCAAAGCATCATTATAGTAGTAGGTCTTTTTATGTGCATAATAACCTCAGAAGTACAATTACTATTAGTGATGTAGAGCATCACTGTTATGATTCAGATGGAAAATATAACTTGCCATTAAAGGTAGCTTCAGGTCGAACTGCCTATTTTAGTGAATCAGAAGACTTAGAGTGTGATGGCGGATATATAAATTTTCAGATTTTAACTATATATCGAGGTGATACTTATATTTATCACTATCGATGGAATTTTGATCGTAATAAAATTGATACTGATACTTACAAAGACCCATCGCATGATAATAAAAAAACACATCATTATACTTATAATAAATACTTATGGTTTGACTTAACCGATAATGTTAATGATGACCCTTCGGTCAATCAAATGATGTATGTCTCAAGTGCAACCTGTAATAATAGTGATTGCTCTTCATCAAGTAATAAATATGTAGAAACATATACAGATGATTATTGGGAAACATTTTCTAAATGGCATAAAACCTATGGTGATCCAATGTATTCAACTCAGATTACCGTTGGGTATATTGATGACTCAGGGACTATTAAGCCTGAAGCGTTAAAAAATTTAGGTCAGTTAATTGTAACCGATGGCTATGGAGAAGTAGTTCCATTAGATGATGATGGTTATATTCATTTTCAATATCATATAGCCTATGAAATACATTTCTCTAAAGTTCAGAGCTTTTGCACCACTCAATGGGGAAAAATTAGTTGCCCCTCATCAATTGAAAAAATCAGAGAAGGTGATGAACTTATTTTTACATGTGCTCAGACAACTTCTAAAGATTCAGTCTGTCCATGGACTTTGGATGAGTCTTAATATTGTTAAAGTGCAATTTAATAATATTTGATTTTGCAATAAAACTTTTTTTTGTTTGTATAGTAATCTATTAATTACAGGTAGTCTCTTAATATAAATTTTGAAATAAAGCCTTATAAATCGTTGTTTATAGCGGTCACTAACGGTGACATAAAAAGCAATTAGCGTTAAATTAACCATACGAAATTAATAATTAAGGATTTGATTATTATGAGTATAATTAATGTGTCAGCTGAACAATGGAAAGCAATTAATATCCTATTAAAAGATAAGCCCGAAGGTACCAAATTAAAACATCGATATAGTCGGTATGTTCATAGAATAGGTAGGGTAAAACAGCCACAAGAATATCAATATCAAGATGAAGATGGGCAAACTAAAAAAATAACTTTTGATCATTCATTTATTGTAGCTGGTGGTCAAATATGGGCATTACCCAATCATCAAGAGAAAGCAAAAGCATTCATTGGAAAAGGGCAGTATGGAAAAGTTGTTATTCGAGAAAATGAACAACAAGAGCAGTCATTACATAAAATTGAGTATAAGTCTAGTAAAAGAAAATCTAATGAAGAAATACAAAGATCGAAAAGAGAACAGCAAATAGCGTTTGATGTGGGCTTAGCTTATACAACAGTTTCAAAGCAGTATGTTGGTGAAGTAGGTAAGGGTAAAGGCGATTCTATTATGGTAATGCCATATGAAAATAACCCTAAAGATTTGAAAAAAAAATATCAAAAGCAAAATATTCCAATTACAACATCGATTAAAGCATTTGAGCAATTACAAAAACTTCATAGAGGAGAATTATCAAAGACAGGCACTAAATATTTACATCGGGATTTAAAATTAGCTAATATTACTGAAGATGATAATGGTAAGGTAGCTTTGATAGATTATGGGTTTGCCGTATCACAAGATAATGTTGATAAAGAGTATTGTGGCTCGCCATTAATGATGGCACCTGAAGTGTTACAAACAGATGGACCTGATTACTCAGCTTCAACAGATTTATACGCTTTAGTTAAATCGCTTTTATTACATGAAATTGAGTTAAAGTTTCCTTATGAGGATGCAAAAATAAAAAATATTAGGCCAGATTTAGCTACGATTTTCAGGCTTCCTCATATAAATAAAGAAATATGTCAATTTTTACAAGCTCAGCATACAGTATATCAGTCAAATCCTAGCTTTTATTTATCAAATCAAGTTTTATTAGATGTCATAATAAAACCAAAAGATGAACGCCCTACAGCTGAACAAGTGATCGAAGCTTTAGTGCAACAACAAGAAAAAATAGCTGAAATTGAAAGACAAAGGCAAATACAAATAGAACAACAAGAGAAATCCCTAAAAGAGCAAAGACAAGTAATGGAAAAGTTAAAATTTCTGCAAGATATGATACATAAAAAACCAACATTATTGCATCCAGGAAGGATTTATTTACAAAATCGTTTATTAAGAAATCCAGGTATGGGGCCAATGCTCATGATGCAAATGGGGTTAACAAAAACTTTAGCAAATTTACCCCAAGAAGTTACTCATGATGAAGCTAGTTTAACGGACTCTGAAAATGTAAGTTTTCATAGTTTAGAAGCATCAAAAGAATTAGAATTGCAAGATAAAACTGAGCAATTAGAAACAGTCGATCAATTCAGTAAAGGTGCTTTATTAGAAGAAGAGAAAGTAGAAAGTGATGTAGTAAAAAATGAAATAGCAGAGTGTACTCAATTAGAGCTAAGAGATAGCCAACCAAATGATATACTAGAAAAAGATCATCAAACCACTCGAGTACTGGGTAATACATCGATCCCAAATTTGATTGATAACAGCTTTTTCTTTATTGAAGGCGTTAAAAGTAAATCTGAAGTTCGTAATGATTTGAATATTCAATTGGTTGAAAAAGTGCTTAATACCACTCAAAATAAGGCAAAAGGATATGTTGGCTACGGAGGCAAAACTGTTAATTTTAATGGCACAAGTTATTATTATGTACCAAGTCATGTTGCAGAAGTAGTTGATAAGTTAACCGCTGAAAATTTTAAAGAATCTATAGATGATTTTATTCAAATCTTCGCTGATGAACTTAATAAAGCTAAAGATACAAGTGTTGGCTGGACAAGTTATTTTATGGGTGGTAGAGATCCAGATATAGAAGCACTTTATAGTAAACCGCATCAAGTCTTAAATGGTTTTAAGAAAGAAATATCAGTTAATGAAAGTACTTTATGTGTGTAGAATATTTGAAAAAATGCTAATTATGTACTTTGATATACTTATGGAGGGTTAAATTTAATATGCGCTTTAGATGACGATTGATATTATTATATTAGCTTTTATTTTTTTATTAATTATTTGCTATGGTTTTTTTTCAGGTTCTGAGACATCATTGATGTCTTTAAATCAATATCGAGCCCGCCATTTAGCAAAAAATAAACATAAAGGTGCTAAAAGAGCGATAAAGCTTTTAAAGCGTCCAGATAGAGTTTTAGGTATTATTTTATTAGGTAATACTTTTGTTAATATTCTAGCAGCGGCATTAGCTACTGTATTAGCTGAGCGTTGGTTTGGGCAAATAGGTATTTTAATTTCTACCGTTTTTTTAACATTAGTGATTTTAATTTTTGCAGAAATTATGCCTAAAACATTAGCTGCTATTTATCCAGAACGTTTTGCATTTCCAGCATCTCTAGTTTTAAAAATTTTATTAAAGCTTTTATATCCGATAGTTTGGTTAGCTAATTTTTCATCTAATTCACTTTTAAAGCTCTTTGGTATTCATATACCAAAAACAAATGTAATTGATCGACTCACCAAAGATGAACTTTACTCAGTTATTGCTGAAGCAAATGTAATATTAACGCGAAAATATAGAAATATGCTTTTGGGTATTTTAGAGCTTGAAACGATGACTGTATCGGATGTAATGCTACCAAGAAAAAAGATTGAGGCGATTGATTTAAACCAGTCGGTTGATAATCTTATCAAGGATATATTTAGTTGTTCACATAAAAAAGTAATTACCTATCGACATAATATTGATAATATTATTGGCATTTTAAATATCTATCATTTTTTAATGCAATATAGTCATAAACACGGTATTACTAAAGCTGATATTTTAAAATTAATTAAAGAGCCATATTATATTCCAAAAACAACATCATTACAGACTCAGCTTTTAAACTTTCAAAGTAAAGGCGAGCGTTTTGGTATTATTGTTGATGAGTATGGTGCAATTGAGGGTATTGTAACCGTTGAAGATATTATTGAGGAAATTGTCGGTGAATTTGCCGATACATTTGAGCCGTCTGAGTTTATTACTAAACTATCTGATCAATCCTATCTAGTAGCAGGTAGTATAACAATTCGAGAGTTAAATCGTCATTTAAATTTAAAGTTGTTAACTAAAGGCCCAAATACATTATCAGGTTTAATTACAGAACACCTAGAAGCAATTCCATCAGCACCTTGCTGTATTAAAGTTCAAGGGCATATGATTGAGGTGACTAAAGTAAGTCATAATATTATTGAGAAGGCTAGAATTTATCCTTTACAATCTTGAAGCATAAATTGTTGCACCTTGAATACCTACATCGGTGTTGAGTACTACATGCACAGGAATTGATTTAACTAGTTTGTTCATTCTGCCTTTATCACAAAATGCATTGATAAAACGGCCATCAGATAATTGTGATAATAGTTTTGGAGCCATACCACCAACAATATATAAGCCTTTTTTAGGTAAAGTAGTTAATGCAAGATTACCTGCCGATGCACCATATATTTTAACGAAGATATCAACAGCTCGTAGTGCCATTGGATCGCCATGAATATGAGCAAAATTAGCAATTTCAGCAGCAGGGTTATCAGATAAGTAAAGACTACGCTTTAATTCTGGATTTTCTTTTTGGTTATATAGTGGATTATCTGTTACATAGCGATAAATATTAACTAAGCCTGGGCCTGAAACAAATCGTTCGACGGATACACGATGTAACTTTTTACGCATATATTGTAAAAGTGCTACTTGTTCATCATCAACGGGCGCAAAGTCAGCATGCCCGCCTTCTGTGGGTTGAACTCTTGGTTTCTTGTCATCTTGATAAAGAAATGTAACACCAAGGCCTGTGCCAGCGCCAATGACAGCCACTAAATTATCATTATTTATTTTACCTTCTTGTAAGGTACATAAATCTTTAGATTCTAATGTTTCAATACCATAGCCGATGGCTTCAAAGTCATTGATTAATTTAACACGCTCAGTTTTTAATGTTTCTTTAAGTTCTTCTTCTTTGACAAGCCAAGGTAGGTTTGTAAACTGGACCGAGCCATCAACAATAGGGCCTGCAACAGCAAAAGTTGCAGAAAATATTGAATTATCTTTTAATTTGGCATCTTTTAAAAATAGTTTAATTACATCAGTTAAGCTTTTATAATTAGCGCTATGATAAGTATGTGTAAATAATATATTTAATTGATTCATAAATGATGCTTTTGAGCGAGAGCTTTTTTTGAATTCAGCAAGCATTAAACGTGTATTTGTTCCACCTATATCACCAGATAAGATAATCATATAAACTTCTCCTTTAATGTTTAAAGTGGCGCATTGAGGTAAATACCATAGCAATATTATGTTCATTAGCAGCGTCGATAATTTCTTGATCGCGAATTGAGCCACCAGGTTGGATAATAGCATTTATACCGGCTTCAGCTGCTTGATCAACACCATCTCGAAATGGGAAAAAGGCATCAGATGCCATAACGGCATTTTCTAATAAAAGATTAGCTTGTTGTGCTTTTTCAATAGCAATTTTTGAACTAAATACACGTGACATTTGACCTGCACCAATCCCGAGCGTCTGATTGTTTTTAGCATAGACAATTGCATTTGATTTTACATGCTTGACTACTTTCCATGCAAATAATAAATCATTCATTTGTGTATCTGTTGGTGATTGATTGGTAACTATTTTTAATTCACTTTCATTAAATAATTGTTGATCTTTATCCTGAATTAATAGTCCACCTTGAATTTTTTTAAAATCAAATGCATTTTTGTTATTTTTATTTGGATAACCACAAGCCAATAAGCGCACATTCTTTTTGCTACTTATAATTGTTACTGCTTCAGGTTCAACCTCTGGTGCAATAATTACTTCAACAAACTGGTTATCTATAATTTGTTTAGCTGTTTTTGCATCTAATCTTTGATTGAATGCGATAATACCACCAAATGCTGATGTAGAGTCGCAAGCAAATGCCTTTAAATAGGCATCATAGATTGAATCAGCTTCAGCAACACCACAGGGGTTCGCATGTTTAACGATGACACAGGCACTTTTTTCAAATTCATTGACGCAAGATAGTGCAGCATCAGTATCGGCAATGTTATTATAAGATAATGCCTTACCATTTAGCTGTGTTGCTTTACATAAAGAGGGTTCAATAAATTCATTTTCTGCATATAGTGCAGCATTTTGATGTGGATTTTCACCATAGCGCATATCAGAATGTTTTTGATAATTTAAATTTAAAGTACGTGGGAATTGCTTGTTAACTTCTTTTGACTCATTGGGTAAGCTACCTAAATAGTTAGCAATAGCACTATCATATGCTGCAGTATGTTCGAATGTTTCACGACAAAGTATAAAGCGTGTGTTTGCATCGAGCTTACCATTTTGATTTATTAACATTTGAGTGATTTCATCATAACGATTTGGATTACAAATAACAGTGACATCTTGATGATTCTTAGCTGCCGCTCTAAGCATTGTAGGGCCACCAATATCAATATTTTCAATTGCCAGGTCAAAAGTTACATCGTTACGCTTAATCGTTTCTTTAAATGGATAAAGGTTAACAACAACTAGATCAATTGGCGGTATATCATATTCATTCATTGTTTGATCATCAACACCTCTACGTGCAAGAATACCACCATGAACTTTAGGGTGTAGCGTTTTTACTCTGCCAGAGAACATCTCAGGAAAGCCAGTGTACTCTGAAATTTCAATCATTGGTACTTGATGTTGTTCAAGTAGTTTGGCAGTACCACCAGTGGAGATAATCTCTACATTAAGATCAACCAGGGTTTTGGCGAATTCAACAATAT
Organism: Thiotrichales bacterium 19X7-9; assembly: GCA_021713415.1. Lineage (GTDB taxonomy): Bacteria > Pseudomonadota > Gammaproteobacteria > Francisellales > Francisellaceae > M0027. The sequence continues at coordinate 85,246 of JAKJJQ010000005.1, forward strand.
TTGTTTTATCAGAGACACTTAGTAATGCGCGTTTAATTGGTTTCATAAAGGGACCTTATGTTGATTGAGGTTGTTTAAATCGTTAAAAAATGATGCTAATGCATTAAATTGATGTTCAGTAGTTTCCAGGCGGTTAAATTGACGTTTAAATGCTTTGGCTTGTTGTTGATAGTCATTGATTGTATCTAAGTACCAACCAATATGTTTTCTAGCAATGCGGATGCCCATATAATCACCGTAGAACTGATGTAGATTATTTAAATGTTGTTTCATTAGTTGATATTTTTCATTATTTGCGGGTTCAGCTAAATACGCTCCAGTATCAAGATAGTGTTGTATTTGTTTAAAAATCCAAGGCCTGCCTTGTGCAGCACGGCCGATCATAATACCATCAGCTTTCGTATACTCAAGTACATATTTAGCTTTTTCTTCACTATCAATATCACCATTGGCAATGACTGGAATTGAAATGGATTGCTTGATTAATGAAATCGTATCGTATTCAGCAAAACCCGTATATTTTTGACAACGAGTACGTCCGTGTATGCTTAATAATTGAATACCTGCATCTTCTGCAATTTTGGCTATTGTTAATGCATTTTTATTGTCACGACTCCAGCCTGTGCGTATTTTAAGTGTTACAGGTATATCGACACTTTTTACAACCGTAGTTAAAATATCAGCAACTAATTTTTCATTTTGCATCAAAGCAGAGCCAGCAAGTTTATTACATACTTTTTTAGCAGGGCAGCCCATATTAATATCGATAATCTGAGCACCTTCTTTGATATTTAACAATGCTGCTTCTTTTAACATTTGAGGATCACCACCAGCAATCTGTACAATAATAGGTTCTGGTTCGCCATCATGAGTAATACGATTTTGTGTTTTTTTAGTTTTATAGAGATGGCCTTGTGACCAGACCATTTCAGAAGGTGTTAAACCTGCGCCATATTGACGACAAAGCACTCTAAATGGTTGATCAGTTACACCTGCCATTGGTGCTAAAATTAAGCGGTTAGGTGTCGTATACGGTCCGATTTGAATCATAGCTAGATTCGTCTGCCAGATAAAAGTACCCATTCTTCTTTAGTTTCAATTGGTTCAAAACTAAAGTATGGTTGGTAGGCTTCGATTACTAATTGGGCTTGTTCTTCTAAGATACCAGATAAAGCTATTTTACCTTGGGGGTTGACAAGCTTAGCTATACTAGATGCTAATTGAATTAATGGGTTAGCAAGAATATTAGCAATTAGAATATCACAGGTGACATCACTTGTTATTTTATCAGCCATTAAAAAATTAAATTGATTTTGATTAATCTCATTTCTTTGTGCATTATCATTCGAAGCTGTAATAGCTTGAGGATCAATATCAATACCAATTGCTTTTTTTGAGCCTAGCTTGATTGCGGCAATGGCTAAAATACCGGAACCACACCCATAATCAATAACTGTTTCATTGCCTGTAATAGTTTTATCTAGCCAGCGTAGACAAAGCTCTGTTGTTGGGTGACTGCCTGTGCCAAAAGCTAATCCTGGATCTAAAATGATATTAACTGCGTTAGGATTTGGAATTTCATGCCAGCTTGGGCATATCCATAATCGTTCACCCAATTGAATTGGTTTAAAATGTTCCATCCAGCTACGCTCCCAATCTTCATCAGGGTAGGCTTTTGTAGTATAAACTGGTAATTGACTAATAGAGAGTATTTCAGGAAGCTGGTTTAGTATTAAAGCTAAGTCAAACTCTTCGGTAAAAAGTGCAGTCAATTGTAGTTGATTCCAAAGTGGTGTTTCATCAACACCAGGTTCAAAAATTGGGTTATCTTCGGCATCTTTTAATGTAATAGAGCAAGCGCCTAATGTTAGAAGGGCATCTTCATACGCTTCAACATTATCACGTGTAAGGGTAAATGTAATTTCTTTCCAAAGCATAGTAATCTCAACTAAAACCTTTTAGGTTTATATTAGAGTTGAGATTTTACAGTTTCTTTAGTAGAGATTCAAGATAATGGATGTTTGGTGCTTTTTCATTGAATGTTTTATCATCAAGAATGATTTGATGTAATGGGGTATTGGTTTTAATACCATCGATGATCATTTCATTTAATGCTGATTTCATTCTACGAATCGCTGCCTCTCTATTACGTCCATGAACAATCACTTTTGCAATCATTGAATCATAATAAGGTGGGACCGTATAATGTGAATAAATATGGGAATCCACACGGACGCCTGGCCCACCAGGAGCGTGATAAATATTAATTGTACCTGGAGATGGCAGCATTTTAATCGGATCTTCAGCATTAATCCGACATTCAATCGCATGACCTGTGATATGAATATCATCTTGTTTAAGTAAAAAGGTTTCACCTGAAGCGATACGTAGTTGCTCTCTAACAATATCAACACCAGTAATTGCTTCAGTGACAGGATGTTCAACCTGAACACGTGTATTCATTTCAATAAAGTAGAAATGACCATCTTCATAAAGAAATTCAAATGTACCGGCACCTCGATATTTCATCAATTTACAGGCTTTGATACAAACTTTACCAATCTCTTTACGCTCTTTTTCACTTAAACCAGGCGCAGGTGCTTCTTCTATGACTTTTTGATGGCGTCTTTGCATTGAGCAGTCACGTTCACATAAGTGAATGGCTTTACCTTTACCATCACCTAAGACTTGGATTTCAATATGTCTTGGGTTTTCAAGAAACTTTTCCATATAAACCATGTCGTTATTAAAAGCACTTTTTGCTTCAGCTTTAGTCATGGTTATGGCATTAATCAATTCATCTTTATTTCTGACAACACGCATGCCACGGCCACCACCACCACCGGCAGCTTTAATAATAACTGGGTAGCCAATTTTATTACCTAAAGCGAGGTTGGTTTTATCATTTTTACCTAGTGGGCCGTCAGAACCCGGTACACAAGGTACTTTTGCTTCTTTCATTGCTTTAATGGCTTCAACTTTATCACCCATTTGACGGATTGTTTTACCTCGAGGGCCAATAAAGATAAAACCACTTTTTTCAACTTGGTCAGCAAAGTCAGCATTTTCTGATAAAAAGCCATAACCTGGATGAATTGCATCACAGTCAGTTAGTTCAGCAGCAGCAATAATAGCTGGGATATTTAAATAACTATCAACGGACTTAGCAGGTCCAATACAGACGGTTTCATCAGCAAGTTTCACATGCATTAAGTCACGGTCTGCAGTTGAGTGTACAGCAACGACTTTAATGCCCAATTCATGACATGCTCTTAAAATACGAAGTGCAATTTCGCCTCGATTAGCGATGAGAACTTTTTTAATCACTTATCTGTTCTCCTTTTTAACCAATAATAAATAATGGTTGATCGTATTCAACAGGGCTACCGTCTTCAACAAGGATTTTTTTAACTTCACCACTTGTTTCTGACTCAATTTGGTTCATGATTTTCATTGCTTCAATAATACACAAGGTATCGCCTGGGTTAACCTTTTTGCCTTCAGAGACAAACATATCAGAACCTGGAGCAGGTGAGCGGTAGAATGTACCTACCATTGGTGAGCGAACAATTTCACCACCACTTAAATCAGACTCTGGTTCCTTTTGAGTTTTAGGCATTGAATCACTTGGGATATTAGGTGCAGGTTGAGCTTGTGGAGCAGCTACTTGTTGAACAGGCATCGGCGCCTGAGCAACTTGAACCACTTGGTTAGCTGTTTTTGCAATTCGAATGACGTTCTCACCTTCACCAATTTCAAGTTCAGAGATTTGACTGTCATCAACAAGTTTAATCAGTTTTTCAATTTTTTTTATATCCATTACTCTAACTCACTTAATTTGTTTTTAAGTTTTAATAAATTCAATGGCTGCATTAAGGGCTAATTTATACCCAGTTAAGCCTAAACCGCAAATAATACCATAAGCGATATCTGAAAAATAAGAAAAATGTCTAAAAGATTCACGCGCATGTACATTACTAATATGAATTTCAATAAATGGTAAGTTAACACCCAATAAAGCATCTCTTAATGCAATACTTGTATGTGTATATGCTGCTGGATTGAATAGAATGAATTGAGTACCTTCACTTTTAGCAATGTGAATTCGATCAATTAATTCAGCTTCACTATTTGATTGAAATGTAGCTAAGCTTACTTGATTGTTATTAGCTACTTCAAGTAGTTGCTCTTCTAAATCTTTTAAGCTTGTATAACCATATTTTTCTGGTTCTCTTTGGCCTAATAAGTTTAGATTAGGACCATTTAATAATAAAATTTCTGCCATATTTGTTTAAGTACATATGCTTTTATTAATTATGAAGAATTGTCGCACAAGTTTTAAAAAATTGCCAGTTTGTTAGGTAGTTGTTGAATTTTATATTAATTTTATGCCTTGTTTTTATAAGGTGTAGTGTACTATAAATTTTTCCCTCATACAGGATTGTTAGGAGTATGGAGTAATGCCAAAAAAAACTTTTAGTCAATCAAACTATTTTACATCTTATGACTCTAGGAGTTCATATAGTAAGCATAAAAAAGGTATACTTACAAATCAGGGTATTGAATTGAAAAGTACTTTAGCTAATGGTTGTGGTAAGGTTTTGGATGCGCTAAATGAAATTGCTTTAGATATTCAAGGAAAAATTAATACTGGTGAGCTAGATTCTGATTCAATCAATCAATATTATAAACGGCTTAGAGATGATTACAGTATTAATGATAATGATCATGTCGCTACTTATATTAAAACTTGTATTATTCTTTCTAAACATAGTGGTAATGAAGCAAAAGTTAACTGGTTTGGTATGACTAATATGACAGCATCAATTCAGATGCTTGTTAGAGGTATTAAATATGATCAAGTAAGTGATGATCAAGTTCAGTGTGATGATTTTTTACCCAGTAGAAAAGTTAATTTAGAATATAGTCATCGAGTGTCTCAAAGTAAACAAGAAAGACTAAAACATCAAGATCAAGTGGCACTTAAGATAATTAAGAACTTAGATACAGCAGTTATTGTAAATAAAGTTTCAAAGGCATTATGTAGGTATATAAATTCTAATTTTGATAAAGCAGATAAAACACTTTTGTATACTTTATTTACAACCTCTGTCAATGACAGAAAATCATTATACCCAATGATTGATCTTCAAAAAACTAATATTTCGTCAGCAGATCAACTGCTAGCGTATTTAGAAGGTGGTGATACAGATCATATAGTTAAACTATCGATACTTTGGCCTATAGTTAGTTCATTTTCTGGTGGGAATATAAAAGGTATTAACCAGCTATATCAAGAGCAGATATATCCAACACATGAAGACTATTCTATTAATGATATAACGTTTGGGCATAAATTAATTATGGCAAGTCTCTCTAGTACCGGAGATAGAGGTGAAGGATTTAGAAACGATACAATAGGTAATTCTGGGGAAATTCATGATGATAGAGTATTTAACAGTCAGTTATTTATGCCTTGGGTTAGAAGTGTAGAATATATTAAAAGAAAAGAAAGTCCAAAAACTCAGTTTGCAAAAGAATGTTTAGAGGAAAGTTTGCCTTTTATTTCGGGAGTTTCAGGTATTGCTAATATGTATTGTAAATTGTTAGATATATTAAATATTTCCCCCCATTCAGAAGATGGGGTTAATTTTATGAAAGCAGCAAGTGCCTTTATTGTTGCTGCTGGTATGCACTCATATGAAGAGGTAGTAGAGTCATTTAATTTATATATTAATCATTTTCATAAAACAGAAGAAGTGCCTTTATTTTGGGTGAACTTAGGTTCTAGTCGTATACAAACAACTAAAGTTGATTTATCTATATGCTAAATACTAATAAATCACTTGATTGCTTAAGATAATTCATTAAAACTGTAAAGTAGGTATATAAGTTAATTATGGATTAATATAATGAGTAGTATATTTGCTAGTTTTAACTGGCTCGATTGGGTTATCTTAGTTATTTTTATTATATCTGTACTATCCGGTCTTTCAAAAGGGTTTGTGCGTGAAATTTATTCATTAATTGTTTGGTTTGTCGCAGGTATCTTAACTTACTTTTTTTCAGATATCGTTGCTGATAAGGCCTTTTCTTGGCTTGGTGATCAAAGGTTAAGCTCACTTGTTAGTAGTGCAGCAATCCTAATTGTAGTTTGGATTATTGGTAGATTATTATCAATGGTATTAACGAATAATCGTGATATTAGTTTTACTTCTCGAATTGGAGGCATGATCGTAAGTTTTGTTAAAACTTTCATTATTCTGACATTAATTGTTAATGTGGTTAATTTATCAGATAATATCAGTACATCAGATCTTTGGCGACATTCTTATCTAGTTGAAAAAATGCTTGATGCGACTTCATGGTTTGAGAATGAGAAAAATAATATGCCTGATCGTATGCCGTATCATCAAAATTCAGAGCATTCTAAAAGTGCGGCTATTGGTGATTCAGGACCGGATGCTTATTAATAAATAGTATTGATTTCTTTTAACATTATTTATTAATCATAGTTTTTTACTTTTTATTACGAAAGAAACAAGTTATTTTATCTAATTTTGTTGCCGAGCATGAAGCATAGCGTTATATTTCAGTTGTTGATAACAGGGATATAAACTAAGGAATAGTTATGCCGTTAAACGATATTAATCAATTAGTTCAACAATCTAAAAAAATAGCAAAGATGAATGTAAATGAAATAAATGCTGAAATTAGTATATGGCAGAATAATAAGGGATTACTTTTAGTTTCGAATAAGTTGGGTTATACACTAGATGAATTTATTAAAACATATCAAGATGTCTTAATATTAGACAAAATTGCAGGTATTTTTGTTAAATTAAATAGCCAATCGCTTGAACAGCTAGCTAAGTATATAGATGACATCAATGTGTGTTCAATTAAATCTAATATCTTTATTAAGCTGATGTTAGATGAAAACTATATGCCAAATCTAAAAATCATTAGTAAGTTATTAGATGAGTTAGAAGAATATGATGAAGATTCAATCAATCAATTAATATTAAAAATAGTAAAATCGGATCAGTATAAGCAGATCAATAAATTAAAAATTTTTCATAAAATATTATCTAATGTAAATAACAATAAAAAAATCTTAGATCAAGATAGTTATCAGAATAGTTGTGCCTATTTACTAGATATTAATATTGAAGCGTTACAAGAGAATGAAAAAAAGCATTTTTATCATTCATTAAATCAATCACTCTTATTGATTCAATTTAATTTAATTAGCTGTGATAGTAATAATGACTTTTTAGAGATACAAAAACGGTTAGTAAAAAAAATAACTTCAAATTTAAAAGGTTGCCAATATATTTATGCTAAAAACATTGAAATGCTATGCCAGGATAGCCAGGTAAAAGGTAAACTTATACAAGCAGCAAATCGACTATCTCCAAAAGCATTAACTGTATTAATGCAAGTACTATTAAATAATGCTGATTTAAAAGAGTCACAAGCTGAATCTTTTTTTAACTTATCAAAAAACTATCTTTTGGATGATAAAAAATATAATTGCTATCCACAAGAGATTAAAGATTTATTTGTTTTAGCGTTTAATGCTTATTCAGCATATCTTGATTCATTAGATGCAAATAATTTATATCATGAAATTTCTAAAAAAGAGCATGGTAACTTTAAAAACCTTTGGAATAATGATCTAGGTGTAATTAATCACGCATCTATCTATGCAAATGATATTTTATCTAAGTTAGATAGAATCATGATTAGTCAGAAAAATTTACAAAGACCACCCTATCCATTCTCAGTGGATAAGCTAACAGCAGATGAAGTAGCATTAATCTGTATAAGTGAGCTTTAAGTACAGTTTTTTATTACAGTAAAAATATAATTATTAATTTCATTATATTGCTATATATGAATTAATGCGTTATATTTTGCCATTTAAAATGTAGCTATTAAAAGGATAAAATATGCCACTGATTACAGTTAACCAACAAAAAATTAAATCAATAAAGGAAAAGCAGTTTGTTGTAGAAGCTAAGTTGCTCAATGGTATCTATAACTATATGCCTATCTATTATCAAGTTAATAAATATAAATTTAAATATCAAAATTTTAATTCATCAAAAAATCAAATGCTCAGTTTGTTGGATTATCTATATAAAATTAATCCTTTAATTAAAATATTAAAACTAAAAAATAATATTGAAGATTATATTGACAGTGCATCTGAAAATGATAAACATTTAATACTTAATAGTGCTAAAAAGTTATTAGAAAGTCTAGTTTATAATATTGATCAATATCGTGAGCTAAAGAATAATCAACTTGAAAATTTGGCATTTGATGGTTGTTTTAATGAAGTATTTACTAATGTTAATTTACTGGTTAGTCAATGTAATTATGACTCAATATTTAATGCTTTTCTTGTTTCACTGAAAGAAGCGTTTTTAACCAAAGTATCTAGAGAAGTTTGGGATAGTTTGCAGCAAGATAGAGATGGTCAGGTCAAGCTTAATAAGCAGGCGTTTGATTTTGATATTAATCCATATTTTAATTCAAGTACTAAAAATTATGACAGTATTTTAATATATAATTTAGTTGCTCAGGATTATGGGCTTGTGCCAATAGATATTAAAAATTCATATTCGGGTTCAGATGATTTTTGGTTAAAAGTTGGGCTATCAAATACCAAGAAAGATAGGGAGGAAAGAAAGTTACAAGCAAAAGCAGACGTTTTATTAAAAGTACAAAATAAGTTAAATACCACAGTATTTGATCCAGTGCTTGAAGTTAATTCTTTCTTTGCCATGCCGCCAGATAGGTGGAGTTATGAAAGTCATGCACAACTGTCTTTATTAGCAGGTAGTAGTAAATTAGCATACATGCTGTATTTGACAGGTGCAAATGCACTTGAGAAAACAGAGTCAATTCAATCAAAATTTAATGCATTGATTATCTATTTATTAGTGATAAATGGTTATACCAATGAGACGCCAAAAGTTACGTTAAATAATAATTATCAAGCTAATTTGATAGAAACTCAAGATGGACTATTTATTGTTGCAGAAATAGATGATCAGTATCTTAATACATCAAGGCATGTACTATATTCACTTGATGAAATTATGTTAACATCTGACAAGAACGCCTTGATATCCCAGATGCTGTTACATAAAGATAACTTAAATGAAAAATCACTTGAACAGCTATGTAAATATGCTGGATTTATAGATGACCAAGCGTTTAAAGTATTTATGTTAGAAAAATACATTAATGATGAGCAACAACATGATCCATTAGCATATAAAGGATTAATTGAATCAGTTGATCGTGTTGAGAATAATCAACTACAATCATTGATCTTGAAATTATTAAGATTTGAACAATATGATCAAGCAGAAGCGTGTGACCTTTTTGAAATAATTTATAAAAAGCTAGGTTTACCTAATAACCCTATAAATGGGAAAAGTTATTTAGATGTGATCTTAGAACATTTCTATCCTTTAGATTTGATTTCAACTGATGATATTAAGAGGCTAACTGGTTTACTTAGTACACTCAGCCCTTCAAATTATTACGAAAATCTTTTGGAAAAAATTTATGCTAGTCATAATATTATACATCCTGATACAGTTTTAAAGGTGCTGGCTAATAGTAAAAAAATTAAAAATATCGATTTATTAAAACAATGGATTGAGGTAGTCACAAATGAAAAATTTGATATCAGCAGTACTGAAGCTAGAAATCTAGCAATTATTTGTTCAGCTAAAAGATACTTGGAGCTAACTAGTTCTCAGAGAGAATATGATGCTAAGTTTTTAATTATCTTGGGTGAAAATTTAATAAAAGTATTAATGGGCTCTGATGAAAATAAACTAGACATTACTGAAGCACTTTCTGATATTGTATCAAAGCTCTATCAATGTATTGACTTTAAAGTCGTTCAACCAAATATGGAAATTGCATCTTTTTATAGTAAGCTTTTACCATTACATTTTAATGACAGTTATTATCATCCTAGTGTGATCAGTTTTGATGCTCAAGTGAATTTATCTTTGATAGCGGTTGCAAATGTAATTTCACCACTAAATTATAAAAGGGTATTAAGTTATATTGTTGATGAGTTTGATAAAAGCAATTTGACAGATAATATTAAAGATAAATATTTTATTGTTTTAAATAGACTAATTTCTTCATTTAAAAATTATAGTGGTGTGTTTGAAAATGATATTTCTGTAAAGACTTTGATGGATTTATTAAAAGATCAATTAGTTAATGCAGATATTGAGAGCTTTAAATTTCTAAATTCACATAATGTTTCATTGTTATTTAAAAGTGGTAAAGATCGTTTATTTCAGGCAATAGATATATTACCTGAAACAGCACTAGTGGTATTTTTAGAAAAAATTTCAGCTGAAATAAATTATATAAAAGATGATGATTTTAAACGCTTATTAGTTGCGCTTTCAAACAAATTAATTGAATCTACATTAGACCTAAAGATGCAAGTCATATTAAATAAAAGTCTTTTAACCATATTTTTAAAACAAGCACGATTTGTAACAGAACATAATATAGATATATTTACTAACTTGATTATAGCAAATGAACCAAATTGTGAAACTATGAAACTAATGGTTAAGTTCCTTAATTTTTACAGAGATAAAATGGATTCTAAACAAATTGAGTTATTTTTTAATCAAGCTAAAAGTTATTTATTAAACGATGAAATATATGCAAGTAGTCCAAAAGAAGTAAAAGATTTATTTATTGCGGCTTTAAGAGGTTATGTCGAACATCTTAATATAGATGATTTAAAGAGCTTAAGAGATGAGATAAACAAAAAAGGTGAAGGTGATTATAAAAATCTTTGGCAAAACAGAAATATTATTAGTTTTGGTGTAGCTACTAGTGTGAATCAGGTATTTGCAATTTTAGATTCTAAAATTAATTCTAAAGATGAGTTTTTACAGCCACCGAATCTTTTTCAAGCGAATCAACTACAACTTTCAAAGTTAAGTTATTCTCAAGAGTTATCTTAAGCAAAATTCAAACCATGTTAACAATATTTGCTAATAGAAATATTAGTAAAAGCTTTATTTTATAAGTTTTTTATAGTGATTTTATAATCTTTTTATTTGAGTATTTATTTATTTTTGATTAATTTTTAGCCTTTATATAAAGATTATTAAGGGTTGTTAATATGCCAGGAAAAAATGAATTAAATACTCAGCTTCAGCGTCAATTATTTTTTAGATATCTTAATGAAGCTGAAAAGTTAATTTCACAAGGAGCAAGTATTAATGATCTTGTAAATGGTGAAACACCACTTACTTTTATAGCTCAATATGATTTTATTCAGCCTTCTGAAGAAGATCCAGATGAGGAAGAAATATTAATAACTTATCCTGATATCATAAGATGGATGATTGAAAAAAAAGCAGATGTTAATAAAAAAAATGAGTTTGGCTTAGCACCAATTCATATAGCCGTTAAAAATGGACATAAAGAAACGCTTAAGATTTTGCTTCAAAATGGTGCTTATTTATATGCTAAAGATAATCAAGGTAAAACCGTATTTGATTATCTTTTAGATGCAGTTCTTAATGACCATGCTGAAGTTGTAGAATTATTGCTTGAATGTGGTGTTGATCCTAATCAAGGAGATAAACATGGAGATACGCCATTACATTATGCAGCTTCGAGTGGTCATATCGATATCATAGAGCTTTTGCTAGAAAATAAAGCTTATATTAATGCACAAAATAATCGTGGCTGGTCACCATTATACTTAGCAGCTAAAAATAACCAAGCTGAAGCTATAAGGGTATTATTTAAAAATGAAGCCAATCATCTAGTAGAAGACAACTTAGGTTGGACTGCTGTTCATATTGCAGCTAGTGAAGGCAATGTTGAAGCACTAACAGCATTGTTAGAAGAAGTAGATTCTAACATACAAGGATCTGAAGATGAAACAGCAATCCATATTGCAGCAGGGTAAACGCATCTAATTTTCAGCAACTACCTTAGCTAAGTAGTCTGTACAAGCAGCAGCTTTTCGTTGTTTTCTTCGAATACTTGCTTTAAATGAATCTTCTTTTTTTAGCAATCCTAAGGAAA
>JAKJJQ010000050.1:0-20929 GCA_021713415.1 Thiotrichales bacterium 19X7-9
CTGAGCATGTGTTTACAGTTTCAGCTATAACAAAGGCATTAGTTTTAAGAGCTGATGCACGTGTAAGTAAAACTTGTAATTGATTAATTGTAAGATCAGATAATGCACTTAAAAATGAATTAAATTTTGATTTTCTCATAACTATATACCCCAAAAAGAATATTACTGTTATAAGAAATATATTCAAGTTCAACATATATTGCCAAAATAGCCGAAAATAATGTATCTAGCACGACTTGTGAAAGTTCTAATAATAACAAATCCTCTAGTAAGCGTACTTCGTTTTTTCCTATGCTTAGGCATTGTGATGAAAAACAAGAACAAAATATTGAAATATCGTCACCATCTAATTTTAGGACTTAAATTAAGCCCATCATATTATTCTATCTAGTTTGGAAGGTCTAAACCTCAATATCTTCATGCCAAAGCTCTGGCTTTGAGGAGATAAAATTTTTCATAAGTTCGATACATTTTGGATCATTTAATACGGTGATTTCAACACCATTTGCCTTTAATAAATCTTCACCACCTAAAAAATTAATATTTTCACCAATAACCACTTTTTTAATACCATAAAGTAGTGTTGCGCCTGTAAACATAGAACAGGGTGATAAAGTAGTATAAAGCGTTGCTTTAGTATAATCTTTAGCCGTTAATCTACCCGCATTTTCTAAACAATCCATTTCAGCATGTAAAATAGCACTATTTTTCTGATGACGTTGATTGTGGCCTTGTGCAACGATTTCATTATCTATAACTAAAACAGAGCCAATTGGGATGCCTCCTTCAGATAAACCTTTTTCTGCTTGTTGTATTGCGGCTTCTAAAAATCGATCCATGATTTTGTCCTATTGGTTATGAAATGGATGGCAGTTAAGTTACTTTTCAGATAATTCACATAATTTATCAATCAATAATTGACTGACTTGTTTAACTGGTAGCTCGCCATCAACAATAATAAATGTAGGCTTAGATACTTCAGAAGTAGGTTTGAAGTTTTTATAGTATTCAATTAATGGCTCTGTTTGTTGTGAGTATATATCCAATCGATGACGAACGGTTTCTTCTTTATCATCATCGCGTTGAATTAGGGGTTCACCTGTATCATCATCAATATCTTTTTTCTTTGGTGGATGAAAAGCAATATGATAAGTTCTGCCTGATGGCTCATGAATACGACGACCAGTAATACGCTCAACAATTATATTTGGATCAGCCTGAACTTCGACAACAAAATCAATTTGAACGCCTGCTTCTTTAAGTGCTTCAGCTTGAGCTAATGTTCTTGGTACGCCATCAAGTAAATAACCATTATTACAATCAGGTTGGCTTAAGCGTTCTTTTACAATTTCTATAATTAAATCATCAGAGACTAGTTGGCCATTTGCGAGTGTCTCTTTTAAAACAGTTCCTAATTCACTACCAGATTTAACTGCTTGGCGTAGCATATCACCTGTTGAAATTTGTGGGATATTAAACTGTTGTTCAATAATTTTGGCTTGGGTACCTTTGCCAGCACCAGGCGGGCCAAGTAAAATTAAGCGCATTGAATTCCTCACTTTATGCTTAAATTTTTATTTATAATTTTAGTAAATCGAATAGTATTATGCCTAGTTTTAGTAAGGGTTACAAACACTAATCTTATTTTGCTATTGTGTGTTGCAGCATTATTTAAGATTGGTTCTTTAAATCAAGCAATTGACGGCGTTGTTTTTTGGTTGGTTTTTTATCTGGCGCACGAGACTGTTTCATTGCTTTATTCATGGCACTTTGTTTTTCACGATTTTGTATACTTTCTTGGGTTTCTTCATAGAGTTTTGATGCAACAGAAAAAGGTCCACGTTTATCGGATAGTGCTTTGATAATAACAGTTTTTTCAACTGAACCTTGTCGTATGGTTAATTTATCATTAATACGGACGATTTTACTGGGCTTACTGCGTTGACCATTGTAATGAACTTTACCACCTTCAACTGCATTTCTTGCAATGCTTCTTGTTTTAAAAAAACGTGCAGCCCAAAGCCATTTATCAAGCCTTATTGATTGTTTAGTTTCTTCAGTCATTTTTAAGTGTGAGCAATTTTATCTTGTTAGTATTTGGAGTATATCATAATAACCCACCCCTTCTCCTTGTTTTTAACTATAATTCTGGTAAGATTGAGCGAAAGTTCGGGGCGTGGCGCAGCCTGGTAGCGCACTAGCATGGGGCGCTAGGGGTCGTGGGTTCAAATCCCGCCGTCCCGACCATCAAAAAATAATAATAGTGGTATTAACTATGCCAAAACGTGTATTAATCGTTAAAACTTCTTCTTTAGGTGATGTCATTCATACGTTACCTGCAATTACTGAAGCTAAAAAATATCATTCAGATATTATTTTTGATTGGGTTGTAGAAAAATCATTGCAAGAAATTCCCAAATTACACCCAGCAGTTGATCGTGTTATTCCAGTTGCAATTAGACGTTGGCGTAAAAGTTGGTTAAAGCATTTTAAAAATAAAGAAGTCCAAGCTTTTTTAAAAGCGTTAAAAAAAGAAGATTATGATTTAGTCATCGATGCACAAGGCTTATTTAAAAGTGCAATGATTACTAAATTTGCTAAAGGTAATGTCGTTGGCTTAGATCGTAAAAGTGCAAGAGAAGGTTGGATTGCGCCATTATTTTATAAAAAAGCATATGATGTTAAAAAAGGCCAACATGCAATTGATCGTGTTAAACAGTTATTTGCCCATGCACTTGATTATAAAACGGATCAAGCTACTATTGATTATGGTTTATCTTATTGTTGGGATAAAACAAAACAAAATAAAACAGTTTGTTTTCTTCATGCAACGACATGGCAGAGTAAGCATTGGCCAGCTGACTACTGGCGTCAGTTAGCAGAATTATTGGCTAAAGAAAATTATAAGATTGTTCTACCTTGGGGTAATGAAAAAGAAAAAGAAAGGGCACAAGCCATTCAATTAGGCTTTTCGCATGTTAGTTTATTACCTAAAATGTCGATAACACAATTAGCAGAGTATTTCTCGTCATTATCAGCAGTTGTATCGGTTGATACAGGACTAGCACATTTGGCTGCAGCAATTGAAGTGCCAACCGTTTCAATATATGGCTCAACCAACCCATCATTAACCTCAACAAAAGGCAAAAATCAACTGCATCTTAAAGCGCACTATCATTGCGCACCTTGCCTAAAACGACAGTGTCAATATGATCAAAAAGATCATGCTATTTATCCGCCTTGTTATGAAACAGTACCACCAACTCTAGTTCTCAATGCCTTATTGGAGTTAGTTTGATTATGATGGAAATTTTTACAACCAAAACAGCATTTGAACGTAGCCCATTATCTGCAAGTATTCAACCAAATGATGATGATTACTTATTTGTCTATGATCATAAAAGAAGAATGGCCTTAGATGAGTTTAAACCAATCACATATAAACAAGTAAAAGATGAGCTATCACAGGCAAGTTTTTATGCTTTTGGTAAAATTAATGAGCGAACTTGTTACATTTGCTATCCTAATAAACCATTTGATACTTATGATTATATTGATTTACGATTTGTCTTTGAGTTAATTGATGTCGCTGTTTTTCAGGCAGCGAGTTATGCATCACATTTATCTTTCTGGCATAAGGTCAATCGTAACTGTGGTGCTTGTGGTCATAAAATGGAAGATAAAGAAGATGAGCAGGCGCGTATTTGCCATTCCTGTGGTCATGTGGTTTATACTCAAATTTCACCTTCAATTATTGTATTAATCAAAAGAGATAATCAGATTTTATTAGCACGATCTCATTATTTTGCTAAAGGACGTTATAGTCTCGTTGCAGGTTATGTTGAACCAGGTGAAACATTAGAACAAGCAGTTGAACGAGAAGTATTTGAAGAAGTTGGAATAAAGGTTAAAAACATTCAATATCAAACATCACAACCGTGGCCATTTAGTTCATCATTGATGGTTGGCTTTAGTGCAGAATATGACTCTGGTGAAATTAATATTGACCCTAAAGAAATTGAAGATGCTCAGTGGTTTGATATTGATAATTTGCCTGAATTGCCAGCGAAAATTGCCATAGCCCATCATTTAATTTCATCGTACTTAAACCGTATTAATCAATAAATAAATTTATTTTTAATGACTGTAATATCAATATAGAATATACTCATCTAAAGCATCTTAAAGTCTTAAAGCGTCTAATCGCTTAATCACTAAAAATTAAGAATATAAAAGACTGATTTTATAGGATATCAAGTGCTATGATCATAGGGGTGGCATTCGGTTGTAACTGACTCAAAAAAGATGCATTTATAGTTATTTAACATATTGATAGATAGGGCATTGAATATGGCAGATGGTAAATTATCCAAGCATCAGCTACAGACTGTACTGATTGTAATTTTTATCTCTATGACCGCTATATTTATTTCAGATATATTTATTCCATCAATGCCGTCTTTGGTTGTTGATTTAGAAACATCAAAGCCATCACTAGAATTCAGCATTCCGTTTTATTTTTTATTATTTGCTTTGGGACAATTATTTTTTGGACCATTATCTGAAAAATTTGGGCGTAAATTTATTGTATTATGTGGCTTATACATTGCTTTAATCGGTAGTATTATTACTGTCTTTAGTTTCTCAATTTATCAATTGTTTATTGGGCGTGCCATTGAAGCGATTGGGATGGCAGCACCTATGTCAATTAGCCGAGCAATTTTAAGAGATTTGATTAAGCATAATACATTATATGTTACGGTTTCATCCTATATGGGGTCAATGATTTTAATCGCACCTGTAATGGCGCCATTATTTGGTGCGTATCTAGCATTACATTTTGGTTGGCGGAGTAATTTTGTTTTTTTAATTATACTAAATATAATTGGTTTATTATTAGCGCATTTTGTTCTAACAGAGACATTATTAAATCGTAAAAATCGGCTATCAGCAAAGCTAACCTATAAAACTTATATTAGTATTATTTCAAAGCCATACTTTTCAATTAATGTATTTATCTCTTCATTATTTATGGCATCAATTTTATGTTATTTGGCTTTAAGTTCATTCTTATTTCAAAAAACATTAGGCTTAACAATGACACAGTTTAGCTGGACATTTGCGTTAGGTGATGCTTTTTTAATTTTAGGTATGCTAGCTAATCCACGATTATTAAAACGCTTTAATTTAGAAGTAAATATAGGTGTTGGCATTGCTTTTGGTTTAGTTGCAGCAATTAGTTTAATACTATTTATGTTATTTAATCATATTACTGTAGTTTCGGTTTTATTCTCAGTGATGATGTTTAATTTTGCAGCAGGGATTGTTTTTCCATCTTGCGGCGCCGCTGCAATTTTGCCTTTTGCTAAGCGTTTAGGTGCGGTTGGTGCATTAACCGGCGCACTTCAAATGTTAACTGCAGGTATAATTTCATCTATTATTACCCAAATTCCACTTGATGCTGTACAATTACTTGGTATTATTTTTACACTTTCTAGTGTTTTAGGTTTAGTGACATTTATTAAATTAATGAAGGTAAATATTGATGTTGAGAATAACTCGATTACAAACAAAGGGGGCGTTTAATGAGATTAAGTGAATTATCTTTAACTTACCGCAAGAATCCATTAATGCTAACGATTAGTGATCATTGGGCGATTGATGAAGAAACAATCGTGAAGTCTTTGGCAAAGCAAGCACAATTACAAGAAGGTCAAGTAGAAAAAGTTCAATCAATTGCCAGTGAATTAGTTGCTCAAGTTAGGAGAGAGAGGTTAAGTAAAAGTGGCCTTGATGCATTTATGATGCAATATGATTTATCTTCATCAGAAGGTATTGTCTTGATGTGTTTGGCTGAGTCATTGTTACGTATTCCAGATACAATTACAGCAGATAAGCTAATTCGTGATAAATTAACCGCAGCAAATTGGAATGAACATTTAGGTAAAAGCGAATCACTATTTGTAAATGCTGCAACATGGAGTTTAATGCTTACAGGTAGACTCATTCATAAAGATCGTGAGAATACAGAACATTTTTCTAACACATTAAAGAACTTTTTATCTAAGCGTTCACGTCCAGTCGTTCGTAGTGCAGTTAAGCATGCAATGAAAGTATTAGGTAAGCAGTATGTTATGGGTGAGACGATTAATGCTGCATTAAAAAGAGCGCGTCAATATGAAAAGCAAGGTTATCGCTATTCTTATGATATGCTAGGCGAAGCAGCTAGGACTATGGGTGATGCTGAATTTTACTTTAAAGAATATACTGATGCAATTAATGCTATTGGAAAATCTGAGTCAGCACAATTAGGTAGTATCAAAAATAATGCAGGTATTTCAGTTAAATTATCTGCATTACATCCTCGCTATGAAGTTGCTCAGTCTGATCGTATACATAAAGAGCTATACCCTAAATTGCTTCAATTAATGGAATTAGCTAAGTCATATAATATTGGTTTAAATATTGATGCTGAGGAAACTGAACGCTTAGAGTTATCATTAGAATTAATAGATCGTTTGGCATCTGAACGGTCATTACATGGATATCAAGGTATCGGTATTGTAGTTCAAGCCTATCAAAAGCGAGCAAGCTTTGTTTTGGATTATTTGGTTGATTTAGCACAGCGCACCAATCATCGATTTATGATTCGTTTAGTTAAAGGCGCCTATTGGGATGCTGAAATTAAACATGCTCAGGAAGAAGGTTTAGGTGGTTATCCGGTATTTAGTCGTAAATGTTATACCGATGTTTCTTATCAAGCGTGTGCTAAGAAAATTTTAGAAAATACGGATTATATCTACCCACAGTTTGCGACACATAATGCACTAAGTGTTGCGACTATTTTAGAGTTAGCAGGTGATTATCGTGATTTTGAGTTTCAGTGTTTACATGGCATGGGAACTGCACTTTATGATCATGTTGTTGGTGAAGATAATTTTAATATTCCATGTCGTATTTATGCGCCTGTTGGTACGCATGAGCATTTATTACCTTATTTAGTTCGTAGGTTATTAGAAAATGGTGCGAATAGTTCATTTGTTAATCGTATTGTTGATGAGAAAGTGCCAATTGAGCAACTAGTTGAAGACCCAATAGAAAAAGCCAAACGATTTGAATTTAAGCCGCATAGCCAAATTGCATTACCTAGATTTATTTATGGAGAAGAACGTATGAACTCACAAGGTTACAATATCAATGATGTTGCGACATTAGAAAAATTATCACAACAAATGAAAGATACATTTGCTAAGAATGAATATTTTGCAAAGCCTATCATTGAGGGTATTGAATTAGTCAATGGTAAAGATCGAGCAGTTGATGTAATTTCGCCATCTACTGGTCAGTTAGTGGGTAAAGTATTGTATGCAATTTCTGATCAAACAGATATTGCATTTGATTGTGCATTAAAGGCATTTGAGAATTGGCGCTTAACCTCGGCTCATCAACGGGCTGAATATTTAGAAAAAATGGCTGACTTACTTGAAGAACATACACCTGAATTAATGGCAATTGCAATTAATGAGGCAGGTAAAACATTATCAAATGCAATTGCAGAAGTAAGAGAAGCGATTGACTTTTGCCGTTATTATGCACAACAAGCAAAAGAGCATTTTGCAGAAGCTAAAGTTCTGCCAGGACCAACGGGTGAGTTAAATCAGATTAGTCTTCATGGTCGAGGCGTGGTGGTATGTATTAGCCCTTGGAACTTTCCATTAGCGATTTTCTTAGGTCAAGTTGCAGCATCTTTAGCAGCAGGTAATGTTGTTTTGGCAAAACCAGCAGAACAAACATCACTGATTGCTTATGAAGCAGTGAAATTATTTCATAAGGCAGGTATCCCAACGGGTGTTTTACAACTATTGCCGGGTACAGGCGAGGAAGTGGGTGCTAAATTAATTGATCATCCAAAAGTGGCTGGTGTTGTTTTTACAGGCTCAACAGAAGTTGCACATATTATTCAAAGAACGTTGGCATCTAAACCAGGCGCAATTGTACCGTTAATTGCTGAAACAGGTGGTCAAAATGCTATGGTTGTTGATTCATCTGCATTACCAGAGCAAGTGGTTGCTGATGTGATTAATTCATCATTTGATAGTGCTGGTCAACGTTGCTCAGCTTTGCGTGTTTTATTTTTACAATCTGATGTTGCTGATAATATTATTGAAATGTTAAAAGGTGCGATGAAGGAGCTGACAGTTGGAGATCCAAATGATTTAAAAACAGACATTGGCCCTGTTATCGATAAAGAAGCACAAACTAATTTGCAGAACCATATTGATCAGATGAAAAAAGATGCTAAGTTTGTCTATGAAGTTGAAACTGGTGAACTAAATGGTACTTTTATTACGCCAACTGTATTTGAACTTGATCATATTAATGCTTTAAAAAGAGAAGTGTTTGGTCCGGTTCTACACATTGTTCGGTTTGAAGCTGATAATTTAGATGGTGTGATTGATCAAATTAATAGTACAGGTTATGGCTTAACCTTTGGTATTCATAGTCGCATTGATGAAACCGTAAAATATTTCCAAGAGCGTATTCGAGTAGGTAATATTTATGTTAATCGTAATATTGTTGGTGCAGTAGTTGGTGTACAGCCATTTGGTGGAGAAGGTTTATCAGGAACAGGTCCTAAAGCAGGTGGCCCATTGTATTTATACCGCTTAGCAATTGAAAGAACAGTAAGTATTGATACGACAGCATCAGGCGGTAATGCATCATTGATGACCTTGGATGAGAATGATACTTGATTTGTATAAAAATAGAATAAAACATTAAGAGATGATTGATGTATCAATTACCGCTTCTTATCATATAGAAGTTATAAGGTTTTTAAGTGAACTATCAAGTATGTCTGATAATAGTTTTGAATCTAATCAACCACAAGCACCATTTATTAGTTCATCTAATGAAGTAACAGATAGTTATTCATATTGAGTTTAAATTTGATTCCTAATAACACACTGTTCTATCGTAAGTTACTTTTGAGATTATTAAATACCATCATTATCATAAGTTTAAAAATACTTAATTACTCTGAATATACATATAAATAACATAAAATTATTATAAAAATACTATAAATTCAATCGTTAATATATTTACTTTAGGTTTGATTAATTATTAAACTAACATATACATAATTTTAAAAATGTAGTTAATATGGTGGGTTGCAGTGATATTAACAAAAAACAAGAAATCAAAAGTTGACTCTAAGAGCATAACAGATTTTAAAAAAAGTTTTGATATAGATGATGCATACTCAGTTGAGAAGCAATATTTTCAAAATGATGCGAATAAAGAATATCGAGTTTATAAAATTAGTGCTCAAAAAGCCACTGATAAAAATCTTGGTGTGCTAGAGGCGGGTAATTTTTATTTTATTTTTAATTATGATCAATGCTGTCAGGGCGATAAGTTAAATACACGTAAAATTAATGGATGGGTAGGGAGTTCTCATGGTGTGCGTACTTTTGTTGGTAGTGATCCATTTACGCCGCCAGAAGGTGACTGGAATATTAATTTTATGGGGCCTTCTGGAAGTACTTTAATATCAAGATTTAGAGATTCAGTTGATAGAGCTGAATTACAAACTTTTGCGCAGTGGTCAAGAGAAGGTGAGCGGGTTTCACAGCATATATGGCCTGACTCAGAAGGTAAAAAGCCTAATGAGATAGAAGAAAATAAAAGAGTTACCTGGAATGATGAAACATATCAAACCATTAGAGATGGAAAAAAGTTTACTCATGAAGACAAATTAGTTGGTGGTTCAGTCAGTCGCCATGATCAGGTTATGAATATTTATTTTTCTTCTGATGAAGAAGAACAGAAAGTTGCATTTCTATCACCAATAGTCGATGATTTTAGTGATTTAGGTTTGATCTATGCACGTAATGGGAGTGCTAACTTGAAAGAAATGTTATCTACAATGCATGAACTGGGGGTATTGCCAAATCTTGTTATGAATAGTTGTCGTCAATATTATAGTCCATTTGATTCTCGAGAAATATGTTGGCATGAAAAATATAATCAAGGACCAACGATAGCTAATGCACTGAATCTTGAAGTAAAACACATGTATATACGGTTAGCAAAATTGAATAATCATGATATTGCTTATCAATTTACACAAAAAAGATTAGAGACTTGGCAAGATAATATAAATGAGGTTGATGCTGAAGGAAATAATGCATTGTACTATGCAGTTAAACAAAAAAATTATGACCTAGTTGGATTATTACTTGATCATGATGCACGCTTAATTTCTCATAATAACCCAAAAAGTCTGCTTGTTTATGCAATAGATAAAAATGACAACCAATTATTTGATATTGCAATAAATAACTATGAGAAAAGATATAATAAAGCTACTTATAAACAATGGAATGATGAAGGAGTTAATGCTTTTAAAAAAGCATGGGCTCAGGGCGACTTTGAAAAAGTTAAAGCAATTGATGCGATGGGCGTTCAATTGGGAGAAAAAGACATTAGAAGTTTAATTACTAATAAAAAATATAGCACATTTAATCAGGTACAAGATAAACAACCAGAATTAGTGTTTCAGAGTCATGCTAGTGATCAGAAAGCGGTAGTGCATCCTGCACCGAGAGCTTAAGTTTATTTTAGTATTTATATCAATTAACTAATATTATAAGAAACAGATTCATTTATACTATGACTACTAACATATGAACCATCTTTATTTCGATAAAAATAGTTTGCAGATATAGCAACTGCACAGCTATCGCCAGATTGTGCATCTGGACGAATATAGAACTTAGAAACTGTTGGCATATCGCCAGCTGTAAGTTCCAGTTTAATACAGTAAGGATTATTACCATTTAAAGAGCAATTAACTAGATTTTTTGTTTTTGTTAAATCTAAGTCCTGACTACAGCCACTAAAATCTATGATAGTATTTAATTTTGGTGGTGTCGTATCAATCGTTAAATTATTTTGTGGTTGATCAAGTACAGCTGAAGTAACAACTTGATATGTGCTACCTTTCCTAAAAGTCAAATAAACAGGATCACCTGAGCTTGTTTCTACATTAAACTCATCTAAAGTAACACCACTTGTTGGTCCAGTAGGTGAAGATGAAGGAGAACTATCATCTGAGCCTGAGCTAAAACAACCAGATAATAAGATTGATGCTTGTAATATTATTGACATTGTTATAAGTGATTTTAGTTGAAGTTTCATACAATTTCTTCCTTTATTAGATTGAAAAGGAAGGATAAGGTATAGTATGTCTGGTTATTTATCAAGATTTTTTCTAGCAAATAATTAGACTGTAGTGTTTCAAACTGCTTGATCATGTGATGTTTCATTTGAATTATCTGTTGATGCACCAGCATTAAAAAATATGGGGTGGACTGATTTATTTTCTAGGATATGTTGATATAGATCTTGAAGGTACTCTTGACTACTTATTTCATCTAAAGTAACAATTTTCGGAAGTTTAGGATTTACTTCATGTAGCAAATTATGAACTTTATCACCTCCTTTTAAAGCTGATAAATCTTTGACATAAACTAATGCTTGCTGTTGAGTCATTTCATCAAAGATAACTTCTTTTTCTCTTGAAATTTTATCACCTAATGCTTTTTTAGCATCTTCATCAGCAGATATTTGTATTTCTATGCTAAGTGTGCCAGGTAAAAATAAATTACGTTGTGTTGCAAACTCATACACGCTTTGAGCTTGAAACATTTTTTGCATGACTTTTAATAAGTTTTTCATTGCAATCCCCTATGTTTATTTGTTTTTATGTCTTGTTTTTAATATTAAAAAATTCTATAAATAAATAAACATAAAAAATAATGAAATAAATATATCATTAATCTAAAAAAATAATATGTTTATTGTGTTTAATTGTGAAAATGGGTCATGTATTTAATTGATTGATCTATATATTAATTCCAAACTCAACTCTGTTAAGGTAAATGCCAATTACAGTGTCATGCATTAACTGAGATTTTGAGAAACAAATTGTTTTGCGAGTTAAGCGCTTTATTCTTGTTCTTAGATCAAGATTTTTTCGTTCAATTTTTTGTGTGTAAAGCTTCCCAACTTTATGCTTTTCTTTTGGCAGTCCATTTTCATAAGCTTTCCAATCATCAGTGTAATAAGTCGCAATATTAAATGGTTTTAAAAGGGCTTTAAGCTTTTTAAAAACGAGATTACGACGTTTACCAAAAATATAGGCTAAAATTTTTCACTATCATCATCAATTGCATACCAAAGCTAGCGCTGATTCTCCTTAGTGCCTACATATGACCATTGCTCATCTAGTTGTGCTTTTTTTTATTGTTCTCATCACAGCACCTGTGCTTATTTTTAAAACTCTTGCTGTATCACGGATACCACTTCCATTAATTGCCATATTAATCACTTTATCATGAACCCCTGGTTTCCTTGCTTCATAGCTATATTCAGATTGAAAAGTTCTACCACAACCATCTTTACAGTGGTAACGTTGCTTGCCTTTGCGCATTCCAAATTTACGTAAATCATTATTTCCACAGTAAACACAGACTACTTTTTCATAAACAGCCATGAGGATAAATCCATTTTATACAAAAAGAATAAGATAACAAAAAAATTGTTGTCAATCAATTAAATACATGACCTAATCAATTATAAGTATAAAATAATTTAACCTCAAATTAATGATAAATTTTTATATTTTAATTACATTATGGGTTATATTTAAAATATAAATAACAAAAATATATTAACATAACAAATATATTATTATTATTGTTTTTCAAGGTATACAACACTTGGAGAAATAATAATGAAATATATATATATCATGTTTATCTCATCATTCTTAATTAATATTGGTTACTCTGCTGCAAATTATGATTTAAAAGTTATTAATAATACTGGTTATTATATGTATTATTATTCAAGCCGATCACATTGCGTTAAGGGTGGTTTTGGTTCGACTATTAGCCCTAACTCATCAGGGGTTTCAACATTTGAAGATGATAATGGTGCTGGCTCGTGTGGTGATACCAGAAAGCATGTGGATATTAATTTTAGATTGTTTCATGCTACTCAAAAATGGTTTGAAAAGACAAGCGGTATGCGTATTTCTATTAAACTTGATGGAGAGAATAGATCATATCCTGCAAATCAGTTTTGTGCTTTAGGGTATCCATTACCTAATAATTTATCATATTTAAGTGGTGACTGTGGGCCAGTTGAAGATTATAAAACAACCATAGAGTGGAATCATAAAAAAGAAAATCATTGGAAATCAATGTTTGAGACTAGTAATTATGAAGGTGATCATAACCTTGATAATGATGGTTATTTGATTGTGACAAAAGCAGCTTGTGGAGGAAAAGACTGTTTAGACAAATACAGTGATGGGGGAAGCAATTTAGAATTAACTTTGGGTTATAACTCGAGTAAAGGTAGGGAGGTATTACCTGGATATTATAAAATTGCTACGGTTGGTGTAGGTAAAGTATATGTTACGAGTGATTATAATAGACAAGTAAAAGAAAATGATTCAGGGGAAGTATACTTAGATCCTGAGAATAATATATATACATTTCATTTTACAAATATTGCACAGGGATGTACTTTGGCAAATGGTCAGTTTCAATGTCCTCAAGTGATTGATGCAACTATTCCATACTTTACTGGTGAAAATACAGTGCTGTTTGTATGTCAACAATCTTCATCATCTCAGTCTAAGTGTCCATGGGTATTAGCTGATAATGATGCAAGTAACTATATTGTCAATTATTCATAATTATTTTAACTGCCATAGTAAGCTAATATAATTTTAAATAAGGAGAAAGTTGTGCCATTGATTTCTTTAAATGATAAGTTCATATTTTGAAGCGCAATAACCGTAAGTAGCAATACCATTAAATATATGTGATGAAGATGAACATTGATAATGACATATTGGCATAGGAAAACCATCGGCCATATGTAATATATCTGCTTGGGCTCCTAACATCTTTGAAAGTAAAGATTGAATATCTTGTTTAACCTTCCATAAATTAGCAGACTGCTTAACATAAGTACTACGACTGCCAAGTTTAGGAAACATTAAAGGCCAGTGTTTACTGAAATAACGCCAGATTCCTACATCTGTATTTTTACCAATAAACTCTCCAACAGTATCAATAGTAATTGCTTCAGCATCACTTAGCTTTGGTTTGAAACCTCTCTGGCGCAGTGGTGTTTTTTATGCAATTTTTCATTAACTCATCTAGCAAACAATAAACAGAGATGATAAAGTCTCCCAATGGCATGGGTATCTTCCTTGAGTGTTTTATTTCTTGACAGTTTAAAGTTAACTCAAGAACACATGCCATTTAATCTTAACTATTTAAAAGTAGAACATCACGTAACATATAATTTAACTTCATAAAATAACCTTATTAATGTTTTTAATAAAATTATACACATTAAAATTATAAAAA
Source organism: Thiotrichales bacterium 19X7-9 (assembly GCA_021713415.1). Classification (GTDB taxonomy): domain Bacteria; phylum Pseudomonadota; class Gammaproteobacteria; order Francisellales; family Francisellaceae; genus M0027. The sequence goes on from JAKJJQ010000050.1 coordinate 14,457, forward strand.
TTATTTTATGAGTGCTCTCAAATGTTTATAACATGATGCAAAGCACAAATTGTCCCGTTATATAACAAATGGATTATTTTTTTTGATAATTTTGAGAAGTAGCTCTTTGAACCATTGGTGTGGTGCAGACTGTTTTGTCCATATAGGATAAAACATACATTCAGTTGAAATCATATCAGCTAATTCTATCGGTAAATCTAAATACTTTAAATTATGATATTTAGCATAGGATTCAGCGATAGTAATAACCACTGTATCATCCAATATTTTAGAAAGTAAAATATCTGAAGGTGTATTAGTTGCAAAAACAATATTTCTAGGATCATCATTTTTTAACTGAAAGTATGAGTAGGGTGTATTTTCAGCATAATAAACTATATGATTTAAATTATAGTATTGGGCTAATGTCAAAGGGGTTATTACCTGATCTAGCGCTCCTAAATGAGCAACAACCATTTTTTCGTTGAGTAAAACTTTTCTTATATAGTCATTAGGCGCTGAGTTCATTGCAATAATAAAGTCAAAATAGTTGTCTAGTTTGTGAAATTTATGATACACAGGAAGAATGGATAATTCTATTTTTATGTTATAATTATTTTTTTTAATTTCCTTATATAAATCTTCAATATAAAAATCTATAAAGTGTAGCGGTGAAGCAATTTTATAGTTTGATTTGTCAGTTTTAGGGTTATATATTTTGTTTTGTTTAAAAATTAACTGGTAGTTTTTTATGATTGTTTCAATATAGATATAAATTTCTTTAGCTTTGTCAGTTAGTATTAAATTATCGCGACTTCTAATAAACAAGTCATCTTTTAATTCTTGTCGTAATTTTCTCAGAATATTACTAACAGCAGGTTGCGACAAACATAATTTTAATGCAGCTTTAGATATGCTTTTTTCATCAATAATTGTTTTTAAAACTTTTAAGTCATTTAAAGTCATCAGTATATGCTTATATGTTTTTTCTCTCAATAGATAGTATAAAGTGTTGTTTTAATAATTGTATAGATTAATAAATATAATTTTTTTACTGAAGCTAAATAGGCGCTACTCCATATAGATTAAGTCTTAATTAGATTTATAAAATTCTAAAATAATTTATTTATTTAAAATATTTGAAATTATATAAATAATTATGTAACTTTATTTTTGATATCTGCAATATTTTTAATAAATAGGTGGCTTGGCATGAAAAAGAAAAAACTATCAAAAATTATTTCATATATATTTTCAAACAAATTAAGAAATGATCAATCTACCGAAATTTCCAAACTTATGCAGCCTTTAGAACCAAGGTTCATGTTTGATGGTGCTGCTGTTGAGACAGTTGATATTGCTGATGGGGTATCTGAAACTGAGCAAAGTAAGATTTTAGAAGCATTAAATAGTAATGATCAAGCAGATGCAACCAATAGTTTGCTTGAGCTTTTTGATTCAAATGACCCTAATCTGGAAAAAGATTACTCAGTCTATAAAGAAGTTATAATTATTGATTCAAGAGTTAAAGATATTCATACACTGATTAAAAATATCTCACGTAAAGCTTCGGTTGAAGTAGTTAATAGAGATGAAAGCGGTATTAGTGTAATTGCTGATATGCTTTCTAAATATTCTAATCTTGATGCAGTACATATTATTTCTCATGGTCGCCAGGGAGAGCTTTATTTAGGTAATAATACATTAAACTCTGATAATTTACCTACTTATCAAAATGACTTATCTAGATGGGGGGAGTCTATTTCATCCAATGGTGATTTGTTATTTTATGGTTGTAATGTAGCTGAGGGTGATGCGGGCCAAGCATTTATTGACATATTAAAGGGATATATAGATAAAGGTATTGCTGCTTCAGAGGATATTACAGGAAATAAAGATCTTGGAGGTAACTGGATTTTTGAATATGATTATAATGTTGATTACCAGAGTATTTTTTCAAAATCTATGAATTATGATCATATATTAACACCATCTTTGTTAGGAGAAGAAGTATCATTAAATGTTATCTTTACTACTACTGGAAATACTTTATATAGTTCTACTTTTACAGTTACTGCAGGAGCGGAAGTTACTAATGTTTCAATTTCAGATTCATTTATGTCAAGTGGATTTCCTCAAAATTTTTCTGGTAATATTAGTGTTGATGTTGATGATAGTGATATATTTGTTAGATTTAATGGTACTGCTCAAGGGTCAAGTTTACTATTTGAATTTAGCTCTTTAGTTGGTGAATCTGCTGATAGAGTAACTAGTGCAACTGAAGTTGCTAGTAGTGGTGTAATAGGTGGTGTTAATAGTACTTATAATCCTACTATATCAAATAATGTTGTAACAACTGGTTTTAATTTTTTTGGGTCTCAATCAGGGACAAATATAACTCAAACTACTGATTTAACATTAGTTGTTGACCCACCACAGTTTATTACTCAGTCAGCTGCAAATTTAGTAGAGGATTTAGTTCCAGGTTCAGGGGGAAGTTATCCACATAATATAATTTCAAATGGAAATATGTTATATTTTACGGCTATTATTGATGATATCAATTATTATGAAGTAATGTATGTTTATGATACGAATAATCCATCTTCTGGTCCTCAGCTATTATTTGATAAATTAAGTTCAGGATTAAACATTGGCTTTTTTGACGAAGTAGTATTAGTTGATGGTGTATTATATTTTAATGCTTATGATGAAAACTTTCAGAACTCTGAATTGTACTCATTTGATGTTAATAACCCTAGTGCTGGAGTTCAGCTGGTAGCTGATATAAATCCAGGTTCAAGTAGTGGTAATCCACGCGAGTTAATAGCAGTTGGAAATACGTTATATTTTAGAGCAAATGATGGTATAAATGGATATGAACTATTTTCATTTGATACAAATAACCCAGGAGCTGGTGTACAGCTGGTAGCTGATATAAATCCAGGTTCAAGTAGTAGTCATCCAGACTGGTTAATAGAAGTTGGCAATACATTATATTTTGGAGCAGAGGATGGTATAAATGGATATGAACTATTTTCATTTGATACAAATAACCCAGGAGCTGGTGCACAGCTGGTAGCTGATATAAATCCAGGTTCAAGTAGTAGTTATCTAGGCGAGTTAATAGCAGTTGGTAATACATTATATTTTGGAGCAGAGGATGATACAAATGGATATGAACTATTTTCATTTGATACAAGTAATCCGGGTGCTGGAGTTCAGCTGGTAGCTGATATAAATCCAGGTTCAGAGGGAAGTTATCCAGTTAATATAATTTCAAATGGAAATATGTTGTATTTTACGGCTTATGATATTAATTATTATGAAGTAATGTATGTTTATGATACGAATAATCCATCTTCTGGTCCTCAGCTATTATTTGATAAATTAAGTTCAGGATTAAACATTGGCTTTTTTGACGAAGTAGTATTAGTTAATGGTGTATTATATTTTAATGCTTATGATGAAAACTTTCAGAACTCTGAATTGTACTCATTTGATGTTAATAACCCTAGTGCTGGAGTTCAGCTGGTAGCTGATATAAATCCAGGTTCAAGTAGTAGTTATCCAAGCAGTTTAATAGCAGTTGGTGAGACATTATATTTTGGAGCAGATGATGGTACAAATGGAGATGAATTACATAGTGCAGATTTAAGCTTTGAGCCATTTGAAACTCTAGATATAGCGTTAGGCTCAGGTAAAACACAAATATTTTTGAATGATATATTTTCAATATCTGCAAATCCTTCAGATTTTAATAGTGGTGAATTATTACTAATCAATACTGGTAATTTTGAAGATGATTTTACTATTAAAAATATTGGTAGTGGATTTGGAGAGATCTCAGTTTCTGGAAGTGTAATAAGTTATGAAGGCAACCAAATTGGTACAATTGATGCCGTTGATAATGGTCTCAATGGCAATAATTTAAAAATAATTTTTACTTCAGTTAATGCAAATGAAGTTTCTGCTGAAGCATTAATTAGAGCAATTGAATATGAAAATACAACAATGGGGGTGCCGACTGCTTCAAGAACCATTCAATTAACGCTAGATGATGGTCAAGTTGGGGTAAGCGATCCAATAAGCAAAACACTGAATGTTATAGTAACAAATAATTCTCCAAATATAACTGTTGAATCAGGAGATTCAGCTTCTGATACTTTAACTGAGACAAATTCAGGCTTAACTTTAACTGATACCTTAACTGTCACTGATTTAGATTTAACCGATACGGTTTCAGTTGCAGTAAGCTCAGTAGTAGAGTCAGGCAATACTTCCGGCATTGCCAATGCAACCTTACTTGCAATGATGAGTGTGACTTCTGGTGATATCTTAGATAATACAGAGACGGTTGATACCTTTACTTGGAGCTTTGACTCAGGAGTAGAGGCCTTTGATTATTTAGCAGCAGGTGAGTCATTAGTATTAACCTATACCTTAACAGTAACAGATGCACCAACAGGCGCTACTGATACCCAAACTGTTGTAATTACCATTAACGGTACCAACGATGCACCAGTTATCTCTATTGAAGCCGGTGATTCAGCAGCTGAAAGCTTAACAGAGAGCAATGCTGGTTTAACAGTTAGTGATACTTTAACAACAACTGATCTTGATTTAACCGATACAGTTTCAGTTGCTGTTACTTCAGTAGTTGAGTCAGGCAATACTTCCGGCATTGCCAATGCAACTCTTTTAGGCATGATGAGTGCAACAACAGGTAACTTTATTGATGGTGCAGAAACGCAAGATACCTTTAGTTGGAGCTTTGACTCAGGGGTAGAGGCCTTTGATTATTTAGCAGCGGGTGAGTCATTAGTATTAACCTATACCCTAACAGTAACAGATGCACCAACAGGCGCTACTGATACCCAAGATGTAGTAATTACCATTAACGGTACCAACGATGTACCAGTTATCTCTATTGAAGCCGGTGATTCAGCAGCTGAAAGCTTAACAGAGAGTAATGCTGGTTTAACAGTTAGTGATACTTTAACAACAACTGATCTTGATTTAACCGATACAGTTTCAGTTGCTGTTACTTCAGTAGTTGAATCAGGCAATACTTCCGGCATTGCCAATGCAACTCTTTTAGGCATGATGAGTGCAACAACAGGTAACTTTATTGATGGTACAGAAACGGTTGATACCTTTAGTTGGAGCTTTGACTCAGGAGTAGAGGCCTTTGATTATTTAGCAGCGGGTGAATCATTAGTCTTAACCTATACCCTAACAGTAACAGATGCACCAACAGGCGCTACCGATACACAAGATGTAGTGATTACTATAAATGGCACCAACGATGCACCAGTTATCTCTATTGAAGCCGGTGATTCAGCAGCTGAAAGCTTAATAGAGAGTAATGCTGGTTTAACAGTTAGTGATACGTTAACAACAACCGATCTTGATTTAACCGATACAGTTTCAGTTGCTGTTACTTCAGTAGTTGAGTCAGGCAATACTTCCGGCATTGCCAATGCAACTCTTTTAGGCATGATGAATGCAACAACAGGTAACTTTATTGATGGTGCAGAAACGCAAGATATCTTTACTTGGAGCTTTGATTCAGGATTAGAGGCCTTTGATTATTTAGCAGCGGGTGAGTCATTAGTATTAACCTATACCTTAACAGTAACAGATAGCGAAAGTGCTACCGATACACAAGATGTAGTGATTACTATAAATGGCACCAACGATGCACCAGTTATCTCTATTGAAGCCGGTGATTCAGCAGCTGAAAGCTTAATAGAGAGTAATGCTGGTTTAACAGTTAGTGATACGTTAACAACAACCGATCTTGATTTAACCGATACAGTTTCAGTTGCTGTTACTTCAGTAGTTGAGTCAGGCAATACTTCCGGCATTGCCAATGCAACTCTTTTAGGCATGATGAGTGCAACAACAGGTAACTTTATTGATGGTGCAGAAACGCAAGATACCTTTACTTGGAGCTTTGACTCAGGGGTAGAGGCATTTGATTATTTAGCAGCGGGTGAATCATTAGTATTAACCTATACCCTAACAGTAACAGATGCACCAACAGGCGCTACTGATACCCAAACTGTTGTAATTACCATTAACGGTACCAACGATGCACCAGTTATCTCTATTGAAGCCCGTGATTCAGCAGCTGAAAGCTTAATAGAGAGTAATGCTGGTTTAACAGTTAGTGATACTTTAACAACAACTGATCTTGATTTAACCGATACAGTTTCAGTTGCTGTTACTTCAGTAGTTGAGTCAGGCAATACTTCCGGCATTGCCAATGCAACTCTTTTAGGCATGATGAGTGCAACAACAGGTAACTTTATTGATGGTGCAGAAACGGTTGATAGCTTTACTTGGAGCTTTGATTCAGGATTAGAGGCCTTTGATTATTTAGCAGCGGGTGAATCATTAGTCTTAACCTATACCCTAACAGTAACAGATGCACCAACAGGCGCTACCGATACACAAGATGTAGTGATTACTATAAATGGCACCAACGA
>JAKJJQ010000051.1:0-20474 GCA_021713415.1 Thiotrichales bacterium 19X7-9
TTTCCTTAGGATTGCTAAAAAAAGAAGATTCATTTAAAGCAAGTATTCGAAGAAAACAACGAAAAGCTGCTGCTTGTACAGACTACTTAGCTAAGGTAGTTGCTGAAAATTAGATGCGTTTACCCTGGTAGATATAAATCGTTTAACCTATTTTTATGCTTTATTGGTATAATGTAGTTTAGTTGGAAATGATAGTGAGCATTTAATGACTAAAAAATTTAATCAAAATAAACAAAGAATGATTGTTGGTATTAGTGGTGCATCAGGCATTATTTATGGAATTCGCTTATTAGAGGCGTTAAAACAAACGGATTTTGAAAGTCATTTGATTATATCAAAAGCAGCTGAGCAAGTAAGACATCATGAGAGTAACTATAGTGCTGCCGAATTAAGAAACTTAGCTGATGTATGTTATTCAGTTGATAATATTGCTGCTTGTATTTCAAGTGGCTCATATCATACTAAGGGAATGATTATTGCCCCATGTTCAATGCGCTCATTAGCTGAAATTGCAAATGGTACGACAACAAATCTTTTAACCCGTGCAGCAGATGTGATTTTAAAAGAACGTAAGCGCTTAGTATTAATGGTGCGTGAATCCCCCTTTCATCTAGGTCATATTGAAAATATGAAGAAAGCAACAGAAATTGGTGCAATTATCGCACCACCAGTACCAGCTTTTTATAATCAACCACAAAGTATTGATGATTTAGTCAATCATAGTGTTGGCAGAGTATTGGATTTATTTGATATTGATGTAAAGATGGTTAAGCGTTGGAAAAGTAGCTCTTAAGAAATTAATAGCGTGATTTGATATATTTATATTGTGTTTGTTTTTGATAATGGATAATGACTCAATATGAAAAAGATTCGTATTTTATCAATTTTTGGTGGAGGGGTAAGATCTGTTTTTTCAGCAATGGTTCTTCAGGAATTAGAAAGTAGATTAAATAAAAAATCTGCTCAGGAAGTAAGATTAATTGATTATTTTGATTTAGTTGCAGGTACAAGTATTGGTGGTCTAATTGCAGCATTGATTTTATCACCAGTTGATAAAAATAATAAACCATATACGATGAGTACTATTTATGAACTAGTTTGTCAGAGCATGATTGACAGTTCATTTTTTGATCCAGAAAGTAATAGATCAATGCGAAACCCTGATTATTCTTCAAAGCGTTTTATCCAATGTATGTGTGATATATTTACAGACTTAGAAGTCAGAGATTTTATTAAGCCTTCATTAATTACAGCCTATGAGCCAAATCGAAATTGGTTAGCTTTTTTTAAACAACATTATGCAAAGATACTCCCTGAATATAATTTCTATGTAAAAGATGCCATAGCAGCAACCTGTGCGATGCCTTTTTATTTTAATCCTGTAACAGTAAAGTCTTTCTCAGATAAAAAGGTGAGGGAATCATCATTTATAGATGTTTTAAAAAATCTAAATGATAGAAATCATATAATAGAGATATTAAAGGAAAATAAGATTATATCTGATGATGGTATGATTAAGTTAGATATGAGTTTAACAGAAAGAAAATCTTTGCATTTACCAAGTCAGTATTCATTATATCAGCATAATATTTATGAAATTATTGAGCGGATACAAAATCCTGATATGACTTTTTTAGATGGTGCATTATTTTCGAATAACCCATCAATGTCAGCGTTGATTGAAGCTAATGTAATGAACAATAATAGTGACTCAAAAGAAGTAATATTGGTATCTTTAGGTAACGGGCGCAATCAAGTGTATAAACCATACTCATCTGATATTGATAAGCGCTTTGCATCTCAGTTATTGGGCCGCTTATTTTCATGTTCAGAAAAGTTAGGTTACTTTCAAACGTTTCATGCCTTAAATTTATTGGGTCAATCAGAAAATTATTATCACTTTAGCCCAATTATAGATTCATCAGTCAATGATGAAATAAATGACACACGAAAAAGTAATTTTTTAGCCTTAGAAAAGGTTGCTAAAAACTACATAAAGCAAATATCTGAGCATTTAGATCAATTGGTGGAGAAGCTTTTGGATTAATTTGTTTTTATAGTTTTTAAAAGATTCAGTGTATATCTGATAGATAACCTAAATTTCTCATTGTAATATATATGAAATTAATAATTAATATCAGTTAAGTATTTCTATGTTTTCAACGATCTTAAATGCATTAATACCTGTTGCTTTTGTGATTTTCTTGGGTTGGTTAGCTGGCTTTTTTAAAATTATTAATAAAACGCATAGTAAAAGCTTTGCAACCTATGTGATGAATTTTAGCTTTCCCTGTTTATTGTTTATCATTACTGCAACCACAAAACTAAGTGTGCTTTTAGATCTTAAGTTTGTGATTGCTTTTTTTATTGGTTTGATGGGGATGTACTTAATTAGTTTTGTTATTCATAGGATGATGATGAAACGTTCATCTCATGATGCTGCACAGGCTGCGTTTGTTTGTTCATTTCCAGATATGGCCTTTATGGGGATTCCCATTTTTCTAGAAATTATTGGTTCTACAGCTTTAGTATCTATTGTGATTGGCAATATTATTTCAAGCGTTTTTATGATTCCTGTTACGGTTGTACTACTTGAGTTAAAATCTGGAAATCGTAAGCAATTATTTAAAATTTTCATTGAAAATCTTATTAATGTGATCAAAAAACCTTTGGTATTTGCGCCAATTTTAGGCATTATTTATGCATTTATTGGTATTCCATTCCCACATATTATAGAAGATAGTCTTAAGCTAATTGGTAATACTACTTCAGGCGCTTCATTATTTGCACTTGGTTTGATTATGTCGAGCTTTATGATTAAGTTCTCTAAAGGGGTAATACTTAATATTATACTTAAAAATGCGATTCACCCTGTGATTATGCTTGGTTTAGTCGCTCTATTTAGTATTCAAGGATTACTTGCAAAAGAAGTTGTTTTACTTTGTGCTATGCCTACAGCAACAATGACAACGATGTTTGCTTTACGTTATAACACCTTAACTGAAGAAAGTACCAGTAGTACAATTCTAGGAACCTTATTTGCAATTATCACATTGCCAATTTTTATGATTATTATGCAGGTTTAGTTGAGGCAATTATTTGACCCATTTGTATCTTAGCTTGGCTTTTTAATTCAGGTACAAATTCAATTTTACCTTCTTCAAAACAAGTAATTACTGTTGAGCCAAACTGAAAGTAACCTAATTCATCACCTTTATTAAAGCTTAAATTTTGATCTTTATACTCCCAGTGCTGTACTTTACCAATTTTATTAGGCGTGACAGTACCGTGAAAATTAAGATAGATACTGGCAACAAAAAAAGCACCTACAAAGATGACAGGCATGATACCAATATCGGTCTCAAAAAATAATACGACACGCTCGTTTCGGCTAAATAATCCATCAATATAACGGGCAGTTGTATTATTAACTGAAAATAATTTTCCAGGAACATAAGTCATTGAAATTAATTTACCTGGATAAGGCATATGAACACGGTGATAATCCTTAGGTGATAAATAGACTGTGATAAAAGAGCCTGATTTTAATTGCTGATGGTAATGTGTTTCACCACCTAATAGGTCTAAAATGGAAAATGATTTGCCTTTAGCTTGTATAATTTGACTGTGATTTATTTTACCCAGTTGGCTAATGGTGCCATCAGCAGGCGATATAACTTGATCATGCTGCGCTGCGATAGTACGTGATTGAGGTTTTAATTGACGCGTAAAAAAATCATTAAAAGATAAATAATCATCTATCTCAGCACTTAATGCTTCTTGTAGATTTACATCATATTGTTTTATAAATAATTTAATTAAAAATTTTTTGATTTTTTTAGATTTAGAAGATGCAAGTTTACCAACAATCCGTGACAATAAATGCTGTGGCATAATGTATTGCAAGCTAATAAACAGTTTCTCTTTTAACATACAAATAGTAATTCCTTTATAAAAGCAGTAACCTACATTCTAATTAAAAATAAACATAATAGATACCTTATAAGAATAGGGATGGGGTATTTCTTTTAAAATAAAGGAGTAAAAATGTGAGTATTAGTGTTTTTGATATGTATTCGATTGGTATTGGTCCTTCCAGTTCACACACGATTGGGCCGATGAGAGCAGCTAAACGTTTTCTTGATAGCAATCAAAAGCAAATAGATCTTTGTGATCGTGTGGTTATTGATTTATATGGTTCATTAGCGTTAACAGGTAAAGGACACTGTACTGATATTGCAGTTATTTTAGGTTTATTAGGAGAAACACCAGAAGAAATAGATGCAGCAACGGTTAATGAAAAAATTGAATCAGTCCGTACAGAGGAAACACTGAAATTAAATACTAGTAAAGCAATTCAATTTATTGAGACTAGAGATTTGATTTTTCATTTTGATCAAGCGCTACCTGAGCATGCAAATGGTGTTAAGTTTTCTTTTTATCAAGGTGATAAGCTTTTATCAGAAGGCACTTATTTTTCAATTGGTGGTGGCTTTGTTCTTGATGAGAATGAAATTAAAGAGCAGGCTAAAGAAGGTGAACCTGTAGCTGCTGAAAATGATATGCCATATCCATTTGATACAGCGAGAGAGTTATTAGCGCATTGTGATAAACAACAATTATCAATTGCTGAAGTTATGCTTGAGAATGAAAAACAAACTTTTTCAGAAGCAGAGATAACACATAAGTTATTAGAAATATGGTATGTGATGGCAGATTCAATCGAACGAGGCTTAGTAACTGAAGGAAAATTACCTGGTAAATTAAGAGTTACAAGACGTGCAGCTAAATTAAATGAAAAATTAACTCAAGCGAAAACACCATTTACTGATTTGAACTGGTTAAATACTTATGCAATTGCAGTTAATGAAGAAAATGCAGCAGGTAGTAAGGTAGTTACAGCACCGACTAATGGTGCAGCTGGTGTGATTCCAGCTGTATTATATTATCATTTAAAATCAACAGATTTATCAGAAGCAGAAAAAGAAAAAAATATTGTTGAATACATGCTGACAGCTGGTGCTATTGGTATTTTATTTAAAAAAGGTGCGTCAATTTCAGCAGCAGAGGTAGGTTGTCAAGGAGAAGTTGGTGTTGCAACTTCGATGGCTGCTGCAGGGCTTTGTGCAATTTTAGGTGGTACCAGTGCGCAAATTGAAAATGCAGCAGAAATGGGGATGGAGCATAATTTAGGTCTCACTTGTGATCCAATTGGTGGTTTGGTACAAATTCCATGTATTGAAAGAAATGCAATGGGTGCTTCCCAAGCAGTTAATACGGCTAAATTATCATTATTAGAAACAGGTGAACATAACGTCCATTTAGATGATGTGATTAAATCAATGAAACAAACTGGTCAAGATATGTCAACCAAATATAAAGAAACATCATTAGCTGGCCTTGCGATTGCTGTGAATTTGTCTCAATGCTAAAATTCATTCTCAAAATTAAGCAAAACTGTAGTATACTATTTTTCGATATATTTAAGAGATAAAAGAGTAATGGATTTATGTCTAATATAAAAACAATTCAAATCAAATCAATTGTTAAATGGTTAATTATTGTTGGTTCAACAACTGCGTTAATTGGCTGTAGTATGTTTAGAGATCGTGAAGATGATTATCTAAAAACCGATGTCTATCAAACACAAGGTATTAAAGTACCTGAATCATTAGAGAAAACGACAACGATAAAGCCTACGATGCAAGTACCCAAAGGTAAAGATCAGTATCAACCGGTTAAGACGATGCCAACAGATCTTGTACCACCAAATTACCAAAAACAATATCCTTTAGCGTTATTGAAAAACTTACAAGCACAGTCGGCTGAATCATCATTAACCTTTGTTAAAGGTAAATACGGATTACTCGTTATTGATACTGAGCTTAATAAGGCATACGAAATTGTTGCAAAAGAATTAACCAGTATTCCAGATTTTGAGATCGTTAAGCAAAGTCAAACAGGACATTCTTTTGAAGTGGTTTCTGTAGCAGAACCATCAAAAAAATATTGGCTTTATTTAACTGCAAAAGATAAAAAAACAAGACTATCTGTCTTTGATCAAAAAGAAAACTTAGTAGCCGATGATGAAGTTTATGCATTACTAACACAATTAAATAGCCGAATTCAAGCCTTATACCAAGGTGGTGATAGCGATATTCAGATTCAATATCCGCTAAAACAATTACAATTAACACCAAATGCTTTAACCTGGAGAGTTTTAGCACCAATGCCAGAATCATTGGCCTATTTTAAAGTGGTATTACAAAACTTAGGTTATGTACTTGTAACAAAAGATAATTTAACAACAGTTACTGTGGCAATGCCACAAGTAAATCAGCAAAGTAATAATGTGCCGGTTAAAGAGCGTTTTAGTCTCAATGTTGCTGAAGATAAAGCCTTTGATATTACTGATGTTACATTAAAACCGATGAAGGCATCAAAGGATACTCAAAAGCATTTACAGCAACTATCAAATCAAATTAATGCTAAAGCAAAAGAGACATTTATTACTAAAGAAGTAAGTTTATTATCAGTTAGTAGCCAATTATTCATTGATGAGAGCACTAATAAGGCTGCTTTAATTGTGCCATTAGCACAGGCAGAAGTCTGGCCAAAAGTAGAACAGGCAGTTAAAGCTTCAAAGTACCATATTATACGCTCGGATAAGGATAAAGGTTTTTTCTTTATTGCACTTAAAGAAAAAACAAATTACCAATATTTAGTTTATGTTCGTAATGTCGATACAGCAGATAGTACATCAATAAGTCAATGGCTAACATTTGGACTTTTAACTTCTGATCAAGGTAGTAAAACCTATGTTCAAGTGTTTGATAAAGATGGTCATATCATGCCGATAGAGCAAACAAAAACATTATTATTAACGCTACAAAATAACTTATAGTTAAAGATCATTAAAGGTTGTATAGAATGGAAAAACAAGCACTACTATACCAAGGTAAAGCAAAAAATATTTATCAAACGAATCAAAAAGATTGCTATATTATGCACTATCGTGATGATGCGACTGCTTTTAATGGTGTTAAATCGGCAACATTAAAAGATAAGGGTAAAGTTAATAATGCGTTTAATGCATTTATTATGACTGAACTTGAAAAAAACGGTATTAAAACACATTTTGTTGAAAAGCTATCAGATAATGAGTCTGTTGTGAAGTCACTTGAAATGATTCCAGTTGAGTGTGTTGTTAGAAATATTGCTTCAGGGGGAATTGTTAAACGTTTAGGTTTAGAAAATGGTTTTCGCTTTGATAGCCCTGTGTTTGAGTTTTTTTATAAAGACGATGCATTGGGTGATCCTATGATCAATGAATCTCATATTCTGATGATGAATTTAGCAACAGAAGCTGAAATAGAGAAAATGAAGTTATTAACATTTAAAGTTAATCAGGTTTTAAAAGCTTTGTTTAATGATGCCGGTATAGAGCTTGTCGATTATAAGCTTGAATTTGGCCGCTTTGGTGGTGAACTATTATTAGGTGATGAATTTACACCTGATGGTTGTCGCCTGTGGGATAAACAAACACATGAAATCATGGATAAAGACCGTTTTAGACAGGATTTAGGTGATGTTATTGAAGCATATAAAGAAGTATCTAGTCGCTTAGGTATTGAAGTTGAATGAAACTTAGATTATTGGTTTTAAATTTTTTCATTAGTATTTTTAGTTTTACTAGCGTTTATGCTGCAACTTGGCAACTAACGATTAGTCCGGTGCGTAAGCTGCCAAAAGATAGTGGCACTTATCAACATATTACAGCTAATCGTTACAAACATTTTCCTATTGATGTTGATATGATTTTATTAAAAAAGAATCATTATCAAGCACGTTTATTATCCCAAAATTGGAGTGATGCAAAAACGCTTGCTCAAGTCAGTGATGAACAAGGCGCGATGGTTGCGATTAATGGTGGTTTCTATCGTGAACAGTTTAAGCCTAATGGCTTATTAATGCTCGATGGTAGAAAGTATGCAAGATTTGTATCTAATGATTTATTATCTGCAATTATCAATATAAATAAACAAGGTGAATTAGCAATTTATGCAAAGAAAGCCTATCATGATGCTAAGTTATATAGTGCATTTCAGGCAGGTCCTTTATTATATGATCAAAATAAAGAAAATGTAGTCTATGGTAATAAATTGCGTCAAAGAAGCATCTTAGTTATTTTTAATAATGGTGATATTGGTATATTTTATTTTTCACCGGTCAGCATTTCAGATGTGATTAGTGTTTTAAATCAAGTTGCACAAAAAATTGATCAAGTCATTAAAAGTGCAACTAACTTAGATGGTGGTGTTGCTTCATCGTTTGTGGTTAATTTTAAGCATGATCCAATCATTCGCTTGGAATCACAACCTGTTAAAATGGTTTTGTTGTTTTTTAACCAATAAATACTTATCTGAATCCACTTTGTGATATACTGATATGCACATTACACTAAGTCATTCAGTTTTAATATTATGAAGGAAATAATTTTACCAGTTTCCCAGCCAGTTGAAGGTACAGTAACACTGCCAGGCTCTAAGAGTATGGTCAATCGCACTTTAATTGTTGCTGCACTAGCTGATGGTGAATCAGAAATTTCTAATATGCTATTTAGTGATGATACACTCGCGTGTCTAAAAGCACTTGAAGCATTAAATGTAAAATTGCAAATAGATAGAAATAACCAGAGAGTATTAGTTACAGGTTGTCATGGTCATTTTAATGTTACAGATGCACATGTATATTTTCATGAGTCAGGTACATTGACACGTTTTTTATTGCCTGTATGTGCAGCAATGAATCAAGCAGGATTGCATTTTTCTGCCTCAAAACGAATGTCAGAGCGACCAATTCGTAATTTGTTAGAAGTGCTAATTGCCCAAGGTTGTCAAATTGACTTCGAAAAACAAGATTATCAAATGCCTTTTTATATGACTGCTAATGGTCTTATTGGTGGTGATATTTTTATTGAAAGTAATGAAAGCTCTCAGTTTTTATCGGGACTTTTAATGGCGGCACCATTAGCAAAAGCTGATACTTCAATTAATACGTATGCCCATAAACGTTTAACTTATGTCGATATGACAGTAAAAATGATGCAGAAGTTTGGTATTGATGTGACAGTTAATCATGATGATGATAGTTATTACATAAAAGCACATCAGCAATATCAGGCACAAGATTATACCATTGAACCTGATATATCAACTGCATCTTATTTTGCGGCAATAGCTGCGATTACGAATGGCAAAGTGACACTTTCTAATATTGATAAAGATACGTTGCAAGGTGATATACAGTTTTTAAATGTCCTAGAGCAGATGGGGTGTCATATCGAGTATCATAGCGAAGGTGTTACAGTTATAGGCTCTGAAAGACTTAAGGGTATTGAAGTGAATATGGCGACATTTTCAGATACGTTTATGACTTTAGCTGCCATTGCATCATTTGCTGAAACTAAAACTACAATTACAGGTATTGCACATACTCGCCTGCAAGAATCAGATAGAATTTCAGCAATATCGTCAGAGTTAACAATATTAGGTGCTAAAGTAGAGACAACTAATGATAGTATTACGATATATCCATCAAAGCTCCATGGTGGTACTGTATCCGGTTGTAATGACCATCGTGTGGCGATGTCTTTAAGCTTAGTTGGGTTAAAGGTTGATGGTGTAGAAATAGAAGGCAGTCAATGTGTTGCTAAAACATGCCCTGACTACTTTCAAAGATTAAAAGCACTAACTAAAAGATAGTCGTTGTATTTTTATAGTTTACATTGAGTAAAGTATATAAAAACATTTATACTTGGAAAGGGTATAGGCAATAATGGTGATTTTGTGAATTTATCTCAATACAATCAACAAGAGCGATTGATGTTAGATAATTTATTAAACGATGTAACAGCTGATGTGGCACTTCTAATTGGTAGTGATGATCATGCCTTACTATCAGGTATCAATGCACGTCACCAGTATACAGGTGGATTTATTTATAATAAAGATAAGTTGCCAGATGGTATATTTTCCCCTGAAGCTTTACCATTTAAAGAAAAAAGCCTAGATACGATTGTATTATATCATATTTTATCAATGTATCGCTTTCCAGGTAAGGTCTTACAAGAAGCATTTTTTTCACTTAAAGAAGGTGGAAAATTAGTGATTGTACATGCTAATGCTAAGAACTTAACTGCGCTTGAATGTATGCTGAAACATGCTAAAGAGCAAATTTTAGATAAAGATCAACTTATTTATCATCATCATAGTCTAAGGCGTATAACAGAGTTATTAAAGCTGCATGGCTTTAGTTATGTCAATGCGCAAGCAATACTGCCTGATAATGCATTAAAACGCTTTTTTTGTACGTTATTACCACAGCTAATTTTAGGCTGGGTAATGGTATATGAAAAGCAAGTCGTACCGTTAACTCCATTTGGGGAGAAGCAACGTGTTGAAATGCTAAAAAGCAAATATATCGTTAATGCAGCAACGATGAATCAATATAAAGAAAAATAAAAGGTTATAATAGGCGAATGTTTAAAAAAGCAAATGTCATTATTTATACTGATGGTGCTTGTAAAGGTAATCCTGGTATCGGCGGCTGGGGGGCATTATTAAAGTATAAAGATACAACTAAGAAGATATATGGTGGAGAAAAAAATACAACTAATAATCAGATGGAGTTAACGGCTGCTATTGAAGCACTGAAGTGTTTGAAACGTTCGGCAGTTGTTGATCTTTATACGGATTCTACCTATGTTAAAAATGGAATTTTACAATGGATTCATAACTGGAAGAAAAATAATTGGAAGACATCACAAAAAAAACCTGTAAAAAATAAGGAGCTTTGGATTGAGTTAGATCATCAACTTCAAAAGCACCAAGTTACCTGGCATTGGGTTAAAGGTCATGCGGGCATTGAAGGCAATGAGATTGCTGATCAACTAGCTAATTTAGGTGTTGATTCAGTCAATAAGTAAAGACTTCTAAAGCAGTGCATTTTATCATTTGATTGTATTGTGCACATATAATTCTTATTTTTTTCATTTATTATCTAATCAAAGCTTGTTATGATTGCTTTTCTATGGAATTTTTTATCATAACAAGGAGAAGGGGTAAGTGATTTTAGACCAGAATCATCAAGTAATTGATGTTGCCAATAGTACAAAAATTGAAATCAATAGCATTCAGCAAGCACAATCTCAGATTGAGCGTAGCATGACATGGACTAACTGGAGTGGTAATCTTCAATATAAGCCAACTTCAGAAGATGGACAGTATTATTTTTTACCAACCAGTGAAAATGAGCTGAAATTGATTATTAATCAAGCTGCTCAATCACAAGGTAGCATTAAATTACGTGTATCAGGCCAACGTCATTCAGCAACGCCGTTAATTGTTAATAGCAATGCAAATAACCCAGATATTAATACACAACATGGGCATCAATGGACGATTGATCTAGCTTGTTATAATGATTTAGGTGATAGTGGTGTACAGGATATTATCATTGATCAAGATAATCTAACAGCCACTGTTAATGCTGGGGTTACAGAAGATGAATTAGATGCTTATTTGACTGCACATAATTTAATGCTAAGCACAGTAACTGCTGGTGGCTTTTTTAGTATTGGTGGTATGGTAGCTGTTGATGTGCATGGTGCATCAGTCGACAGCCCAATTCTTGCAAATACCGTTATCTCTTATACTGTCATGAATGACAAAGGTGAAAAAGTTACTTATGATGCAAATTCACCAGAATTTAAAGGCTATAAGCCACTTCAGTTTCATCGTGTCTCTTTAGGTACATTGGGCATTATTACCTCAGTAACTTTTAAAGTACAGCCACGCCCCTATAAAAATACGCTTGTACCTTCACAGTCATATTATACGCTGAATTCAAAAGAGGAATTTATTGATACCTATGAAAGTTTATTATTTTCAAAACGTTACCATAGTGTAGAATCATTCTATAATCCGTATGCGACTTACTATAATGTATTGGCACTGCGTTGGAGTATTGACTCAAACCCTAATAATCCAATTTTAAATAACCCAGTACCAGAGAAAGTAGAAACAGCTTGTGAGATTGCACAAAAAAGACAGTGGGGTGCGCCACTTTTAAATCCATTAGCTGAAACATTTGTTCAAAGTACGGGGCAAAGTATCCAAAATAATGGCACAGAGTTAACTGGTAATACTGCTATAAGTGGTGCGATGGCAGAAATTTATGACCAGATGAATGATACGATTGAAGAAAATAAGTCGATGTGGCTAACACAAGCAACAAGAGCTTCATTTATGTCTTATTTTATTCCTTTGCCTGATAATCAAGATCATGGTTTGGATGTGGCCTGGGATGCTTTACAGGTAATTACTAAACGTCTACAAGAACATCATGATTTTACCATGATTATTCCACCAGAATTTCGATTTGTCAGAGGCAGTGATGCTTTACTTGCAGGTACTTATTCGGATAATCCTGATCAATTATTTATCTCAATTGAGGTTTTAGCAATGACAAAGAAAACTGATGCAATGAATTTTCCTAAAAATATATTAAACTTTTTTGCCAATGTTGAGTATCAGTGGGTGCAATTAGGTGGTGTTCCTCATCAAGGTAAGATGTATGGCTTCTATGATCCATCAACAGCAGATGTTCAAACTAATATTAAAGGCACAGCACCATTTAATCCAGCCTATATCAGTTCATTGAATCAGCGTAGAGATAAGCGCTTAAAAGTGTTTTCAGATTATAGAAAGATGATTGATCCAAGTGGTATTTTCTCAAATGCTTATACGGATTCAATTACAAATATTTAACGGTTATAAACATCTTCAATTCTAACAATATCATCTTCACCTAAATAATGACCAATTTGTACTTCAATAATTTCACAAGGCGTATCTGTATGGTTTTCCATGCGGTGAATTTGCTCTTTTTGAATATAAACATGATCATTGACTTGATAGGTTTTTTTATCATCTCCTATGGTAAATGTTGGATTACCTTTGACAACAACCCAATGCTCAGCTCTTTTAAAATGCTTTTGTAAAGATAAGATACCACCTGGATTGACTGTAATTGTTTTAACTTGATAGCCATTGGCTAATGCTAGGGTTTGATAAGTACCCCAAGGGCGATGGTAGGTTTTACCAATTTCATTGATATCACTCATAATTAAAGCTCCGATCCGATTAATTGATTTCATGCATTTCATATTCTAGGTGCGCACGCTTTGCTAATGCAAGTGCCCCCATAACACCAGTATTATCGCCAAGGCTTACAGGGACGATACTCTCATCTAAATGATTAACCATTTCATTAACAATATAATCGTTTAGTTTTTGTTTTACTTTTTGGCGTATTAATGGAAATAAATGGCTCTGTTTCATCACGCCACCGCCTAGGATAATGCGCTGAGGTGATAAAGTCATAATATAGTTACACAGTGCAATTGCTAAGTATTCTGCTTGAATCTCCCAAGCTGGATGATCATTTGCAAGCTTTAGTGCGGAATCAACCTGCCAACGTGATTTTAATGCAGGGCCTGATGCAAGACCTTCTAAGCAGTTATTGTGATAAGGGCAAATGCCATCAAATGGATCTTTAGCTTTATCTTGTGGAATTAAAATATGGCCCATTTCTGCATGCATTGCACCATGTAGTAACTTGCCATTAATCATTGCACCACCACCAATGCCGGTACCAACGGTTAAATAAATAAAATCACTTAATCCTCGTGCAGAGCCCCAGTAATATTCACCAAGTGCTGCAGCATTTACATCGGTATCAAAACCAACAGGTAGTTGTAAGCTTTCAGACAGTGCATCAACAATATTAAAATTCTGCCAGTTTGGCTTTGGCGTACTTGTAATACAACCATAGGTTGTCGATTTTTTATTCGGATCAATCGGGCCAAATGCACCGCAACCAATTGCTTTAATAGGGTATTGATTATTTTGTGATTTAAAAAAGGTAACAACTTCAGAGATAGTTTCTTCTGGTGTTGTTGTATCAATACGAATCTTTTTAAAAATTTTACCTTCTGAGTCTCCCACAGCACAAATAAATTTAGTGCCACCAGCTTCAATGCCTGCCATATATGTCATGATAAATTTAAGGCCTTATGTTTTATATGATTGTGTTTGTTATTATACAATATATTTGCTGAAAGTAATTTGTCAAAAATATTACGATTTTAAATTGCTCATAGATATAGAAAGTAGTGATTCAATATGAATCTTTCTAAGCATTTTAGATAGAAGTAGGGTACAATATGGCCAAAGTTAAGTAGATAGAATAAATTTAGAGGGTAGCTTATCGATGCGATTATTTGTATTGATTTTAGCAGCAGGCTTAGGTAAGAGAATGAAGTCATCTAAGCCAAAAGTGTTACAAAACTTAAGTAATAAACCATTAATAGAGCATGTACTAGAAACACTTAAAAAAATAGATGTTGATGAAATTGGTGTGATTTACGGCCACTTAGCTGAACAATTAAAAGAAACGTTAACTGGTGAGCCAATAACATGGATTGAGCAAAAAAAAACTCAAGGCACAGGCGATGCGGTTAAGTCAGCTCTACCTTATCTTGATAAGAATGATAAAGTTTTAATTCTTTATGGTGATGTACCATTAATCTCATCAGAGACTTTAAAGCGCTTTATTACCCATGTTCAGTCAGATCAAATGGGTATTTTAACAGCAAAGTTTGCTGATCCTACAGGGCTTGGACGTATTATCCGAGATGAAAATGATCGTGTTATGCGTATTGTAGAAGAAAAAGATGCAACCCAAAAAGAGCGAGAGATAAATGAAATTAATACAGGCATATATTATTTAAGTGCTGATTTATTACACAAGTGGCTGCCAAAGCTTACTAATGACAATGCGCAAGGTGAATATTATTTAACAGATATTGTGGCAATGGCACAAAAAGATGGCATTGAGATTGTGACTAGTCAGCCTTACAATCACTTTGAAGTTATCGGTGTTAATAGTCGAATTGAACTAGCAAATTTAGAGCGTATTTGGCAGAGGCATCAAGCAGAGCTATTAATGGCTCAAGGTGTGAGCTTAAATGATCCAAATCGCATTGATATTCGAGGCAATGTAGAGATTGGTCATGATACACATATTGATGTTAATGTTATACTAGAAGGTAATGTTCGAATTGGTAAGCAGTGTATCATTGGTGCAAACTGTATTTTAAAAAATGTTGAATTAGATGACTTTGTTACTGTCAAACCAAATTCGATGCTTGAAGATGCAGTGGTGAAATCACATGCAGAGATTGGCCCATATGCAAGAATTCGACCAGGTTGTATAATTGATGAATCGGCAAAAATTGGTAATTTTGTCGAAATCAAAAAAGGTTTAATCGGTAAAGGTTCTAAAGTTAATCATTTAAGTTATATTGGTGATGCAACATTAGGTGATGATGTCAATATTGGTGCAGGTGTTATTACGTGTAACTATGATGGGGTTAATAAGCATCAAACAATTATTGAAGATAATGTATTTGTTGGCTCTGACTCACAATTGGTTGCGCCTGTAAAATTAGGTGAAGGCTCTTATATTGGTTCAGGCTCAACGATTACAAAAAATACGCCAAATGGCAAATTAACGGTTAATCGTTCAAATCGTCAAATTACCTTAGATGCTTGGCAAAGACCTAAAAAAGAAAATAAAAAATAAGATGATCTAATTATTGAAGTAGGAGAATCCTTTTATGTGTGGAATTGTTGGTGCAGTTGCTGAAAGAAATGTCGTACCAATTTTATTAGAGGGGCTAAAACGACTGGAGTATCGTGGTTATGATTCAGCTGGCATAGCGGTGATCGATAATAAAAATCAACTTAATCGAACACGGGAAGTTGGTAAGGTTAAATTATTGGCAGAGCGCATTAAAAATGAAAATTTTTTAAAAGGCAGTATTGGTATTGCGCATACACGTTGGGCAACGCATGGTGGGGTTACATTAGAAAATGCGCATCCACACCAGGGTAATCATATTTCAATCGTTCATAATGGTATTATTGAAAACCATGGTTTATTAAGAGAAGAATTACAACAATCGGGCGTTAAATTTTCTTCTGAAACTGATAGTGAAGTGATTGCGCATTTAGCTGAAAAAATGTGGCATGATCAAATAGAGCCACAAGATGTTGCGCTAAAATTAACTGAAAAGTTAGAAGGTGCTTATGGTGCTGTGATTATGAATGCACACTATCCTGATACGCTCATTGCGATTCGCTCAGGCTCTCCAATGGTTATTGGTCTAGGCATTGGAGAGAATTTTATCGCATCAGATACATTTTCATTATTACCGGTTACACGTAAATTTGCTTATATGGATGAAGGTGATATCGCTATTATCAAGCGAGAAGCAGTTAAGCTATATGATGCTTTAGGTAATGAAAAGTCATTATTAACAGAAGTTGTTGAGCAGCAAGATGAAGGTGTTTCGAAACAAGGTTATAAACATTTTATGCAAAAGGAAATGTTTGAACAACCTGATGCGGTTGCAAGAACTTTAGGTAATTGTTTTTCTTCAGAAAATCAAGTTTTAGTTGAACGTTTTGGTGTTAATGCTGAAAGCTTATTTCGTAAGCTTAAACATATTAGAATTGTTGCTTGTGGTTCAAGTTATATTGCAGGGTTAGTAGCAAAATATTGGATTGAATCGATTGCAAATGTTGCTTGTGATGTAGAAATTGCCAGTGAAATTCGTTATCGCAAAACAGTTGTACCTGACAAATGCTTATTTGTTACGATTTCTCAATCTGGTGAAACGGCAGATACAATGGCAGCATTAAGACAAGCCAAAGAACTTGATTATCTTGGTTATTTGGCAATTTGTAATGTGCCAAGTAGCTCGTTAGTACGTGAAAGTGATCTTGTATTTATGACACAAGCAGGTGTTGAAATTGGTGTTGCATCAACAAAAGCATTAACTACACAAATGGCATCATTACTCCTTTTAACCTGTGCTGTTGGAAAGTTTCATGGATTAAATAAAGAAGATGAACAGCAAATTGTAAAAAGCCTACAACATTTACCATTACAGATAAAAGAAGTACTAGCTTTGGATCATAGTATTGAAGCGCTTGCAAGTCACTTTATTGATAAGCACCATACTTTATTTTTAGGTCGAGGAATTCACTATCCAATTGCGATGGAAGGTGCATTAAAATTAAAAGAGATTTCTTATATTCATGCAGAAGCCTATCCCGCAGGTGAATTAAAACATGGGCCATTAGCGTTAGTTGATAAAGATATGCCTGTGATTGCTGTTGCGCCAAATGACCGTTTATTAGAAAAGCTTGAATCTAATTTAATGGAAGTACAAGCACGAGGTGGTGAGTTATTTGTTTTTGTTGATCATGAGGTTAAAAATGAATTAAAACTTGACCAAGCACATATGATTACATTAGCAAGTATTGATGCGATTATTGCACCAATTGTAATGACTATTCCATTACAACTATTGTCTTATCATGTAGCAGTTCAAAGAGGTACTGATGTTGATCAGCCTCGAAATTTAGCAAAATCAGTGACGGTGGAGTAGAAAAGTTAATGAACTTACAACAATCTCAATTAGGAAAAAACTCAGCATATCAAACAAGTTATGATAAAAGTCTTTTATTTCCCATTCCAAGACAACTAAAACGTAATGAGCTTGGCATTATAGATGCACAAGCCATATTTAGAGGGTTTGATCTCTGGACTGCGTATGAAGTTTCCTGGCTTAATGCTAAAGGTAAACCAGTTGTTAGAATATTAAAATTTATTATTGATTCTAATAGCGAAAATATCATCGAATCAAAAAGCTTAAAGCTTTACTTAAATTCTTTTAATAATACATTATTTGCATCAGATCATGCAGTCTTAGAGACAATCACTAATGATTTAAAAGAAGCATTATCTGGAGATATTAATATTCAGATGTTTACAATAGATGAATATAATGATGCATTTAGTAATTCGTTTGATGCGCTCTTATTAGATCATATTGATTGTAAAATTGAGCAGTATCAAACTAATGCTGAACTATTAAAGCTAGATGAAGCTTCATCTGAAGTCGTTACAGAGCGGTTATCGAGCCACCTATTAAAGTCAAACTGTCTTGTGACAAACCAACCAGACTGGGCAAGTGTTTTAATCGAATATAAGGGCAAAAAAATATCTCATGAAGCATTATTAAAATATATTGTTAGCTTTCGTGATCATAATGAATTTCATGAACAATGTGTTGAAAGAATTTTTAATGATATTATGGCATATTGTCAACCTGAAAAGTTATTAGTCTATGCGCGCTATACACGCCGAGGTGGACTAGATATCAATCCACTAAGAGCAAACTATCCGATATCTAAGCACTATCAATCGATACGCTTAACAAGACAATAAGATCACTTAGAATTTAGGCTATACTTAAGATATAGTTACAATTCACAACTGGGGGTTGTTATATGCTTAAATGGTTAAGTTTTGTCGGTACTTTTTTTTTAATACCCTATTTAGTACTTGCATCAGAATTAATTGTCCATGCTCAGGGCTTTGATAATAATGAAGGCCAAGCACTGATTGCAATTTATAATTCTCCA
This sequence comes from Thiotrichales bacterium 19X7-9, assembly GCA_021713415.1. Lineage (GTDB taxonomy): Bacteria > Pseudomonadota > Gammaproteobacteria > Francisellales > Francisellaceae > M0027. The sequence goes on from JAKJJQ010000051.1 coordinate 18,621, forward strand.
CAAGGTTTTCCAGAAGATAACAAATACAAGGGTGTTAAAGTACCTATTCAGGATAAAAGAGCAAATTATACATTTAAAGATTTACCAAAAGGTACTTATGCGATTGCAGTTGTACATGATGTTAATGACAATCAAAAATTAGATAAAAACTTTTTTGGCATACCCAAGGAAGAGTATGGATTTAGTAATAATGCAAAAGGGCATATGGGACCACCAGAATTTAAAGCTGCTGCAGTCCAACTAAATAAAGATGAGAAAAAAGTTATTAGTATTACGGTGAGTGATTAGTTAATTTGATTTTGATCATATTGTGGCGTTGTGTTTACTTTAGCTGAGTTTTCATGATAGAAATGTTGACTAGGGTTTAAGCTAAATCCTTGTATAGTTTGAACTTCATTCTTTAAGAATTTTGACTCTAAATTATCAAACAAGGTTTGATAATTATTTTCATTAAATATGCCATTTTGCGGAAACTGATAAACAAAGGATTTACATCCTTTTGAAGTAATACCATTATCAATTGTCGTTACACTACGCTTAATAATACAGTGAATATCGCTAAAAAATGAAACTCGATTTCCTATTTGTTTTTGTATTGTTTCTTTTAACAAAATTTGTTCATCAAGTAGTCTTATTATTTCTTCATCTTGGCTATCAATTTTAGCTTTTAATTTGATTGGATTATGTGCTAGCTCAAGTAATGCATCAATTTCATTAAGTTCTGGCTCAAGGGTCGCTAATTCATTTTCAAATATTTCGATATTTTTCATATCTTGATCAGTATATTGCTCATGGTGACTCAAAATATCAATGGCGTGTAGGATTTTATCAATTTTTGTGGTTAGAATCTGTGATTTATTTTCTAGTTTTTTAATTAGTTGATCTCTTTTTGATGATGATTCATCTGATAATATCTCTAATAATTGAGATTGTTTATCAACTTGATTTGTTTGAAATTCAAGCTGTGCTAATGATTCCTGCTCTTTAACACATAGTGTGTTTTCTAACTTTTCTGTATATATGGAATGCATATTATCATTTGCAATAATAACATCTTTATAACCAAGTGTGCAAAGTACAGTATTATTGGTGATATGCAAAGGATCAATAACTTGTTTTAATGTGCTATGACTATCGTCACTACTTGCTGAATTACAGGATAGTAATTCAAAAATGATATATTGGTTATCGTTTGACTCAATAAGTTCAGATAGCATATGACGGATATGTGCAGTATTAAATGATCCTTTTTGATTATTTGTTGCAATATGATCACCTTCTACTGAGCCATGCCCCATCATGCGAATATGTGTGTACTTCTCTAAGCCACCTAGTTCATTTACAGCTTCTTTTAATTTTGGTTTTGAAGCATCTGCACCGTGTTTTTCAATATAATAAGCATTTAGTTTAATAATGCCATTGTCAATTTTGTAAGCTTCATCTTCTTGATAATAATCAAGATAGATATTGATAGTTTTATAGGTCATGCAAGCGCCCCTAAGCCAAAATTTTAAAATACCTAGTATATTTTATCATCATAATATTTTTAATCTAATTATAATTATTTCAACAGTTTAACGCGAAATGTTATTGGTTTATAAACATAATATTTTAAATTTATTTTACAAATATTGCATGAATTGGAAATAAAAAATTAAGAAAAACTTTCACACTACACGACAGTAACGGTGTAACCCATTGATTTTTCATTGTTATCGTTCATTCTTATAATCGCCAAAAAACAAAAAAGAGCGATATGATGAAACACATCAATGAATTACAACAGTCACTGAAGCACTATTTTAACTTATCTTTTTGGAATACTGAATGCCTAACTTACTTTATTATTGCTCT
>JAKJJQ010000052.1:0-20434 GCA_021713415.1 Thiotrichales bacterium 19X7-9
CTGAGCATGTGTTTACAGTTTCAGCTATAACAAAGGCATTAGTTTTAAGAGCTGATGCACGTGTAAGTAAAACTTGTAATTGATTAATTGTAAGATCAGATAATGCACTTAAAAATGAATTAAATTTTGATTTTCTCATAACTATATACCCCAAAAAGAATATTACTGTTATAAGAAATATATTCAAGTTCAACATATATTGCCAAAATAGCCAATCTTTTTGTTCACTGCATGGGGTAAGTGGTAATTCTTGAGTATCGCAAATATCTTTACTTTCTAGTTCATTTTGCTCTGGATTAATTTTAATTTGAAGTGCTTCACAGGCGGCTATTGCATTAATAATATAATTATCTAAATGACTTTGAAAAAATGTGCCAGAGCCACCAGGTAGGCGACTACCCGAAATATGTGGGTAATGGGAGCTAGCAAACTCTTTTTTTGCATGTAAGTCAGTGTTTTTTCTTAAAAATGACATTAAGTTTTCAATTAGTTTTTCCAATAATTCATGATGGTTTAGCGCTTCAGTTAAATAAATATCTTTTAGTGAAGTATACATTTGGTCAATTGATCGATACATATCAAGAGCAATGGAAATTCTTTCTGAGGTTAATTTGTCATCTCTAAACCATGACCCTATTTTAAAAGCTTGATTTTCATCTATCCAAAAACCATATTGATCTTTATGAAAATCTTGGTCAAGTTCGTTTGCTTCTTTTAAGCTATATGAATAAATAAGTGTTTGAAGCATCTGATGAGTGATTGCGCCACCATTAAGATCAGTTTGAGTTTCATGATTAAAATTAATAATTTCACCTCGACTATTTAGATAAGCTAATAGGTTATTTTTTATGTTTTTTAAAAGTTTAAATAACATTTGGTCATATTCTAGTTGTTTTAAATTATTGTTATAAATATCATTTGCCTCAATTTGTATCCATTGAGATTCATCTAAAGCAGTTAACTCTTTTTCCTTCTTAGGCATTTGTCTATCTCCTTGACACTAATATATGGCCATAATAGTAATTATATAGATAGTTGTAATTTAATGATTGGTTTTTTAATTACATAAAAAATAATATTTAATATTAATAATTAACGAATAGTTAAGGGTATTTTTTATCAATAGTAAGAAAATATGTTACAAAAAGGATAATTATTTTTGATTGAGTTGGTTTAGCTCAAAAAATGTATTAATACCAAGTTCAATCATATCATCTGTTAAAGCTTGAATCATTTCAGGTGTACCAAAATCTTCTTCTTCTCCTAAAACACTACAGATAGCGCCAGATAAAATACGATCTTTAAATGTATAGTCTGTATTACCCATTTGCTGTGCATCGGCTAAATTACATAGCGTGAATAACATGGCAGCTTCCATTTCAGAAGCAATCGCACCAGCATTTTTGATAATATTCATATAATCAGTATTTTGTTGTTTCATTGCACCTTGTTTGAACTCTCTAGCATACAGTGATGACTTAGTATGGAAAACACCATAATGTATTTTACGTTTATCAAGTTTTTTAGCAGCATTTGAAATTGCATTAATCATATCAACTGAAGCAATTGCGGGATATTCCTTAGGCACATAGCAGCTAGTTGTATGTTCATCTTTAATGGCTGAAGTTGCAACAGCTAAGTCACCACCTTGCATAAATTTAGGCTGTAAAAGACCACAGGTACCAACGCGAAGAAATTTTTTAGCACCAAGTTTTAATAATTCATTAATTACAATATCAGCACTTGATGTACCCATGCCTGTTGAAATGCTGGCAACATCAATACTTACATTATTTTTTGTAATACTACCTAAATAAAGATTATGTCCACGAGATGAAGGTCTAATGATTGCTTGAGCGTCAAAATGTTGGGCAATGGTTTTAGCTCTACTGTCTGAACCTGGAACAAAAACATAACGACCAGCAGTATCATTACCAATAAAGTCTTCGTGCTTTGCACTAATATGCAATGGTATAAAGTTTGGATCTGTCATATAACTAAAATCCTATTTGTATTTGATATTTAATAGTATATCACAGATGTAAATTTAATTAGCCATATTTTGGCGTTAATCAGACTTATTTAATGAGTTAATATATTAAAGATTCTGTGATGATTTCTTGTTCTTTATCAGAGTTTTTGATAAATTATTGTTTGGTTATTTTTGGGTTGATCTTTATATGCAAAACAGAATCATTATTTTTAGAGTTATTATATGTTTAATGATATTGCTATTTGCATCTAATATGGCATTTGCTCGTTTTGGGGGTGGTCGAAGTTTTGGTCATTTTTCAAGATCCTATACGCATAGTTATCATCACTCTAGTGATGCTAAAAAAAGTGGCAAAAGTCGTTATTTTCGTTCGCGAAGTGTTTATGGTGCAGTTGGAATATTAGGCGTTTTAAGTTTAATTTTACATGGAGCCTCAATTTATGGCTTTGTTTTGATATTGTTACTAGTAGCAGTTGTAAGTATTATTTATTTTGTCAATAAATCTAAAAGTGATATGCAAAAGCGCAAATTACCAATCATGCAATTGCCTGATGGAACTGACGTTTATAAATTTGAAGAAATTGCTTATCAATTATTTATGCAATTACAAAAGTTAAATGATCAAGCATCCATTAATTCGATTAAAAATTATTTAACAGATGATTTATTTAATCAGATGAAAGCTGAAATTTTTCAAAATTCGTCAATTGCTGAATTTAAGAACTTGCAGTGGTGTTACCTTGGATTTGAGCAAAATGATAGTGATCTTTATGCTTCGGTTGCATTTAAAGGCTTAGTAAAAGAAAAAGAGACTAATTGGACTTACTTTAATGAAACCTGGTGTTTTTTAAAATCATCACCAAACGAATGGTTATTAGCGGGTATTAAACAAGTTAATTAGGTTGTTATTTATGCTAATTATTCTATCTGTTGGCTTTTATGTTAATTAATTGTGTTTTTATTTAAAATATCATTGAGTTTTAATGACAAGGAATCGTTATCGAATGAAAAAGCAAATACACTGCTCTTTAGATGAGTATATTAAAGATATAAAAAATACACCAAAAGAAGTATATGCAATAGAACTTGAAGGAAATTTACATCGCTTTGGACTAAATGGCGTGAAACAAATTTTTAGCTCAATTCCAGAACATATTGAAACTTTAATTTGTTTAAATCATCAATTAAATAACTTATCAGTTACAGAGTTAACAGAAGTATTTAATGCACTACCTAATAATATTACAGTCATAGGTTTTGATATGGAAAATTTTCATCTATTGGATAGTGACAAAGGGTTTATTATTCACATGTTACATGAAAAAAATATCAGTTTAAAAAATGCTCAAGAATTAAGTTTTGATTTATCATTTAGTCCAAGTTTACTGTTTTTAGATAAAAAACCTACTAAAGAAGGAGTAGTTATAGATCAAGGTTGCACTATGTTATAATTATTTCTTATCTAACCAACTATCTTGAACAGTATGATGGCTTTGCCATTTCCCTGTATTGTAAAAATGTTCGATTTGCTGGTAATAGGGTTGAATATCTAATTGTTCTTTTTTAAGCCAATCATCATCAAAATATGTATTTTCATATAAAGTACCAGCATCACAGCATAAGGTAACAATTGAGCCAGAAGCCCCTTGAGTTTGCATTTCATTAGCTAATAAAAATGCGCCATAAAGATTAGTTCCTGTAGAGCCACCAACTTTTAAACCAATAATCTCTTGAATAAAACGTATGCTTGCAATACTCGCTGCATCGGGTATTTTAAGCATTCGGCTAATGCATGAGGCATTAAAAGAGGTTGCAACTTGGCGTCTGCCAATGCCTTCAATTCTTGAAGTTCGATCAACTGATATCTTACAAGTATGATCAAGGTAATAATCATAATAAGCTGAAAATTCTGGATCAACCACACATAGTCTAGTATTTAAATTATTTTTTAAGATACATTCTGTAAATGCTTGGATTGTACATCCAGTGCCAGTACCACAAATAAACCAAGTAGGAGTAGAAAATGCTTCAAACTCCATTTGCTCTAAAATTGATTGTCCAACATTATCTGAATAAGAAATACCGAATACTTTTTTAGCTGATTCAAACTGATTGATAAAATAGCCATTGGTCTTTTTGGCTAATGCTTTTGCAACTTCAACATCACTTTGGTTATTATCAATAAGGTGGCATTGACCACCAAGCTTTTGGATGCGATTAATTTTTTGTTGTGAGGTTGTTTTAACCATAACAGCAATATAAGGTAAATTTAGTAATTGAGCATAATAAGCTTCAGAGATAGCAGTATTACCAGATGATGCTTCAATAATGGTTGAATCTTTAGTTATTTCACCCTGTAGTAAGGCTCTGATAAAAAGAGATCGGGCAAGGCGATGTTTTAAGCTTCCTGTTTTATGATTTGATTCATTTTTAAGATAAATTGTTATATTTGATAGTGCAGGTAATCTAATTTTAAGTAAATTGGTTTCAGCACTTCTTTGTGCGTCAGCTTGTAATGTTTTGATAGCACTTTTTATCCAATTAATATTACTTGTCATAAATTTATTATTCGCAAATGTTATTATAGATATTGTTAAGTATAGCAGTAATGTTATTTGTTGTTTTTATATGATTTTTAGATAATGAAAATCATTATATGTAATTTTTTATCATCCATGATAATCTACATATTGTAAGTAATTATAGAATTATCCAGAGATAGGTCCAATATATGTCATTCTATAATCTTGAGGGTAGCTTAATACAGTTTTTAGTGTATCTGTTTGTGGATCAATGGTAACTTTGGATATAATTCTTTCATTTTGGTCTTGTGGTGGAGAATAGGTATCACCATGTTCATTGATAATATTATCAGGTGTTGCCGTAATTAATAATTCAGTTCTACATGGTACAACGGCTACTTTTGAAGTTTTAGTCCAATAACCTTGTTCATCTTTTTGGATTGTAGCACTGGCGAGAGCTACAATGTGACCATAGTCATAATTTTCCTTATTATAAACATTGAAGGCGACAGATTGGGTATTAAAAAAGAAATATGGGGGATTATTATCATTAGCTGTTAATCTAAATTCAATTTTACATACAGTTGGATCTTCAGCGCTACTACCAGTACTAGCAAATAGTGGTGTAGTTGCTAAAATGCTAGATATTGCGATTGCTGCTGTGATTTTTTTCATAGTATTTCACCTTCTTTTATTTTTGTGTTGTTGCATAAATAACGTACCATACAAAAGTAATAAATGTAATATAAAAAATTAAAAAATATTAGCTATTTTAATTTTAAAGCTATATTTTAGATTAATACATGTTTGTAAATTAGTAATTTATATTAACAGCTTGTTGACGTTATTTTTTGTTTTATTTGTAATATTTTAAATCATTAAATATTTTTCTCAGTTAAAAGATTAACTTTTATTTTTATAATATTTTGGTTGATTTTTAGCTAAGATAACTCGCTTTTCATTAACTCAGAGAGCGTATTTTGATTAATACTAACTTGGCTGACATAATTTTTATCTTCCCCGTGATCAAGCCAGATTTTTTTAAGATTTGATAATGATTTTGCATCATGCTCTTTAAAAATATCTACTTTTCTTTTGGCCGTTTCTTCATCATCACCAAGCATAATTAATGCTTCAGTTGCTGCAAGGGCAGCGGATTCAAATGTTTCACGAACGATAAAATCAGCACCAGCTTCTTCTAATTCGTATATATGATGGCGATCTTTTGCTCTAGCAATGACAAGTAGGTTAGGTTGGTGTCGCTTAAGCATTGAAACAAGTTTTGTTTGGCAATCACGGTCATCAATGGCAGCGATAAAAACTTTTGCATCTGCTATGCCCGCAGAAATAAGTAGTTCAGGCATTAGTACATTACCGTAATATGCAGTGTTACCATATTTTCTAAATGTCTCGACCATATTGATATCATAATCTAAGATAATAGGATCAAATTTATTGGCATTTAATACCCTGGCAGAAATTTGTCCAAATCGCCCAGCACCAGCAATAATAATGTCACTTTTAGATTCAATTGTATCAGCTTCTTCATTACTTATTTCTTGATATTTTGGCAAGATTATTTTTTCATAAAGTAGAAATAGTACAGGTGTTAATATCATAGAGATAATAACAATCAAGGTGATCATTTCGACAGCTAATTGGCTTAATAGTGATAAATTTAAAGAAAATGATAATAATACAAATGCAAATTCACCACCTTGCGCTAACGCGAGACTAAATAACCAAAAATTAGCACTTTTAAGTTTATATATTCGTGCTAGTAACATTAAAATAAGCATTTTTGAGATAATCAGTAAAATTGCCCAGGAAAGGATTTGATACCAATAATCATAAAACAATACAAAGTTAATACTTGCACCAATTGAGATAAAAAATATACCCATCAATAAACCTTTAAAAGGCGATATTTGGCTTTCTATTTCATGGCGAAATTCACTATCAGATAAAATAACACCTGCGATAAATGTACCGAGTGCAGCAGATAAGCCAATTGTCTCCATGACAATTGAAATACCGATAACAATTAAGAGTGTTAAGGCAGTAAATATTTCTATTAGCTTTGTTTTTGCAATATAACGAAAGAGATGATTTAAGAAGCATTTGCTGATAATAATTATCATTAAAATAACGGATATAATAATGACTGTTTGCATAAAATATGACAGGTGAGATATCAAGCTTGTATGCTGAGTATTATTTTGTATGACATTTGCTGTATTTAAAACAAGCATGGGCAGTATTGCAAAAATTGGAATAACAGTAATATCTTGCATAATTAATACAGATAAAATCGATTGACCAGCTTGAGTATTCGTTTGTTTGGTCTCATTAACACTTTGAAGGACAATTGCTGTTGATGAAAGGGCTAAAATAAGAGAGATTGCAACTGCTTGATTCCAAGTAAAATTAAATAATAAGGTTATAATTCCAGTGATAAGGCATGTGGTTAAAACGATTTGTAAGCCACCGAGCCCAACAAGTTGATAGCGCATACTCCATACTTCTTTTGGCTTTAACTCAAGACCAATTAAAAACATCATAATAATAATGCCAAACTCAGCAACATGTTGTACGGATTTAACTTCTGAGCCGATAATTCCAAACAAAGGCCCAAGTAAAATACCTGCTACCAAATAGCCTAATACAGAGCCTAGTTTAAGTCTTTTTGCAATTGGCACAGTAATAGTTGCAAATAAAAGATAGAGTGCAGCTTGTATTAAAATAGGCATGGTATTCCTTAACCTTAGTAAATCAATGATCAGTATTATAATTTAAGGTTTATGTATTTGATAGTTTGATTGGTAAGAATGGTAGGTTAAAAAGTAAAGTTTGATATAGTATTAGGAAGCTATACTTTAAGATAAATGTGAATAATTTTGACTATTAGAGGCAATAATGTATGTCATTTAAAATAAATTATAAAAAATATATATACTTATTATTGTATGGTTAAGTTTATTTTTGGGAGATGAAAATGAATGTTATTAATTGTATTTTGACAGGCGTAATTTTATTTAGTTTTTTACTTCCAACCATTAATATAGGGCAGAATGATAAAAAATCTAATGTAATATTGATACCTGTATCTTCAAAGCATGGGGAAGTTATATCCCAGCATGGTAAGGTTCACTCACAATCAAAGTCTCGTTGAGAATTATAAATAGTCTGGAGTTTAATGATCTTATTCGTATGCTCAAATTTTTGCTATTATTGGAAAAATGCCACATATTAAATATACATAGCTATAGCTTCGTATATAAAGGTAATTAGCATATGATTTCATACCTGTTGTAAAAAAATTAATCTGAAAGTGGGGTGTGGTGGGTGTTGAAGCAATGTAAATTTTGTTTAGAAGAAAAAAAATTATGTAAAGCACATATTTTACCTAAATGCTTATATGGTAATTTGTTAGATGGCACTGCAAAAATAATTTCAGGAAGTATGCCGTATAGCAAACAAAGCCCTAATGGTATTTATGACCCAAATATTTTGTGTAGCAAATGTGATAATTATTTTGGAATGTTTGATGATTTTGCAAAGAAATTTTTTGAAACAGATTTAAACATAAAAAAGTTGAATCCTATATTCGATAAAAGTGAAATAATAGCATATCGTGTTAGGTCAGTTAGTAGTGAAAAAATAAAAAAGATACTGTTATTTTTTGTCTCTTTTATGTTTAGATGCCATATATCTAATCATGAATCAGTTAAAGAAATTGATTTGGGTGATAAATTTTTTAAGAATTCATTGAATGTTCTTAAAAATGAAAGTTTTGAGGAATTTAAAGAGTTTGAGGTGGTAATTAGGTATCTGGATAATAAAAAATATGACGAAGTTTTTATCCCTCATAAATTGAAAAGAGAAAATCTTAATTGTTATGAAATAATATTCCTCAATTTTCTAATTACTATAAAAATTGATCAAAGAAAGTTTAAGAATGATGTGGCACTCAGTAGTGATAAAGATTATAGCAATGGTATTTATTTGTTGGCTAATAATTATAACAATACGAATTATAAAAATTATATTAAAGAAAATATTCTAAGATTGAATAAGAGATAGTAATAATAATGAATTGAGTTTTGCTTTTAACAGTTATGGTTTTATGTTTATGTTTATGTTTATGTTTAATGTTCAAATAGAGGGGATGTCTTGCTATTTAGATGTGCCTAATGATGATCAAAATTTATATAAAATTATGAAGGTTAATAACTTATTAGAATCTATAAAAAATAATTATTTATATTTTAATCGCGTTGATCGTTATAATGATTTTAAGAATGCTGATCCATTGGATAGTAAACAGTTACCTAGTGATAAACACAAAAATATGATTACTAAGTTTGCTAGTAGTGGTGACCCCGTATATCAATATTATGATAAAGTTAGGTCTTTGACATATGCTTGTTGCTTTTCATTAGAAGATTCAAAATATATTTGGCAGCATTATGGTAATGGTAATGGTAATGGTAATGGTAATGGTAATGGTAATGGTAATGGTAATGGTAATGGTAATGGTAATAGTGATGAGAATGGTAAGTTAGCAGTTGTATTCAACTTTGGAAAGTTACGTCGGATGATTAATGATACTTTACAAGATAAACTAATTATATTAAATAATTTTGTTTTTCCATGCACATTAAATTATGGAGTAGTAAAATATGTTGATTTCATAAATCACTCGACTGGTGATGAAAATATAGTTAACAATATTCAATATGTGTATATGAAAGATAATAAATACTCTAATGAAAAGGAGCTAAGAATTTCTTTAATGAATTATTATTATGGCTTAATTTCACAAAATAAGATAAAAAATATCGCTTTTCCAGAATGCTATAAGCTAAATTTTAAGTTTAAGGAAGCATTTGATTTGGGAGTTATAGAAGAAATTATTGTACAGTCGGAGGAAGTTGGTGAGTATATCAAGGAGCAGTTGAGGCCAATTAAATTTAATGTTAAGTTGATTTAAATAAGCAATTTAAACTTAACAAACAGCCCTAATAAGAACATCCTATGAATAAAATGCATAAAGACGAATTAGAAATTAATGAAGCTCTTGTATGTCAATTGCTAGAAAATCAATGTCCACAATGGGCTAATTTAGATGTAGTGCGTATTCCATCTAGTGGTACTGATCATGCACTATTTCGTTTAGGCGAAAAGTTAATCGCTCGCTTACCAAGAATTCATTGGGCCGTCAAAGGCATTGAGAAAGAGTATCATTGGCTACCTATTTTAGCACCTAGTTTAAGCATTCCTATTTCTGTGCCTATTTTCTGCGGAAAACCTGATAAAAATTATCCATGGCCATGGTTAGTTGGTTATTATCATCATGGTTATAACCCTCAATTTGAAAGAGAAAGTGAACACAGGCAACTTGCAATAGAATTAGCAGAATTTTTAAATCAATTGCATTTAATCGCTGTGGTAGAGAATGCACCTAAATCAAGACGTGGTGTACCATTAATTAATTTAGATGAAGCAACTAAAAAAGGAATTAATGCATTAGGTGATACATTCAATATGAAAAAATTAATGCATCTATGGGAAGCATGTTGTCAGTTACCTCAATGGAATAAAAAACCGCTATGGGTTCATGGTGATTTTCTTCAAGGCAATATTATTATTGACGATCAAAAGCTTACCGCTGTTATCGATTTTTCAGATGTTGGGATTGGTGATCCTGCTTGTGATTTAGTCATTGCTTGGTCATTATTAAATCATCAAAGTAGAGAAATTTTCCGAAAAAATCTTAATGGTATTGATGATGTCGCTTGGCAACGAGGTAAGGGTTGGGCGTTATCAATCGCCGCCATTATGTATCCTTATTATAAAAATACCAATCCAGTATTAGCAAAATTAGCTCATCGTATTTTAAATGAAATAACCGTATCATCTTAAAGTTAACTATTTAGGAAAAATCAGTGAAATTTTATAGGCTTAAAAAAATAGAAACACCACGCTTAATACTTAGGCCGATTATGCTTGGTGATGAAATTCAAATTAATAAAGCCATTAATAACTCACTAGAATCATTAGTAAAATGGATGCCATGGGCAAATGATCCAAGTTTGAAAACGACACGTGAATTTGTTGAAAAGAATGTATTAGTGAATCAATCAAATACAGTAACTGAATTTTCTATGGTGGTTATTCATAAAAGGGATAAAAAAATTATCAGTTGTAGTGGCTATAATGATCGTAGTAATTTTAATCAAGGTTTATATGAAATTGGCTATTGGTGTGATATAGACTATCAAGGTAAGGGCTATGTTACAGAGTTTGTAAATGCGCTAACATGCTATGCTTTTAAAGAATTACACGCCAAGGAAGTGGTCATTAAAACTGAAGTTGAAAATTTAAAAAGTATTGCCGTTGCACAACGTTTAGGTTTTGAAAATCAGGGAATTGTTCCAAGTGTTACTAAGGAAAATGCACAAGATTATTATTTTAGGCGTATAGATTTAACTAATATTTTACCTTTAGAAATATTTTGGCGTTATGAGAAATAAGTTGTTAACTTATGTGTAGAATAATGTTTTAAAATAACTGTTAATCTTAATTAGAAGCTAGAAACTTCTGTATGATATAAGCATACTCGACAGGTTTTTCTTGCATTGGGTAGTGTCCTGATTCCATTTCTATGGTTTCAAGATTAGAAAACCAGTTACTAAAATTAGGTTTAAGCGCTTGAAGTCTTAAGTTTTCATTATCATATTTTCCACATACAACTAAAGTTGGCGTAGATATATTTTTCATTTCATTTGAAAAATCTCCTTTTGCCCACATATCACAGTAGGCACGCATTGCTGTAGGGTTAACAGTTTGACGGTTTTTTTCTAGTTTATAGTTTGTCCATAGGCTGTCATATTTAGCGCTTGTTAGGCCATCCATACCTGCTTTGAAAGCCTCATCATCATCAACCATGCTATTAAAAAAATTATAAGTTTCTTCATCTGTATTCATGCCAGTTGCGGGTACTGGCGCTGTTAGGATAACTTTTTTTAATCTATTTGGAATATCGATCATTGCTCTTTGTACAACCATACCAGTCATTGAATGACCAATTAAAGAAAATTCAGACCACCCAAGCTCATCTGCTAATTGAGCAACATCTTTTACTACTTCAGTTGCGCTATATTCACCCGTTAGATTGATTGATTTTCCATAACCTCTAACATCAGCTAATGCAAAGGTAAATGCTTGCTGATTTAAAAATGGTTTAATTGCATTATTTGATGTTACATCTTGGGACCAGTCATGAATGACAATGACTTTAGATTCACCAGTACCAATTAAGTTATATTGTATAGACATAATTATAGCTTTCCTTAACTTTGTTTTTAGTTAAATAAGTGATGTATTAAAATATGTAGTAAGAATAATAAGAGTTAAAAGCAAAAATTTCAATCATTAGTAATTTAATAATTAATGACTGTTATATAGTCAATATCAATCAAAAGGTTATACACAAAGTTATACACATATTAGAATGATAAATATTAATTATAATTATGATTTAATTGAAGTTGAAGTGGTATCAAATTGGATGAAAAAAAGTTACTTTTTCGTTATATAAAAATTTGAAATTTATGAGTATTTTTTAATTCTGTAATCGAAAGTAGCTTGGGTTTATTTAAAGATTATAATGATATATCAATATGAGGTTAAAGGATTTTATTCACAGGTAGAGATAGTTAAATATTTAGAGTTGATTAGTATAACTAGCTGTTGCTATAACTTTTTTATCTATGACATTGATTTAACAAAAATCAAATCTTTAATATAGTTACTTTGTCTCTATTATAGTATATAGGTAAAATATGATAGGTTCTTAAGGTTCTAATTCACATATATTAGCCAATAATATATAACAATAAAATGTTATGCTTAAAATTATAAAGAGAAAACAAGGGTAATGCTAGAAATGCCAGTTTCAGCTAAAAAAGTTTTAAATGATTTATTACAAAATGGTTGAGAGCTTATACATGTGAATGGGTCACATCATATGCTTAGAAAAAATGGAGTTACAATAGTAGTTCCGGTGCATGCAAAAAATATGAAACTAGGCTTGTTAAAAAGTATTGAAAAAAGATCAGGTTTGAAGTTTAAAAAGTAGTAAGGGGATAGGGAAATGATTAAATATCCATTTAAGATTGAAAAAATGAACGATGATGGTGAGTATTATTTAGTAACATCTTTAAATTTTAGTGGGGGTGTAACCCAAGGTGAAACTATGGAGGAAGCTATTGCAAATGCAATTGATGTCCTTGATTTGTTATTAGCTGATGCGCTTGAGCATGACAAGCTGGAAGAGCCTAAAAAAGTAAAGGGTAAAAATATTCACTACATTGCACCATCATTAGAGTATGCTATACCAATTCTATTAAGAAAAGCACGTGAAGAAAGAAAGTTAAGTACTCCTCAAGTTGCAAAAGCAATGGGGGTTCCATATCAAAATTACTGGCGTATTGAAAAAGGGCAACGTAAGAACTTAACTATCGGAACTGTTCAAAGAGCAGCGGCAGTTTTAGGCTTTACTATTGATGTTAGTTTAGTTGAGTAACATACTCAAAAATTATTTACCCCAGTGGTACCCATGATTAATATAATGAAAATATTGATAATTTTTTATTATTTTTAAAAGCTAAGTAAAATAAGGCTTTAAGATGGTGTCCCGAAGAGGATTCGAACCTCTGACCTACTCCTTAGGAGGCATATTTTATTGAATTTTAATGAAAAAATAATTTTTTTGTATTTTAAATTAACATGTTGAAATATATATGATAAATTTTGATATTTTATGACAATGAATAATTTGTTTTTTTATGTTTTAAAGTTTTTTTGTTACCTATATGTTACCTTTAAATGCTATAATTTTATAAACTGGACTAACTAGTGATATAGAAATTAATGCCAAGTATTAAGTTAACAAAAACTAGTATTTCTGAATTGGTTAGTAATACTAATATCATAGATTATTTTGATACGGAAGTGAAAGGACTAGTATTAAGAGTATTTCCTAGTGGAGCTAAAACTTTTACAGTTGTTTATCGGAATGATAAAAAAAAGTTAAAGAGATATACTATTGGAAAATATCCAACGATACCTTTACAAGTAGCTAGAAAAGAAGCACAGAGACTTTTGCTTTTAGTCTCGCAAGGTGAAGACATTCAACAAGAAAAAAAACTCAAAAATAGTGATCAAGATAAATTTACACTTAAAAACTATCTTGATGAATTTTATTTAGAGTGGAGCAAAAACAATCATAGAAGTTCTTCAAAAATCCAACGTATGCTTTTAGTGACATGTAAACCACTTCATTCTTTTGAGTTGAATGAAATTGATTTAAAAGTATTAAACAGCTTTTTATATAAATATAAAAATGCTTCTGGTGTTTCTGATTCAACTTTAAATAGAACGGCAACAGCCCTAAAAGGTGCTATTACAAAAGCAGCTGAATTTGGCTATTTAGAGCAGAATAAGTTAATGGGTTTTAAGAAATTTCAGGAATCATTTGGAAAAATAAGATACCTATCAAGTAAAGAAACAATAGCATTGATAAATGCGCTTGAGACAACTGAAGAATTAACACGTAATATAGTTCTTACCGCTTATTATACTGGTATGCGTAGGGGAGAAATCTTTTCATTAGACTGGTCTGATATAGATTTTAAAGCTAATCAAATTGCTTTAGATAAGAATAATACCAAATCAGGTAAAACTCGAAGTATTCCCATGCATAAAAATATTAGACAAATGTTCCTTGACCTTTCTAGTAATGCATCGGTAGGTTTAGTGTTTAAATCACCAATTACGGGTAGCAGACTAGATAATATAAATAAGTCATGGGCAACTCTTATGAAAAAAGCTGAGATTGAAAATTTTAGATTTCATGATCTACGTCATAATTTTGCATCTCAGCTAGTAATGAAAGGTGAAAGCTTATCTGTAGTACGTGAATTACTTGGCCACAGTGATTTTAAAATGACACTTAGATATGCTCATTTAGCACCAGAGCATAAGCAAAGGGCAGTAGATTTATTATAAATTTTCATTTTTTTATAACCTTAAATATCAAATTAATGAGATTATTAGACTTTTATTGAAAAAGTGTATTTAAGGAAGATAAATTATGAGGATTGTTATTAATTATTTATTTGGTGAAATTGAAAAGAAAAAGTTTGTTGAATTTTTTTTATGTCTGTTATTCTTCATTTCACTTTTTAGTGCCACTTGTTTCTTTTTTGATCATAAAGAATTGAATATATGGGACTATAAAATAAACTTTCCTGTCGGTCTATTATTTTTCCCACTTACATTTGTGATAAGTAATATTATTCAAGATTTTTATGGGAAAAAGACTGCTAATACAGTTGTTGCTTGTAGTTTTATTGCTGATATTTTATTAGTAGCTATCTCATTAATCATTGCATCAGTCGGAGATAGGAACGACTATTATACAGTGTTTAAAGACTTACCAACTATCATGGGAGCAACATTAATATTTTTAGCAGTTAGTTCATCTTTTAATATTTTTATTTATGGAAAAATTAAAAAAATATGTTCATCAAGTGTTTTAGGAATGGCTATTAGTTTTTTTGGGTCTACTACAGCAGCTGAAATTTTGACATCATCAATGTCTATGCCTTTACTTTTTTATAAAGAAGGTATATCTGGTAGTATTTTACTTTCAATTTCGGTAATAGTAATTTATAAATTGAGCTTTAACTTTATTGCTACATTAGGTTATATTTTTGCAGTTGAAAAATTTAAATAACACATAAATCAGTTAGCCCGCCGTCTAGTTTTAGATCATATCCAGTCAAAAAATTATTATCTATGAACATTTTTACTGCTGAAAAAATGTCATTAACAGAGCCACAATCTTTTGTGTAATAGACTCTACTGTAGTCACGCTTTGCTCCGTCATTTTTTTTTCTTATCCAAGGAGTGTCTATTGTTGCTGGTGATATAGAGTTAATTTGTATACCATAATCTGAGTTTTCAATAGCAGCAACTTTAGTTAGATTTACAACTGAAGCTTTAGCAGAGCTATAAGCTAACATATTTTTCATTCCTTTATGAGCGGTAATGCTAGCTATATTAATAATTTTTCCTTTATTATAGATTTTCATTTTCGCTAACTCATTGACAATAGAGTTAAAAGTTATTGAAAAATTTTCTTTCCAGCATTTAGTGATTTCATCAATTGTAAACTCAGATACAGATTTTCGTAAGGATGGAACTCCTGCACAATTTATTGCAAGATCAATTTTACTTATGGCATCAAATGTATTTTTAGTACTTTCTGGGTCTGATAAGTCAACTGTAATAGGGATTACATTATTAATTTGTTTTGTATTATGTATATCTAGGGCATAAACATGATAGTTTAAGCGTGATAATTCATGACAGATAAAGTTTCCAATACCAGATGCAGAGCCAGTAACAACAGCAAATTTAGTCATATTCCGATAACATTTGTTAATAAACTAGGTGGAAGTATCCTAAGACTTACTATTACTGATTGCAAGACTGAGAATAAAATCATTCATTGTTCTTATGGGTTCAGATATTGGACTAGAATGCATAATAATATAGCTATTGAGAAATTCGTTGACCCAATAAATTTGAAAAATGAAATTTTTAATAGATTTTCATCTGCAGAAAAAGAGCTTATACTTGCCTGTAATGCGTATAATAGTGCTATCAGATACTATGGTGATAAGGGAAAAAAACTGATCAAAGTTACTATGGGTACAAAAATAGGCATTATTGTTAAAGATACCAACAATAGTGAATGTATTTATAGTTTTGAACTTGATCAGAGTAAGTTTTCAGGTTTGTTAAGGAAATATAGACATGAGTCTGAAATTAGACAAATTATCAGAAATTTATTTACGTCATAATAATATGGGTTGATGAATTTATGAACTATTTAAGGCAATATAAATCATTATTTGCTACAAAACTAAATTATATACTAGATAAGCTAGGTTATGATCGATTATATGTTGGTAGGCTAAAAGCGATTGAAAAAGTCACTAATGAAAAGGCAACTACTATTGCTAACTGGATTACAAGTGGTAAGTTGCCAAGAGCATCAAAAACGTTATCTATAGCCGATTCGTTAGGTGTTTCAGAAAATTATTTATTTAATGATGATATTCAGGTAACGGATATAGAAAAACCAGAAATAGTAAAAAAAGATAATTGTTATTTATTACCTGTATTTTCAGAAGATCAAATTTTTTCAATTAAACATGTAGACAGTATAGTAGTTAAAAAGCGAATACCTTTAATGTTTCCATCACTTGATTTTCTTGTTAAGAAATATGGAAATAATATATATGCGACAAAGCTATCATGCTCTAGTTTTGAACCACAGATAAGTTTAAATTCAACAATCATATATTCAGAAAAAACAATTTTTGAAGATTTTGCCTTAGTTATTATTAAAAATGAAAAAGGATACCCTGAAATTAAACAAGTAGTTATAGAGGATGGTATTTATAAATTATTGTCTTTCAATAATGGTAGAGAAGTCATTAAATGCTTTAATCAAAATGATATTAACGTAGTATCTATAATATTTAGTTACTCAGAATGATAGTTAACCAAACATAAATAATTCTTTTTTTATGAAAGAATAAAATACAGTTGACGCTTTGATAGTGTATGATATTCTTGTGACTGAAGTTTAAATGTAATTACTTTTAAAACATAAACTTAACATTTGAGTAGATTATGCTTAGCTCCGTTTAAGTTTGTGGTACAAGATATGTAGAAGTCGAGAAAGTGAATTACTTGGGATACAAGGAAGTATTATGAGTAAAATAAACTTAGAACACTTATCAATTTTGGGTGATAAATTATTTGATATGGTCAATTCATTTAATACGCCTGTACATATAAAAGATGCGAGAACATATCAATACATAGCATCAAACAATGCAAATCTTGAAATATATAATTTAAACTCAGTAGATGAAATTATAGGAGCTACTGTTAATGATTTAGACAGCTTTATGAAACCATTCTGGGGTGATGAGTTTGCTAGAAGAATTAATATTTCAGACCATGAAGTTATCTATGACTATAAAACAGTTGATGATAAGAATAGAGTTTTTATTGATATTAATGGTTTTTTACATGTACAAAATATGACTAAAATTCCTGTAAGAAGCGCTTTTTCAAGAACAGTAACATCAATAATGACAATAAGTGATGATATTACAAAAGATATTGATCTTATTGCCTTATTCAATATATATAAAACTTATTATTACAACAAAGTTAGCGCTATCAAATACTTTATGATTTATCTTAAAGTCTATGACTTTTTTACTGAGTTATTAACAGAAAAAGAATTATTGTGCTTACTTTGGATGAAAAAGGATAGGCATTATCAATCAGTTGCAAAAAGTTTATTTCTATCGCCAAAAACAGTTGAATATCATATTTCTAATATTATATCAAAATTGAAGAATAACACGATTTCAGATGTGTTAGTTTATTTAAGGGATCTTTAATTGAAGTACAATAAGTCGCTAATAAAAATTGGGTTTGTAAGCAATATTTTTGAATGGTATGACTTTTCAATATATGCATATTTAGCAGTTATAATTGGTGAACATTTTTTTCCATCGTCAGATGATTACATTGCCATAATCAAAGTTTTTTTACTATTTGCTATTAGCTATCTAATAAGACCCATTGGCAGTATTTTTTTCGGTAGGATTGCTGATAAGTATAGTCGTTCTTTGGTCTTGAAAATAAGCTTGATAATAATGGCAATACCAACTTTTTTGATTTGTATATTACCTACATATGCACAAGTTGGTATGATAGCGACATTTTCAATGGTTATTTTAAGACTTTTACAGGGATTTGCTGCTGGGGGTGAGCTTCCTATTTCAGCCTGTTATATGTATGAGTCAGCACCATCAGATCGAAAGTCATTTTATTGTAGCTTTGTTGCTGCAAGCTCAATGACTGGTGTGCTAGTTGGTTCAGTGATAGTAACAATTTTATATTATATTTTAGGTGATAAACTTATGATGCAGTGGGGGTGGCGAATACCATTTTTACTTGGATTTATTGGAATAATATTTGTTTTTTATATTAGAAAAGATATAGTTGAACCACAGAGAAATAATAGTAAATATATTAGAACAAAAAAATGCATATCTTCTCATAAATTGTCAATGCTGCAAGTTGTGTTGTTAAATGCTTTTATCTCTATTTCATTTTATTTATTGTTTGTGTGGATGCCATCTTATTTGCATGTGTTTTTAATGATACCTTCTAAATTTGCCTTTGTTAGCAGTAGTGTAAGTTTACTTTTGTTAATATGTTTCACTTTATTATTTGGCTATTTAGCACCTAAGATTGGTCGTAAAAATCTTGCTATATTAAGTATCATATCAATTATGCTTTTAGCGTATCCAGCATTTCAACTACTGAAGCATGGTAACTTTCTGTTAGTTGTAATTGCTCAAATTATTTTTGCATTATGTCTTAGTTTTATTGATGGTATTAATATGGAAATGATGGGAAGTAGATTTAAAGATTATTTTAGAGGTAGAGGTATTAGTATTGGCTTTACTTTATCAACCGCTGTATTTGGTGGAACAGCACCAGTTATATGCAGCTATTTAATTCATACTACTGGCTCAGATTTATCACCAATTATATTTCTTATAGTTGCGTGTATTATAGCATTACCATTTGCTTTGACATTAAAGAACCATTGAGTTTATAGTCGTTCTGCATATACTATTGCACCACCTAAATCATTTTTTTCAATTGCACTTCTTAAGTTATCATAGGTTGATAATGCATTATTAAAAGCATTTTCATTAAAGTTTTGAATAACTTTTGCTTTATTTTTTATCAAAAGTTTACACAACTCATCATACCAAAAATAGTATTGATCATTTAAGTTTTTAATAGTTAATATTTGCCACCCTGAGTTATTCATTAGTTCATGAATTTTGTCTAGCTTGATAGGAACAAAGGGGGTTTTTCCATTATTTCCATTTCTATATAGCGGAGTATTTTTGCCAATATAAGGGTCAGAGTAATCAAAAATAGCTATTTGGCCTTTATGGCTTGTTATTTTAAATAATTCTTCTAATGCCTTTTTATGGTCGTTAAATGCATAAAATGAGTTAAATAGACATAATAAATCAAATTTTTCTTTTAAAACTGATGAGACTTCAAATACATTACTAGTGAAGAAATTTATCTTTGGATATAAGGTTTTGGCATAACTTATAGCTTCATCTTCAATATCGAACCCTGAAATATTATTACAATGTCCTTTAGATTTTATGTAATTTGATGTACCACCAAGGCCACAGCCAACATCTAAAATATGATCAAATTTTCGTGATTTATAGAATGACATAACTAACTCAATTGCCTCACTTTCACCTGCATGAGCATAGTTGTCTTGTCTTAAAAATGATACAAGTTGCTTTCCTATATATTTTCTAAGGCTTTTCATTTCCCTGTTATTATATAGCTGCTTAGTTTCCATCGCTCATATTACCTTTGCATTTTTGACTAGAGTTATATTTTTTACATATTTTTGAAAAACTAGGGAAAAACCCTTAAGTTTCACAATAATATATATTGTATCCTTTTCTTATTATGAGATTACCAAAAAATGAAACCAAATAATAGGATGAAAAAAATCATCTTGCCCAAAATCAATTATTTTTGAGGTATATCATACAAGGAACATTAAAAAAGGATTGGATATGAACTTGATTTATAATTATAGCTTGCTACAATTTCAGATGTTGGGAGTCGAAGCCCACCACACAAGCGTAATCATGCGACAAATGGTATCACAGTTGAACATATTCATTCACTTCTTGTTTTA
>JAKJJQ010000053.1:0-19478 GCA_021713415.1 Thiotrichales bacterium 19X7-9
TCTTTGATTAAAATTGGTACTGAAACTATTGCTAAATCGCTAGCTAGAGCCATTAATTCTTCAGAGTATATCTGTAATATTATCAAAGCTACATTTAAACCTAAAATATCAATTAGTCAAAGAATGGCTCTGGTAGGTGTCATGTAGTGTGAAAAACTTTATTTTTTATGCTCTATTTCAAAACAATAATGAATATTGGGCCTACGTTTAAAATCTTCAGAAAGGCATTGGTCACTTATATTTTTACAGTGATATTTTTTACTGATTTTAGGATCGAGTTTAAATTTACGATAATTATTTGAAAAATATAAAGTACCATTTGTTTTTAGGTGGCGCATAGCAAGGTTAATTAATGTGATATGATCACGCTGAATATCGAGTGTTTCATCCATACGCTTGGAATTTGAAAAAGTGGGTGGATCAAGGAAAATGATATCATATTTCTCTTTTGTTTGGGCTAACCATTTAAGGCAATCGGCTTGGATAAAATGATGTTTTTTAAGATCAATATTATTCAATTGAAAATTACGTTTACCCCAGCTTAAATAGGTATTTGATAAATCAACATTTGTAATTTCTTTAGCACCATAAAGTGCAGCTAGCGTACTAGCACTACAAGTATAGGCAAATAAATTAAGTAGTTTTTTATTACAAGCACTTTGAGCTACTTTCAAGCGCATAAGGCGATGATCTAAGAATAGACCAGTATCAAGATAGTCACTTAGATTGACATAAAATTTGGCTTTATCTTCTTTGATGATAGAAAAATTATCATGTTTATTAAGCTTCTGATATTGACTAGAACCTTTTTGTTTTTGACGTACTTTAATAAAAATGGATTCATAAGGAATAGTAAGTAAATGTTTAATTGCACCAATTGCTTCAAAAAAACGTCTTTGTGATTTTTCAGCATCAACATCTTTACCAGCTTTGTATTCTTGAATATGGACTTGATCTTTATAGCAATCAATTGCAAAGGCATATTCGGGTAAATCTTGGTCATATAAACGATAAGCTTCAAGTTGATTACGCTTTGCCCAACGACTTAAGTGTTTACTATTTTTCTTTAAGCGATTAACAAACATAGCTAAGTTTTCAGATGGGCTATTAAAGTGTGATTCTGCTTTACGCTTAAGTTTTTCAAATTCTGTTTCAGTCTTTAAAATAGTGTCGTTATTAACTATAAAATTTAATAATTGTGATTCAAGTTTACCATTATATAATTTATACCGTTTGATTGGACGTAAGCCAATGGCTTTAATACTCTCTGGATTTGCAGTAAATATGCTAACATTCCAATTAGTAAATGATTGTGTTAGGCAATGACCAAAACCTTTAATTAACTGGATTAATTTGTCTTCTTCATTACTTAATAAGCGTTCACCATAAGGTGGGTTGGTAACAATTAGTCCTTGCGGGTGCTTTATTTGTTTACTATCTAATGCTTCTAATGATTGTTGTTTTATTTCGATAACTTTTTCTAAGCCTATGCGCTTAATATTATTTTTACAGATACTTAGTTGTTCAAAGTTAATATCAAAGCCCTTAATTTCAGTATAAATTTTCGTTAAGTTTTTTTTCTTTTTGTCTTTTGCTTGTAATAAAAGGGATTGCCACAGTGCTTTATCATGACCACGCCAATTTTTAAAACCATAGTAATCACGATCAATACCAGGGGCGATCTCATAAGCCATCATAGCCGCCTCAATAAGTAAGGTACCCGAACCGCACATAGGGTCAATTAGACAGGCATTATCTGATAGCATTTGTTTAGTAGGCCAGTGACTTCTAATTAAGATTGCACAAGCTAAGGTTTCTTTTAATGGCGCACTTCCTGTATCTAGTCGATAGCCACGCTTATGTAGGCTATCACCAGATAAAGAAATACTAATTGTAAGTTTATTCTTTGCAATATGTAATTGAACAACAACATCAGGTTTAGATGATTTTATGCTGGGGCGAATACCTTTAATTGTTCTAATCTGATCAACAATTGCATCTTTGGCTTTTTGCGCAATAAACTGAGTATTTTTTATAGCCGTATGTTTACCTGAAACATCAATACGAAAACTGCCATCATAAGCAATATGCTCAAGCCAATTAATTTGGCTAATTTGGCGATAAAGTTCATCAGCTGAAGTAATTTCTACGGCTTCTTTTAGGATAAGTAATAACTGGTGTGTTAATCGAGACCATAGACAAATTCGATACGCTGTTTCAAGTGTGGCAGTCAATGAAACACCCAAGAGCGTTTCTTTTGTATTGAGTGCGCCTAACTGATTTAATTCATTTAGTAGTAGGGGTTCAATGCCTTTTGCTGTCGTTGCAAAAAACGTATAGTTATTCATCGTATTGGGTCACTTAGTATTATCTATTAAGAGCTGGTGTTTATATTAACCGCTAACTTTGATGATCGCTAGTTATTTGTATTTCAATTTTAGATATACTAATTTGTGTATTTTATTTTCAAAATTATTTTATGAATATAAAAAAATAGCTAAATGGATTTTAAATGAAAAATAAACATTATATCGTGTTATTTATTTTGGTATTTTCAGGATTTTGCTTAGTTCATGGTATTTATATTGTTATTAATAGTTATCAATCACTTGCAAAGCCATTATTAGGAAGGTTTATTACGATAACAGGTATTATTGATAGTTTACCGATAAATTCAGCTAATCGGAGTCAATTTATATTTACAAGTGATATTGGCAAAATTAAAGTCAATTGGTATCAAAAGCCAGGTGATGTGCAGTTAATACCAGGACAAAGATGGCAGTTTAAAATCAAGTTAAAAAAGCCAATTGTTATGCGAAATTTTTATGGTTTTGATTATGGTCGTTATTTAAGGCAATCTGGTATTGTTGCAACAGGGAATATTCTTAATCATTCAGCTAAATTAATTCAATTTAGTATTTATAACGCACCGGTTAATTACTTGCGTTATTATCTTAAAGGACATTTAAATGCACTATTATCTAATAAGCAATTCTTAGGCATATTTACGGCACTTATTATTGGTGAAAAAAGTGACATTGATTTTAACCAAAGACAAGTCTTTCAAAAAACAGCCACCGCTCATTTAATTGCAATATCAGGTTTGCATGTTGGATTGGTCGCATTCTGGGCGTATTTAATGATGCGCATAGTTTGGTCTTTTTCCTTTAAGTTAACACAAGTATTGGCAGCTCAGAAAGCAGCTTGGATTTTTGCAGTTGTAATTGCACTTATATACAGCCTCTTAGCGGGTTTTGCTATTCCAACTCAGCGAGCTTTTATTATGTTGTTGTTATTTGCTTTGACTTATTTGTGTAACTTTTCAGTTAGTAAACGTTATATTTTAATGATTGCAGCGTTAGCTGTCATTTTATTTAATCCCTATTCAATTTTTTCACCTGGGTTTTGGTTATCGTTTACTGCAGTTTGTTTTTTATTATTTGTATTTACGGGACGAATTGGATCTAGTGGCATTTTAAAGAAAATATTATGGCCGCAATGGGTTGCAACGGTCACTTTAATTCCATTAACCATTTTTTATTTTGGTGGGATTTCAATCATTGGCTTTATTGCAAATTTAGTTGCAGTGCCGATAATTAGTTTTATCATCGTGCCTGGTTTATTAGTCGTTATGATTATTTCAGTTATAAGTAATACACTAGCTGAAATAGTAATGCTAATTGTAAATTATCTATTTAGTTGGCTATGGAGATATCTTCAGTGGCTAAGTCATCTAAAGATTGCCTTTATACATTTAATGATTTATCCATCTATATGGTTTTTAATTTTGGCTTTAGCTGGCATCTTACTACTATTTTTACCTAAAAGTTTTCCCAATCGTTACTTTGGTGGCATTTTTATATTGCCACTATTATTTTATCGACCCAGTTGGCCTGAAGCTCGTTTAGCTAAATTAACATTGTTGGATGTTGGTCACGGATTAGCAGTCATTTTTCAAATGAAACATTATGTATTAATTTATGATACAGGTGGTGCAGTTACACCAAAGCTTACAATGAGCGATATGGCAATTATTCCTTACTTAAAAGCCTTTGGTATTAATAATATTAATCGACTTGTGATAAGTCATAGTGATTTAGATCATAGTGCGGGAGCTAAAAGCTTATTACAACAATTAGAAGTTAATAAAATAGATGCCTCATCAGATAAACATATTCCAGTTAGTTATCTAAATAAACTTAGTCGATGTCAAGAAGGGCGAAGCTGGCAGGTCGGTCAAGTAAGTTTCAGCTATTTAAATCCAACTTATTTAAATACCAGTGCAAGTAAGAATAATCTATCATGTGTTTTGAAAATATCGATGCCTTATCTGAGTATTTTACTACCTGGAGATATTGAAAAAAAAGCGGAAGAATATTTAGTTAATTATCATTATGGTCAATTAAAATCTGATATATTGATTGCGCCTCATCACGGCAGTAAAACATCTTCTACACTACCTTTTTTAAAAGCAGTCTCTCCTAAAGTTATTCTAATTGGTAATTCAATTACAAAGTTACGCTATTTCCCTCATCAGTCAGTCATTAAAAACTATCATATGCTTAAGGTTGATTATTTAGATACAGCAAACTATGGAGCCATAGAAATTACGCTCTTTAAAGGGGGTAAAATATCAATTAAAACAAGATTAAATACGAAAAACTCATCGTTGACTCGATAATTGTTTCAATAAGCGGTAAGATTATAGTTAGGGTAGCATTAGATGTTATCTTAAATGATAAAGATGAACAAAAGTTGTAGTTTAATAATTGTCTAGGAATTAACGTTAGGCTACAGGAATAAATTATGTATGATGGAGGTTATGACATATGCAAATCCAAATTACAGGGCGTCACTTAACTGTTACTGAAGCAATGAAAAGTTATGTCGAAGAAAAAATGAGTAAATTAGTAAAGCATTTTGATCATATTATTAGTGCGCATGTGATTATGTCAGTTGAAAGAGAGCATCATCGTGCAGAAGCTAAAATTGAGGTTCCGGGTAAGGATATTGTAGCGCATGCAGATGGTGAAAATATGTACGAGGCAATTGATTTATTAGAAGCAAAGTTAGACCGCCAAGTTAGAAAAAGAAAAAATCTAATGAAAAATCATCATGTAACGAAAAAAGATAAGTTCGAATCATTTGAATCAGCAACGCATGAATCATTTGAAGAAGAAGAGGAAGGAAAATAGAGATAAGGAATGTCTACATTATCAAATTTTATTATTCCTGAGCGCGTTGTTAAAGGGGCATTAATTAATAGTCGCAAACGTGTTTTTGAAGTATTAGGCCATTTATTAGATACACCAGAAGAAATCGGTAGTGATCTTATTTATCAGAAATTATTAGCGCGTGAGCGTTTAGGTTCAACCGCTGTTGGCCATGGTGTTGCATTACCGCATGCTAGAATTCAAGGAGTTTCATTGACGAAAATGGCAGTTGTGCTATTAAATAAGCCAATTGAATATGATGTTCCAGATAATCAAGAAGTTGATATTTTTGTTGGTGTTATCTTTCCTGAAGATGTTAAAGGTATTCATTTGGATTTTATGGCACATGTCACAGAGCTTTTATGTTCAGAGTCGTATCGTAAGAAAATAAGAGAAGCCGATTCAAATGAAGCGTTATATCAAATTCTAACAGAAACAGAAAGATGACCTTATGGACATAGAAGATTATTCAACTCATGGTGTTTTCGTAGTCGTTAATCACCAAGGTATTTTACTTCAAGGAAAGCCTGGTGTTGGTAAAAGTGATTTAGCATTAAACTTATTAGATAAAGGTCATACATTGGTTGTTGATGATTTAATTCTTTTTCGTCAAAAAGGTGATAAGTTAATCGGTTATGGAAATGATCATAGTTATGGTAAAATTCATATTCGTAATTTAGGTGTATTAGACTTAGCTGATAGATATTCGATTGTAGGTGAGTATCAATTAGATAAGATTATTTGGTTATCAGATGAGCAAACGGTTGATTCTGCATTACCTACACTTGAGCGAGCGAATGTTTTAGGGCAAAATATTCCGTTATTTCGATTAACGACTGGTAGCAATCGACCCTTAGCCGTATTAGTCGAAGCAATTGCAAATATTAAATGTGAAATATGAGGTAGCAATGAATAAACTAATAGTGCTAACAGGGCGTTCTGGCTCAGGAAAGTCGACCGTTTTGCATTTATTAGAAGACTATGGCTATTTTTACATTGATAATTTGCCAGCTACTTTATTAGAACAAACAATTAGTCAATTAGAAATAGAGTATCCATTACGTGATATTGTCATTGCATTAGACTCTGGAAGCTTAAATAAAATAGAGCATTTAGATCAAGTATTAGATGGTATTGAACAGTCAACCAAAACACATTCACTTGAGTTATGGTATCTTGATGCTTCAGATGAGCAATTAATTACACGTTATAATGAAACAAGAAGAAAACATCCACTATCACATGGTATTGAATTACCGCTATCTAAAGCACTAGAAGAAGAAAAGCAAATATTAGCACCAATAGCTAATCGAGCAAAAAAAGATATTAATACATCGGAGTTATCTATACACCAATTAAAGCAGTTGATTAAACAAGCTGCTGATATTATTTATAGCAGTGTTCAAATTAATTTATTTTCATTTGGCTTTAAATACGGTATGCCAAGAAAAATGGACTTTTTATTTGATGTTAGATCACTACCTAATCCTTACTGGGATCAAAAGCTAAGAACATTAAGTGGTCTTGATGAAAGGGTAGTACAGTTTTTTGCAAAATTTAGACAATCTGAGCATTTAGCAAGTGATATTGCCACATTTTTAAATAGTTGGATTCCTGAGTTTGTTAACAAAGACAGAAGTTATTTAGATATCGCAATTGGCTGTACAGGAGGCCATCATCGATCAGTATTTATTGTTGAGACAGTAGCTAAGAAATTATCTTTAAGCGATATTACTATTTCAACATTTCATAGAGAGTCAGATAAATGGTAGAAGTTTTGTTGATTACACATGGTAAAATAGCTGAAAGCATGTATCAAGTTGCAGAGGGTATTATGCCTGAGAAAGCTAAATCGATTCATATTGTGCCTTGGAGTTTAAGTGCTGGAGCAAAACATGCGCCTGAGAATTTAGAGACTGTAATTGAAGATATTGACCAAGGTGATGGCATTTTGATCTTAACAGATATTTGTGGTGCAACACCTTATAATGTTGTTAAACATTTGACTCAAATTACTACAAATGAAGTGCGCGTAGTTTGTGGTCTTAATTTACCAATGTTGTTAAGAGTATTAAATTATATAGAGAAGCCATTAGATCAACTAGTTGATATTGCTTCTGATGGTGGCCACCGTGGAATTATTGCCGAATAAGGTCTAGCAATGAGTGAATATAAACAGACAGTATCGATTAAAAATAAGCTTGGGCTTCATGCAAGAGCAGCTTCAAAGCTTGTATCATTGGCTAGTCGCTATGAAAGTGAGTCAAAATTAATTGTTTTACCATCTCAAGTTGCTGCGAACTGCAAAAGCATTATGGGCTTAATGATGCTAGCTGCTTCATGTGGTACAGATGTTGTTATCTCTGCAACTGGTCAAGATGCTAAAAGTGTAGTAGATGCAATCGTACAGCTAATCAATCGGCGATTTGGTGAAGCTGAGTAAATATAAAAAAAATCAAAAAAATATAAATTTTTTTTCATTTCTTAAGATTTCTTTAAGATTTCTCTAATACAATCTGTTGGTAAGTTAAGAGCTAACTAAGAAAGAGGTTAAGCAAATGGCTAATCAATATTGCGGTAGTTTTGAACATGTTATTCAAAATAAATTTAATTGTACGGCTGAAGATGCTTTAAAGCAATGTGTTGATGAAGGGCTAACTTATGCAGAAGCTGAAGAAAAGTTAGGCTTTAAACATGGTACGATTCGTAAGTGGGCTAAACGCTTTGATTTAAAACTTCAATCAGGTGAGCCATCGGAAGAAACACATCAAGAGAATTTTGAAAAATTCTTCCGTCAGCAGAACATGAATCGCTATAACTTTTTATCTCGCCAATGGCTAGCACTAGGCGCTGCTTAAAATGAATTTGATAGGGTTGTTGCAAAGGAAGGGGGGCCTTTCTTAAACTTTAGGGGGTTGTTTGACGCTTCTTGTTATGATTTAACATGGAGTTTATATTTGGGTAAAAATGAGGTGTTGCTTGTGTTGTTTGAAAAATCCTCATTTTACTCGAATAGTAAGCGAGACCAGTGTAATTTATGTCTTAATGTTTGATAGTAGCTATAATCTGTTGGATGTAGTATCGTTAATTCAGTTTTATCTTTACGAATTATAATTTGATCTGTTGCATTTAAATCCGAATGACAATGACCATCAAAACTTACTAAAGGTTTTGGATCATTATATTCTGCTATGGTAATCTCAATGGTACTTTCAGCTGAGACAACAATTGGCCTTGATGTTAGAGAGTGTGGAAACATAGGAACTAGCTCAATAACATCTAATGAAGGATATAAAATAGAGCCACCAGCAGATAATGCATGTGCAGTAGAACCTGTGGGTGTGGCAATGATAATACCATCAGAGCGTTGTGAAAATGCATATTGATTATCAATGCTAACCCAAAATTCAAATAAGCGACTACTATGGCCGCTTGATAGTACAATATCATTGACTGCCGTCATAGAGCCAGTTTCTTTCTTACTTTTAATAACGTCTGTTTTTAGGATAAAGCGCTTTTCAGTGGTGTAATGACCGTTTAATAGTGCATGCAGTCGTGTTTTTATTTCATCAGGATTAATATCTGCTAAAAAGCCTAGCTTACCACGATTAATACCTGTAATTGGGATACGATGTTCACATAAATTGGCTAATTTTCGTGCTGCATTGAGAAAATTGCCATCACCGCCAACGACAATTGCAAGTTCAGCAATTGCAGCAATTTCTTTTAATGTATACCCTTTGGCTTGTACATGATCAGTAAAACTATCAGCGGTTTCTTTTTCCAGTAAGATGTTAATATTTAAACTAACTAAGTAATCATATAACTCAGAGACGGTTTGTTCGACTAGTGGGTTACAATGTGTGCCAATAATTGCGATGCTATTAAATTTGATGCTCAAAAGCGATAGCCTTTTGAATAGATAATCATAGATATTATTGTAGAGAGCCTTAAAATCAAATGCAAATTGAAAACCAAGGCTAAACAAAAAATAAAATAAATTTTTTTCGTGTTGCTTAAAAATTATTTAAACGCTTAAATTTCGGTATGTTAGCAGATTATATTGCAAAGACATATTAAATAACTTGATGATTTTGAATCACTATAATTGTCTTTGACAAAAAGTAATTTTACGATTATGTTTAGGGATATAAATAATAAATTAGAAATGATTAATAGTCTTGTTAGGATAACATATTAATAGTGTTGAAAAGCATGTTGATGCAAGAAAGTTCGTTCTTGTATGTGAGATTGACTTGGAGGTAAATCATGACGTATTCATCATCGAAAAAGCTTGAAATTGTATCAAGGTTAATTGAACAAAGAATTCCAGCTGAGATGGCGTATAGACTGATGGGACTTAAAGAGCGCCCTCAAACTCCTGATATCATATTTAGTCAAGAGGAGTCGTTAGAGACAGAAGATGATTTGATTTCAGATTACAGACGTTATAAACCTAAAAATGCAGCGGTTAATAAAAAATAAATAATATACAGTATTTAAGCTTAATTTATGCAACTGAACGAAATGGAATAATTTTTTTATCTTTAGCTTTTTTGTTTTTTTCATCGAGAGAGCCGCGTGTGTCATAACCAAGCCATAGGGTAATTAAAAAGCCTAAAAATGCACTAATAGCAATAATAAACATGGTATAGCCAAGTCCTAAG
Organism: Thiotrichales bacterium 19X7-9; assembly: GCA_021713415.1. Lineage (GTDB taxonomy): Bacteria > Pseudomonadota > Gammaproteobacteria > Francisellales > Francisellaceae > M0027. The sequence continues at coordinate 9,881 of JAKJJQ010000053.1, forward strand.
CTATCTTTCATAATAGGTAAGAAAAAGATACCAACTGCAGCACCTACTTTGCCCATGCAAGAAGAAAAGCCATGGCCAGTAGCTCTAACATGTGTTGGAAATACTTCTGAAGCTAAAAGATAAGTCGTTGGATTTGGTCCCATATTGATTGTGAAATAAAATAGTATAAATCCACTAAATAATAAGATAATTTGTAAACTTCCTAATATAACAGTATGGCCACTAAAGGTTAAAACTAGCATAGCACTATCAGAAATATAAGTGCTAGCACCTAAAATACACAAACCAATTGTCATACCAATAAAGCCAATTTTCTGTAAGCGAATTCTTCCCCAGCGTTCAATAAGGAAAAAGCAGATTACACAGCCGATGACAAAGAATAAATAAGTATAAATAGAGCCTTCAGCGGCAGCAATGCCTCTAGCAATAAAGTTATGTCCATCGCTTGTAATCATTTGAGCTAGAATAACCGGGGTAAATAAACCAACACCATATAATGAAATATCCATTAAAAACCAGGGTACAGAAGCAAGTGTTGTTTTACGAAGTAGGTCTTTTTTGAATAAATCACGGTAAGATACTTTCTTTTCTTCTTCTTGTGCTTCAATGCTAATATTGGCATTACCAGTTAACTCAGCAGCTACTTTTTTTGCTTTCTCAAGTTTACCTTTTGCAATCAGCCAGCGAGGGCTTTCTGGCAAACTCATTCTTAGCCATAAAACTAAAATAGCAGGTACAACGCCTGCACCAAGCATCCAGCGCCATGCATTTAAAGTAGGATCATTTTTTAATATAATAAGGCCTAACGCTGCGCCAATTAATGCGCCAATAGCTTGAAAGCTAAAACTTGCAACCATCATTTTGCCACGCATATGAGAAGGCATTGTTTCTGAGACATAAGTTGAACCAGTTGGATAATCAGCGCCAATACCAAGGCCTAGTAAAAAGCGAAATATCATTAAACTTAATGGATTCCATGCAAAAGCAGATAGTGAGGTAAATACAACAAAAAACATCACACTTAGAATCAGCATGGTGCGGCGACCCATTTTATCTGTGAATCGACCAAAAATGCCTGCACCAAAAATTGCACCTAAGGGGGCAGCTGCTGCAATTAATCCTGCTTCAGCAGCACCAATTTGCCATTGATGTTGGATTAAAGGTAAGGCAACAGCAATAATGAATAAATCAAAGCCATCCATAAAAACGCCCATGGCGGATAAAAACCAAATTTTTAAATGATGACGACTCAATCTTGTATTATCTAAAGATGAGCCGTTAATCTGTGAATCTGAGTCATTACTCATTATGAAATGGCCTTTTACGATATTGTTGACGTTGCTATTATAGGTCATAATTGTTACATTTTTGTTACATGACAAACTAAAGTTTATTGAAATTGTTCGAAAATAAGTATTTACAAATAGGTCTAAATAGACTAAAAAGTAACACGTCTAAATGAAGCTGTGTTAAAATTCCGCTATACTTAGGATGAAAAATTGTTATTAAGACGATTAAAGTAAAGTTTAATAAAAAAGTTTGGAAGAAATATAAAGTTAAAAATTAGGGAGTATCTAATATGCTTATCTTAACTCGCCGAGTTGGCGAAACTGTGATGATTGGTGATGAAGTCACCGTAACTGTACTTGGTATTAAAGGTAATCAGGTACGCTTAGGCATTAATGCACCAAAGGATGTGTCTGTTCATCGTGAAGAAATCTACATTCGTATACAAAATGAACAGGATGTTGATCCTGAAGAAGAAAAGTAGTACTTGTTTAAAGAAAGTGGGTTGACAATCGTTTATTGCTGTGTAGAATCTATTTCTGTTCAATTTAAGTCATTAAGTTGAATTTTCATAGACATTGGAGAGATGGCCGAGCGGCTGAAGGCGCTCCCCTGCTAAGGGAGTATGGAAATAAAACTTCCATCGAGGGTTCGAATCCCTCTCTCTCCGCCACTTATCATTATAAATCACTGAAATATAAGCAAAAAATACCAAACTAGAAAAATAATACCGACAAAAGTACCGTCAAATAATTATAACTTGGTACCTTTGCAAATTAATTTACTTTCTTTCCTAGATATGACAAATATATTGATCTAGTTAAATAATGGATTTATTATTGCTTTCATATGATCACTTGTGCAATATTAAAAGGATTAATATGTTAGGATTTCAGAGTATTGCAAGGGAATATAGTCGATATGCTATTTCTCAGTATAGTGCAGCAAGCTTATTAGTAAACTTTATTAAAATCAACGTACCAGCTTCGAAAATATTTAATATTCTTGATGTTGGATGCGCCTCTGGAGTTAATTTTGATATTTTAATGAAGTCATTTAACAATTTATCTATAATTCATGGTTTAGATATATCGGAAAGCATGATAGAAATTGCTAAATTGAGATATTTAAAGTTTAAGAAAATTAAATTAATATGTGGTGATATAGAGTTATTTAATTCAAAAGTGGGGTATGATTTATTATTTTGTAATTCTATGATTTATTATGTGAAAAACTATAATAATTTTTTTAATCAATGTTATTCAAACTTAAATCCAAGTGGTACTTTAGCTATTCAGTACCAAACTGAAATATGTCCACAATTTATAAATTGTTTTGACTATTTAAAGGACTATCCAAAACTAGTTCCATATTTTGAAAGTTACTCTTTACCAGTTAACCAACCAAGCTACCATCAGTTTGAGAAAATAATTTTGAATTATGGTGGCTTTAAGATTAATGCAGTTAAACAGTATAGTGATATTAGATATACTGCAGTTGAAGATGCATATAATATGTTTCAGTCAAGTGCAATGATTCCGTTCTTAGATCCAGTAGGCTATAAATTGAAAAAATATGATGAGTTTGATTATGACTTTAAACTATTTGTCAAAAATAGCTTACAAAAGCAAAGTGATAGTCGAGGATGTTTAACTATGGAATCGCCAAGACTCTATGTATTGCTAGAAAGACTTTAACATATTATATCTTAAATATTTTGATTATATTTTCTACCATAGGAACTATTACATGAATATAAAGCTATTAGTGGGATTTAAAAAATATACAGTGTTAGGATATAGTAAGAATGATCAAAGGGAGACAATAGTTGAATATGCATATCCAAATAAAAGATCACCAAGTCCAAACATATTAACAGCTAATGAAATTATAAAAAATAAAGGGTTATATTTATCATTTAACCAAGAAGATTTGATAAATATAGTATCTTTTGCTCAACGAGATTCAATTATGCTTAGAGGCGACATTGATGAAGAATTATTGAAATTTGATAAAAAAAGAGCCAAGTATCAATGGTATCCTTATCTAGTAGCGATCACGACTATAGTTTGGTGCTTTACATCAGTTATTGCACATAGATTCTTAAGTATTTCAATTTTAGGGGTAGACTTTATGTTGCCTGGGGGAATCTTATTCTTTCCTGTAGTATATTTTTGTGCAGATGCGATTCAAGAAGTATATGGCTATAAGAGAGTACGACAAACATTATGGGTTTGTATCGCATCTCATTTAGCATTGTTATTGATGACGTTAATAACACTAGCAATAACTCCAGCTTCTTCGGTAAATGTATCAGCATATACTACAGTTTTTGATACTCAACTTAGAATGTTCTTAGGAAATAACATAGGAATGATTGCAGGATTTACTCTAAATGGATATGTGTTTTCTAAGTTAAAAATAAAATATAATGGTGATAATTTATGGTTACGTTCTATAATGTCAACATTTTTAGCTGAAGCTGTTTTTTCAATAGTATGCACTACAATTGATTTTAATCCTAATTTATCAATGATTAATCTTATAAAGTTGCAGTTGTTTATGATATTTGTTAAGGCTATGTGGGAAGTGTTTTTTACTCCAGCATTATATGGTTTAACGTATGTGATAAAGCGTAGAGAAGGTATTGATGTATATGATCGATATACAAACTTTAATCCATTCTCATTAGATGTAGATTATAAAAATCAACCACAGGCTGCTTAAACATTTTTAAGAATGCTTTTAATCGTAGCTAAGTATCTGTAATGGCCAAGTTTTAAAGTAGTGATTTCTGAATTAAAGGCAGCAGGCATTAAAAATATATTACCATTACGATTAATGACGTCACCAATCTTTATTGAACTATCATTATCCAATATGATAATAGAATCACCATGCTGTGGTTCAGAGTCATTGCTTAATATAAGTAAGTCACCAATACTAATTCTAGGTGACATTTCTAATATAGGCTTAATATTAGTTGCATATAGTGCGAAATTATTTTTGTCAGTGGAGATGTATTTATATGTTCTATTTTCTGTTCGTTTTAGTGAATCAGGTAATAAAAATAATTCTTTGTATTCAAGTATTGGGATTTTTGAGTTTTGTTGATATTCTTTGTGCTCATTTACATTGGAAAGAGGCCTTTCACATAATAGTTCTTCTCTCGAGATATTGAAAGAGTTACATAGTTTTTGTATAGTGTTTTCCCTAAGTTTAGTTGTTTTTCTATGTAAAATATCATTTATGCTAGTTTGTGATATACCAGTTTGTTTAGATAAGTCTCTTTCAGATAGTAAATGTAATGTTAGAAGGTATTTAAGCACATCAGCAGTATCTTTTATATCTTTCTTATGGGGTATATCATCGATCAGCTCTAAAACTTGTACATTAAAAAATGAAGCAAGTTTTTTTAAAGTTAATTTTGATGGTTTTTTAGATATGCCTGTAATAATTTCAGACAAAGTAGAATATGGTATTCCTGATAGTTTAGCTAATTCAGAAGCACTAGTTATATTGGCATTTTGCATGAGCTGTTCAAGTTTATGTGTGAAAGATTTATGCATATCTAATATAACGGTGTTTTTTTATAATGTCGGAGTTGACAAGTTTTTGTACGAGGGCAATAATAGTTTTTGATATATTATTAAAAGAAATCAAAAACATAAGGAGCTTTACCATGTCAATTACTTAATTATTAACTTGTCAGGTTTTCTTGTCTGTAGTGATAGCCGTATGATTGGCGTCTGGGCTATCTCTACAAATGAGTACAGACCTAAATTAGCTGTCATTAAAGAAGAGCTTTAACTAGATTTTATTAATCTCCAATATGTAGATTGGAGCTTGACTGTACTACATTGTAAATATACATAAAATTATTCTTTTGTAAATAGCAGACATAGTTTTTCTTTTATTGTGGCTAAAAACGGATCAATTAATTTAAAATTTTAAAGGATGAACTATGTACTTGATAAATAATTTGAAGTTGCTACAATCATCAATGTTGGGAGTCGAAGCCCGGACAAAGAGCGTAATCATACGACAAATGGTATCAAAAATTTTTTTTTGTTCTCTTGACTACTTTTGTTTTACAAAGTTGTCGGGTGGTGTGCAGAAATACAAGACCTTTATGGGAATACTGCCAGCCTTTCTCTTTGTAAGGCTTCGACCCACCCGATGCTGTCGATAAAACAAAGAGGAGTCTAAGTTATGTCAGTAGAAGCATTAAATTGGGCGTTTTCACAAACTATCAAAAAATCATCAACTAAGCTTGTTCTGTTAGCGTTAGCTGACTTTGCAAATGATGATTTTGTTGCCTATCCCAGTTATTCAACCCTAGAGAAGAAATGTAGTTGTTCAAGATCAACAGTTTATAAAGCTTTATTGGAATTACAGGAGTTGAAATTAATTGATTCTGTAGAACAACAAAGTCATATCCCATCTGTATCAAATAATGGTCAAAATTGTTATTGCTTAGTAATTCGAGAGTCGAACCAGTGTGAAAATAACACTAGTTCTGAAATCGATACAGACCTAGTTCGAAATTTACACGGGGGTAGTTCTAAACTAGATACAGGGGTAGTTCGAAATTCACACGGGGGTGGTTCGAAAATAGATACAGAGGTAGTTCGATTTTCACACGGAGGTAGTTCGAAAATAACACCCAAACCATCATATAACCATCAAGATATAAATATAAATAAAAGAAAAAATATAAAAAAAGAAAAAACTCATTTTGTAAAACCAACGATAGATGAAATTAAAATTTACGTTAATGAAAAAAACTTTCATGACTTTGATATTGATTATTTCTACGATCACTATGAATCAAATGGTTGGATGATTGCTAAAAGCAAAATGAAATGTTGGAAGTCAACAGTTAATAATTGGTACAGACGTAGAAAACAATTTAATCAAATTAAAACCCCTAATGAGTCAAAAACAAAAGTTAATGCCATGATTGATTCAAACTGGAGTATGAGTGATGACGAAGTAGATGCCCATAACGAAGCTAGCATAAGAGCTATGTTTGGCGATACTTTTTATGAAAATCTTGGGAAGGATAATCAACAAGGAGGTGTAGCATGATGAACTTGTCAGATGCTTTATTATCGAGAGTAAGTGAAATAAAACTTAAATCTGATAAAAGAAAACAACATTGTGATAAACACGATATTGGTTATCTCTACAGTTGTTCACTATGTGATGCTGAAAAACGAGAAGCACAAGATAAGGCATATCAGTTACCTACATTACTAGCTCAATCAGGCATTAAAAATCGTTTTGAAAGCGCATGTTTTGAGAACTTTCAACCACAAGATAGTAATGACAAAATAAACTTTCAATTAGCTAAAAACTATGCCATTACCTTTGAACTTATGAAGAAAAAAGGCAGAAATATCGTTATGCATGGTGGTACAGGCTCAGGTAAAAATTATCTAGCCATTAGCATCATGCGAGATTTGATAAAGCGTTATGCTGCAAAAGTTAAAATAATAACCTCTTATAACTTGATAAGCAGTATCAATGAAACTTACTCATCAAATAGTTTAAAAACTGAAAGGCAAATTAAACAGGAATATCTAAAGTTTGACTTTTTAGTGATCGATGAGTTTGACCTAAACAGAGGTACAGAGTCAGATAATCTACAGTTGTATGATGTAATAAATGAACGTTATGAAGAAATGTTACCCACAGCAATTATTTCAAATCTAAGCCGAGATAAATTAGAACAGCGAGCAGGTCAGCGAGTTATGTCTAGGTTATTAGATGGTGGTGTTATTATGAAATTTACTGGGAGCGATAGAAGAAAGTTTCAAGTTGTAGGAGGTCAGTCATGAGTTTTGAAGATGCTTTTCGTGGAGTTGTATCATCAGAGGTAGAGCCAATAAATCAAAATATTACACGCTTAACACAAATGGTTGAGTACTTGGCTGATAAAGTTAAAAAGCTTGAAACAGCTAAAGGAACAACAGGAATTAAAAAGGAAATGCTTTCTATACGTGATGTTGAGTTAATTATTGGTCGAAAGTCTGATTGGATTTATAGACATATTAGGATGGGTAAATTTCCAGATCAAAAGACGATTGGAAATCGAGTGTTTTGGTCTAGAGAAGATATTGAAAAATGGGTTGATATGCAAAAACAGTATGAATCTAAATAGCTTTTAAGGAGGTTAGCAATGCAGCAGTCCGAAGCAATTTTAAAGCACTTAAAACGTCATGGTAGTATTACCCCACTTGAAGCTTTAAATGAATATGGATGTTTACGCCTTGGCGCAAGAATTTATGATTTAAGAAGTCAAGGTATTGAGATTAAAACTGAGCTTTCAAGAAGTGATAAGCATTATGCGATTTATACACTTGTTGATAATCAAGCCGATGATAGACAAAATTAAATAAGGAGCATGTTTCAATGGAACAGTTTAATTTTAATGTTGAAGAAGGTCTAATGAAATTTTTAAATGATGTTATTAATTCAGCAGTCGATTATCTATTGGATAACAGGAAGTTTAAGAAGGTTAATGAATTAAGAAATGCAATAAGTTATGCTAGTAGTTTGGAAAAATTGTCATTAAGCTATGTTTTATTTTTAGTTAGTGAGTTTACTAATACTTCATTGGAAGATATGAATGTAAATCCGCATCATTTTGGTTTGATATTACAATCCGAATTAAATAAGAAAGGCCATAAAAAAGTTTAAATAAAATCTCTATTTTCAAGTGTTTATTAGTTTAACCAGTAGTCATTAATCATAAAGGTTATGCTAATAACTAAATTCAAAAACAAGGATTTATAATGACTTTCTATAAATTTTTTTTACTAGCTTTATTATTTATAATTTTAAAATTATGTGGTGTTGTCAACTGGTCATGGTGTTGGGTATTTGCGCCATTATGGCTACCACTTGTTGTTGTATATATAGTGCTTCTGTTTATACTTAATATTAATGCTTTAAAATCAAAATTTATTGATCATGTAAGATCAAAAATTAGTAATGAATAAGCTTATGAATTATAACCAACTAGCTCTAAAGGAATTAAAAGTCAATGCGTATACTTGTCAGGTTGTTGAACGTTGGTGTGGTTTTTCTAAGCGTAAGCATGATCTATTTGGCATTATTGATGTGTTAGCGGTTGGTCATGGTGAGACATTAGGTATACAAATTACATCAAGAAATAACATAGCATCAAGAATTAAAAAAATAGCAGATAGTGATGCAATAGATGATTTAAGAGAGGCTGGTTGGCGCATTGAAGTATGGGGATATGATAAGCCAAAACATCGTTGGCGATTAAAGCGAGTTGATATCAGTTAGGAGTAGGGCATTGAATAGATCATTTGAAGTACAAGGTAAAAATTATTCAAGCATTAAATCATTTTTAACCGAGCATGGATTTAGTCGAGATCAGTTTAATAAAATATTATCTTATGATGATGGGCCTGATCGCTATATATTAGCAGCAGAGCGCTTATTATCATCAAATAGAGAAAAGAAAATCAAACCAAGAGCCATTCCAGTGATTATTAATGGCATGTCATATCGTTCAATCTCACAAGACTGTCGCTTATTAGAGTTAAGTGAGTCAAGAGTCAGTCGATTATGTAAAAAGGGGATTGCACCATCAGAGAGTATTTCAATGGTATTAGATTCAAATGAACGCATTGATAAACAAAGTGATGATTATATCAGTCAGCCATTGAATGATTTTTTGTATAAGCGTAAACCATTGATGGAGAGATTAGATGAATGGCAATGTGTTTTACAGGCGGATGATTGAATCAATAGGCATGGAGCATACCAAGAGCATCATTGAGTATATTAAGCTTAATGAAACTGATCGTATCAGTGTGCCATCAAAGTATGATGAGAATTCAGTATTATCAAAGATCATACCAGAAGCTATTTTTCAAAAGTTAGTTGATGATTTTGGTGGTGAGCGGTTACGTCCAGTTGATTATGTTGAAAGTGATCTAATTAAGATAAGAAGCAAGATGGTTAAGGTTTTATCCAGAGATTTTACAGAAGAAGAAATTGCTTTTTGTTTGGGTCTTAAGCCACGAACGGTACGTTATATGTATAAAGTAAGAGCTGATGATAGTTATGCTTCTAGTGGCTTTGAAAGTACAGTTAAACAGCGTGATTTATTTGAGTGAGATAAAAAAAGGTACTTTTGGGCGTAAACTCGGTGGGGGTCATACACCCGCCGTTTTTGCATTGTGGGAGGGTAAAAAAACGTGTTTCGTTTCGCTATTTTTAGGAGCAAATTAGATGAATTTAGATGTAAAAGTAAAAGAATTAGCAGAGA
>JAKJJQ010000054.1:0-17834 GCA_021713415.1 Thiotrichales bacterium 19X7-9
ACCTATCTCTTCGCAGATTGCCTTTAAACGGCACTCTACTTTTGAGATCAGCAAGGCCTTCCTGTATTTCACAGGAAAAACTATGTGGTAATGAGTGCTATAGGCACAATGAAATGATCTTACTAGCGACATTTTTTTAGTTTAACATGAAAACCTCTTCGGTTTTCAAACTTTCCCGTTTAATGTACCGCGTGGCAAGCCACGGGGTAATTGCTCAAATATACTTTAAAAAAATAAGCCCCAAAACAACATGCTTATATTCAGCTGCATCAATATTTTTTCTAAGCTTATCGGCTGATTTCCACAATACCTTCTCCATCGCCTCTTGCTTAGCTTCTTTTTTCTTAGCCATAATTAAATTTCCATTATTTTCATGCAAGTACTAAATACTTTTGCTAATTTACACTACGAAAGTTATTGTGTCCACCATCGAAAAATCCAACCCCAACTCACCTAAACCCATAACGATAGCGTAATAACATAATTAAAATAAAATCGATGATAAGAATCACAAAGTAAGTAATTGCAATGATTAAAAGGCTATGACCTAGCTGTAAACTTGTTAATGTATTTACAAAACCTGTCCCTGCAATTAGCATAAATCCAATCACAGCACTTGCAACGCCTGCCATTTGTGGAAACTGCTGCATACAATAGGCCATTAGATTAGGTTGTACAAATCCTAAACTTAAGATAATGACAAAAATCGGCAAGCTAAATAACCATAAACTCTCTGGTAGTATGAAGGCAGCCAATAATAAGAAAATACTAGCAATGATGGCAAGTATAATGCCGAAGTGTGTTAATCGCATTAGACTATGCTTGTGTAATAAATAACGATTACTAATACTGCCTATTAAAAAGGCAAGGCCAATTAATAAAGCAATATAACCATAAACTTTACTCGAATAGCCTAGTGTATCTTGCACAAAAAACGGACCTGCAACATTAAAATAAATGATACAAGAATAACCAAGAAATGAGGTAATCCCACCAATTAAAAATACCTTTGAAGTTAAGATATGCGCATAGTTTTTAAAGGTAACTGCTAGATTAAATGCTTTAGCTTGTGCAGCTGTATCTTTTAATAATAAAACAACCAATACCAATGTAATACAAGCATAGACTAATAATAAAATAAAATTAGCCTGCCAATTAAAATAGTACTGTAGCTGTCCACCAATATATGGTGCAATAATTGGGCTGACACCCCATGCAATATTGAAAGTTGCAAATGCCTTATATAAATCTTTAGCTGTTAATGAATCAACAATAATGGCTCTGATATTTACCGAAACTGATGCAGCGCCAACACCTTGTAAAAGCCGCAAACACAACAGCCAATAGATATTATCTGAAAATAAAATTAAAACCGTTGCAATAATATAAATCAAGAGTCCAATAACTAAAATCGATTTACGACCATAACTATCTGATAAAGGACCAAAGATTAATTGTAAGATGCCATAGCTTATCAGATAAAAAGGAATGGTTAATTTGACCAAGTTCATATCGGTATTAAAATAACTTGTTATCGCAGGTAGAGAAGGTGCTGAAATATCAATACCTAGGCCGACAAATGGCGCAAGTAAACAAATAAACAGATAGAGCGCCTTCTTTGACATAGCTTAAAGCTTCCTGGAAAATATTGATTATCAAATTCATATTAATAAAAATTATGATCTAATTCTAGGTCGGATTTATAAAATACTAAATGCTTGTTAAGCGCCTTGTTAATAAACTGCCAATTAAAGCACCAAAAATAATTAATATTGGAATCGATAAAAACAAATAATCATCTCTAATCATACCAGATAATACCGTATAGATTGCTTGATAAGATGCCAATAAAAGCATAATGATGACATTAACAATACTCATTGCTGTACTACTTATTTCTGAACGATTTATTGAATAAATAGCACTATAACCAAGCCCCTGGATGCTAGTAAAAAAGCCAGCTAAAAAGAAAAAGAGTGCATAGAGTATAATATTTTGTGATGTACTGATTAAAACCATTAATAAACAGCCTGCTGCAATTAGGCCATAAGAAATGATCTGAGTTTGATGGTTTTTAAATCGATCAGCAATGCTACCTAAAATCGGTGTGCCAACAATAGTACCAACAAAAATCATTGAACTTGCAGATGATGCTTCAATTAGTGTGACATGCTTTGCGATTACTAAATAATGAACACCTATTAATGCACCGATAAGCATAATGGGTAAATCAAGTATGCTAATATATACAGCCCAAGCATAGTTTTTTATATTTGCTAATGAAGGCTTAAAATTTGCTAGGCTAATTGATTGCCTATTCGATGCTTTTTTAATATCAATATGCATAAAAATAAGCACAATCAATAGCATAATTTGTAATAGTCCAAATAATAGCATCACCACATACCAGTTAAATAAGATCAAAAGAGATGCTGTTAGAGACTGTGATATAAGCCCACCTAAGAAACCGATGGTTAATGCTAAACTAACATAGGTAATTTGCTTTGATTGGCCCACTGTCTCTTTGACATAAGAAAAACAAGATAATAATGCAAATGCATGGCCAATACCTGCAATAAATCTAAATAATAGTAATTGATAAAATGATGTACTGAGCATTTGCCCAAATAAGCCGAAGGTTAAACAAATAACACCTGCTAAAATAACCGTCTTAAAAGTAAAACGATCTAATAATAAACCAACAGGAATTAGAAATAATGCATCAGCATAAGTATAAATAGAAGCAAGTGAACCAATTTCAGTTGAACTTAAATGAAAATACTCAATATAAACTGGCTCAAAAGTACTTGTATTGGATAATTGCCAAAAAGCAAAAAATGGAAATAAGCTAATAATAAAAAATTTAAACTTGTTATATATTAATTGTTTATTCATTTGTCATATGATTGTTATATAAAAGTCGCTATATTAACACAAGCTTATTGTTTTAGCGCATAAAAAGCTTAAGAAATATAATTATTCTGACAAACCTCAACCAAATATCTGTTTTAATGAAGATGATTCTTCAATAGAGAATGTAGCCCCTGTATGATAAAAAGGTGTTAATAGATGATTGGCTTTATTATCTCTATCACTTTCACAATATTTAATATATTCATTTCTAAAATGTAAACTCTCTTTATCGTCTATCGATGGAATAATACTGATTCCTTTACTTTGTATAATGCCAAATAGCCCAATTATGCGTTGTTGATCTACCCTACTTTCAAACAATTCGCCCAAACTATTGTCATCAATATTTATTTTAACTCCATCAGGTAAAAATTGAAAAAATTGAGCCAAATCATCAAGATTCAAACTATTTAGTTTAGTTCCTCTAAAGTTAACTGTTGTAATATGCCCTGGAATTGCACCAACAAATTGCAATAGTTGTGATTTATCTAATGAAGTGCATAACGACTGATTGCTAAAATCTAGCTTCGTTTCATTTTTTGGCGTTGATTTAACTCTATCGCAAAAATGTTCAAAATTACCATCATATTTTATTTTCATTTAAAAAATATCTTTTATTTCAAATAAAAATATATTTTGACCAAAAAGCACTCTAAAATACATACAATTTTTATTACAGCAAAAATCACACATTTAATTATATTCGTATTTTAGAGCGATTTTAGTTAATAAATAGATACTAGATTATGCTTTCATCTTAGCTACAGAGTCAACTAGCGCACTTTTCGCATCATTTAATAATGCCTCTCCATGAGCGCTTAATAAATGCTTAAAATCTAAGGCAAGTATTGGCTCAAACCCTTGAGCTTTAATTCCTGTTGCTTGAAGCCAGATATCAGAGATTGATGCTTTGCCAAAGAAATTTTGTGATTTGTAAAGCTTGGCTGTTTCATCACTAAAATAAGGATCTTGCTTAGTCCAGTTTTTAATGCTATCACAACTAATTATCACCCCTCCATTTGTATTTAAATACAAACAAGCTTCAGGAAAATTCGAGTGAACAAAAGGAATCACTTGCATATTTTTTACTGGCAATTGGTTAGTTTCATCTAAATAACCATCAATCTTTGCCCCATGCTCATCTGCCATGCCGGTTAATGCCCAAAGTGAAGCATCTTGATAACGTGCTTTATAAAAAGCATCATCACGGCCATGAAATGAACCAATTCTTAAGATATGTTTGACATGACCTAATCGATCGAGTGCATCTAAACCTTCATCAGATAATTTAACCGTGTTAATTAAGGTTAATTCACTACCTTCTTTTAGAATAATCATATTACGGCTATGCTGTAATCGTACACCTTCAAATGTAGTGACATTACTACCAGCTACCATATAAATATTCTCTAAAACTGACTCAATGTTACTGTGATTAATCATCATATTTTCGTTACACATTTTCCCTTATCCTCCTTCTTATATTAATTAAGGGCGCGCATTTTATCGAATTAAACTATATTGTCAATCATTAAATTCCATTTTTTTGACTTTACTTGATTTATTTTAAAAAACTCAAGTCTTAGCGTGAAATATGGCCGACTTGTTGACGTATTTGCCATAAAACTTCAACATCTGATTCAGAGATAGTACTTAGTTGACCAACGCTTAATGCTTTAACTAATACTTCACAGGTATGCTCAATACGATTAACGCCAAAAAATGCCTCTTTTAATGAATCACCATAAGAAAGTACACCATGTTTAGCTAAAATCATATTTTTACTTTTTTCTAAATAAGGGCTAATTGCATCAGCAATTAATTCACTACCTGGTCGTGCAAAGGCTACAATTGGAACAACGCCTGCACAAATGGCTAGTTCCGATAAAATATTATCTGGAATCAATGCTAATTCTGGCTTAGCGACCGATAAAGCAATTGCATTAACAGGATGTGCATGAATGACAGCTTGAGCATTGGTTTTTTGATAGATACGTAAATGTAGTGGTAATTCTGATGAAGGCGTATTTTCAATGATTTCACCTTCAATACTTACAATGGCAAAATCATCCTTTTCCATCCCCCATAAATAACTACCACTTTTGGTAATATAAATCTTATTATCATACTTAAAGCTGATATTACCATCACAGGCGGCTAAGTAGTTTTTTTCAAATAATTTCTCACCAATATCAACTGTTGTTTGCTTCAATGCATCTAAAGTAGATTCATTAAATCGCATGGCATGGCTCATCTATTATTGCATCTTTAAAAGTTTTTTGATCATATACGCCTGTATCTAAGATCCAACCTGTAACCAAAGTATGTGGCGTTATATCAAACGCTGGATTATCAACAATGATATGATCTTGTGACCATTGGATAGAATGATTGCTATTACTAAAGCCTCTTACTTCAGAGTCTATACGTTTTTCTATGATGATTTCATCACCTGAATCAATGCTTGTATCAATCGTTGTATAAGGCGCTGCGACATAAAATGGAATCTTATGATACTGTGCTAATATAGCCAGCCCATAAGTGCCAATTTTATTTGCAAAATCACCATTTTTAGCAATGCGGTCAGCACCAACAATAACAACATCAACTTGGCCTTGCCCCATTAAGCTTGCTGCCATATTATCGCAGATTAAAGTATGCTTAATACCCAGTTTATCTAATTCCCAAGTTGTCAACCTTGCCCCTTGTAATAAAGGGCGTGTCTCATCAACATAAACATGAATAGCTTGATTATGATCATAACATTTTTGTATGACACCTAATGCCGTACCAATGCCAACAGTTGCAAGGCTTCCTGTATTACAATGTGTTAGGATATTGTTATAAGGCTTTAAGCTTGCAGCACCATAGTTAGCCATTTTCTGACAAAGCACTACATCTTCATTAAATAAGCCTTCTGCTGTATTCACTAAAGCAACTGGATAATTATCTTTATTTAATGCAACTTTCATTTGATTAAGATTATTCATCAAATTAACAGCCGTTGGCCTGGCACGTTTTAACTGTTCAGTCGCATTTGTTAATTCATTCTTATTGGCACCTTTTTTTGCCATATGCGCAATAAATATCGAAGCTGTAATCCCAATTAAGGGTGCGCCACGAACTTTTAAAGATTGAATAATATCAATCATGGTTTCTAAGTCATCGCATTTAAGCCAAACTTCTTTATGTGGTAGCTGTGTTTGATCGAGAATTTCAAATACGTTATGTTGATATCTTAATGCCCTTGAGATTAAATCTTGCATAATGCCCTCCATCGATTGAACTAATGATAACTAAACACTTGCTACATCTAAAGCAATATCTTCTTTGAGTAATTCTGAAACTAAAGTTAAACTTGCCTCAATCGAGTTATTTTTCTCAGTCAAGGCCAATTGCTCAACGGCTAATATCAAAGCTTGTTTTTCAATCATTTGACGTGATGTATGACAGTCAATTGATAGAAAATCTGCTACTTGAGCGCTACCTATGGTGCGTCTTATAATTTCAATGGCACAAAAGCCTATGATTTCTACTTTGAGCTCAGCTTTATCAAAGCTTAGGTTCGCTAATAGTTCAATACTTTGATTGTAGATATAGCTGATTGCATCTTTTAGCCATAATTGAAATTTTAATTTCTGTTTGTGATCATTCTTTAAATGGTAGTTACTTGCTAAAAGACTAATGAATAAATTTGCTATTAACATACCAATATCAAAACTAATAGGACCAATTTTAGCAAACTCAGGGTCGATGGCTTTCATCTTTTGTTGATTTAGCATGACTGACCCTGTATGTAAATCACCATGAATTAAGGCTTCTTGTTTGTTATAATAAGTTTGCTGTAATTTAGCTCTTGTTGCCTGTAGATGGGCATTCTCAAAAATATGCGTTTTAACCCAAGTTAGATTTTCTTCAAGGCACAATACCCCATTTGGATAATCAAGACCAAAAGGATATTCAAAAACAAATAAACGCGTAATTTCCTGTAATTCAACAATACCTTCCTTATAACTGATATTACTACCTTGTGGGGATTGATCTTCTGGAATATTATTTGCATATGATGCAATCATTTCAATGACTTGTGCTTTAAATTGATTGAATATTTCTCCTTTTATTAATGCATCTCGCATGACAACACAGTCACTTAAGTCCTCCATTAGCATTAAGTGATGCTTTTCACTGTAATAATATACTTCTGGATAAGCGCTTTCTTTCATTTGAGCAAATTTATCTAAAATATCTGCTTCAAATAAATTACGTTCACTGTTAATTGCAATGGCTTGATAACGATAGGCAAACGGTGGTGCATATTTAGCAATTAAGGAAAAACCATTGAGTAGTTGCAGACGAAACACTTGATTAACATTACCTTGCGATAATTCACTTATTTGATGAATCTCACTTTGAAACTTTGCTGGTAGTTGATTCAACTGAGTTAATTGATTAACGATCTGTTTTAATTTTTCTTTTGACATTAAAGCATGATCATTACAACTTATGTCATCAGACATCTTCTCCTCGCCCTTTTATTTAAATACCTTTTAATATTTGATGGCGGGCATTGTAAACATAAATTATGCTTAAGTCATGTTTTAAAAGTTTTAAAATATGAAGATGATCTTTTACTTAATTGTACTTTATACGGCTAATAATTAACTTATAATAAAAATAGATCAATTGATTGTGATGATAATATGAGCCTTATTCTTATCTCTTTTCTAATACTTATCTTATTTTTAATTGGCCCATTGTATTTACTCTTAAGTGGTAAGGTTAAAGTTGGCTTAGATTGGCGAACTGCCAGTCACGCACCTTGTCATTTTTTAAAAAAATATCCAACAGAAAACGAGGCTGTGATCGTCTTATTTTCAGCTAAATCATTTAACTGGCGTGGTGCATTTAGCACCCATTGCTGGCTTGCAACTAAATTAGCCTTAGATGATGACTATACCATTTACCAAGTCATTGGCTGGAATCAATATAAAAATAAACCGATTGTTGATATCTCTGTTGGTAATCCAGATAAGCTCTGGTATAACGCCTTACCTAAAATTGAAGCCATTACAATTGGTCATCATAACGAATCATTAATTGAAAAGCTTAAAAACATTGTCAATGATTACCCCTATGCTAATACCTATCATGCTTGGCCTGGGCCTAATAGTAATACCTTTATTAACTATTTAATTAAAGAATTGCCTCAATTAAATTTTACCACACCCTATAATGCATTGGGTCGTGATTATTATTTAAAACTCAAACTCAATCACCTATCTATTTGGGGGGTAATTGGCTATCGTATTTCTTTTAAATCATTTTATTTAACATTACTTGGATTAACCCTTGGTATTTCCTTTAAACCACTTGGCTTTATTATTCCAGGCATTGGTTTAGTTGCTATTTTTAAACGATAATACGTTAAATTTTGCGATCATCTATTTCTATGTTATAAAAGTATTTCTATCTTATATTTAAATCTAAGGATATTAATCTATGAAAACAATTCTTTGCTATGGTGATTCAAACCTAAGAGGCTTTATACCTGGCTCTTTTAATGAAACAACAGGCCTTTCAGGGCGCTATGACAAAAATCAACGTTGGAGCGGTTTATTACAACAAAAGCTAGGCAATCAATATGATGTCATAGAAGATGGTGTTAATGGTAGAACAACTAACCTAGATGAAATTACCCCTGGTCGTGCTGATCGTAATGGCTTAAAATCTTTACCTGTTGCGCTAGAAGCAGCCTTTCCAGTTGATCTTGTTATTTTTTGGTTAGGTACCAATGATACTAAACTACAGTTTAATCGTAATGCAGATGAGATTGCCAAAGGCTTAAAAACATTAATTAATCTAGTTAAACTTTCCGAAAAAGGCCCAAATGGCGTAGCACCTGAAATATTAATTATTGCCCCACAACCGGTTATTAAAATAAATGACATACACCCAGAATTTGCGCTCGATGCAGATGAAAAATCGAATCAACTGGCAAATGCTTATCAGAAGCTCGCTGAAAAAGAGAATTGCCACTTTTTTGATGTTGGTCAAATAATTACTTCAAGTCTAATTGATGGTGTTCATATTGATGAAAATGACAATAAGACAGTTGCTGAAGTCATTTATAATAAAGTACTAGAAACACTAGAAGTTTACGCCTAACACTGGATGATAGAAAAACGATGAATCAGATAGTCGATCAATTAAGAAAACTGGAAGAATCACTATGGATTGCTCAAAAACGATTTGATTATGATTATATGGATCAAATTCTTGATGAAAATTTTTTTGAATATGGACGTTCAGGAAAAATATATTCAAGATCAGAAACAATATCACACCAATACCAAGATATCTCAGCAAAAATACCACTTGAAAACTTTCAAATACATGATATCAATGATCATGTCAAACAAGTAACTTATATCAGTGAAGTAGGTATAGAAAAATTACGTGCCAATAGAAGTTCAATCTGGATCAATAAAAATAATCAATGGAAGTTAATATTTCACCAAGGCACACCAATTAATAATCTAGCTTTTCTACCTAAATCACCAAGATGTAGCTTTAGATTACTATCAGAAAGTCATCAAGATAGACAATTACTTGAGTATTTAGATACAAATCCTATCAATATGGAGTTTTTCCCAAATGGTGCCAAATCTTGTGATGAAATTCCAAAGATGATAGAGCGCTTTATTAATAATTATAAACAATATAATACACCAATATTCATGTTGTTTAATCAAAAGAATGAGTTTATTGGTAGAGCTGGCTTTTCTTATGTTTCTGAATTAAATGCTATTGAAGTAGGCTATGTAATTGATCATAAACATTGGAAAAAAGGTTATGCGACAGAAGCACTTAAAACACTTTTAGCTTGGGCAACTTATCATTTTGACTGTCAAGAAATTTTCGCATTTACTGGTATTAATCATATAGGATCTATAAAAGTAATGGAAAAATCTGGCATGCAATATCTATCAAACCGCATCTTAAAAGATATTGAATGCGTTTTATATTCATACCAAATAAACTAACCTTCTTTGAAAGCTTAAATTTAACTGCCATAATCATTAAAGTCTATAACGTATATTATGAAGTTAAGGAAGCTTGTGATTGACCATTTAGACCACCTGGTTTTAACCGTTAAAGATATTGAAGCAACCTGCAAGTTTTATGAACAAGTATTAAATATGCAAGTGATTACTTTTAAAGGTAGTCGTAAAGCACTTAAGTTTGGCCAACAAAAAATTAACCTACATCAAAAGGGTTATGAATTTGAGCCAAAAGCATTAAAGCCAACACCTGGTAGTGCTGATTTATGCTTTATTACACAAATGCCACTAAATCAACTGATTGATCAACTAAAAGCGCAACAGATTATGATTGAAGAAGGCCCAGTCAACCGTACTGGTGCTTGTGGTGATATTATCTCTGTTTATTTTAGAGATCCAGATCATAATTTAATTGAGGTATCAAATTATGTTGAAAGCTAAACTTGTTAAATACTTTGAAAGTTTACGCTATATATTAGCCGCAATTGGATTTTATCTTGCCTATCAACCAAATAATACAACTTATGAGTCAATAGCCTGTTTAGTTTTATGGGTGGTAATACCACTTGCAGGTTTAACAGGATTAGAGTCAGTTCTTTTATCCAAAGAAACCGCCATTAGTAAAGGACGAGAAGTTGGCAGTGCTTATCAAATTCAATCAGGGTTGAACAATTTAGCTACCGCCATTACTGCGTTTATTATTTGGTATTTTCAGTGGGGTATTAAAGCTAGCATCACAATCATTTTTGTCTTATATATCTTTTTTATCTTATCTTCTATAAACCACAGTATTGAATATATTAAACAAGAGAATAAAAAGCTTATTCATCTTTTTCGGCCAATGATTACACTGATTTTAATACTTGTATCATTACCAATTATAATGCCAGGATTTTAATTGTTAGATTTTTATTTATTTAATTAACTGCCGTAAACTATCAGAAATTTCAAAAAACCAACACGCAAGCTCAGCACTCTGGTCATAAGATGTTTCAATAACTTCATCTTGAAACCATAAGCCATTTTCAGCCTGTATTTGCACAAAGTAAGATGATATTTCCTTAATCGCAAATAAATACAAAGGATTTTTTATAATTTTATAAAGAATCGAAAGCGCCCAGGCTAATTTATGACTAAAAGGACTACTTAATACATTAGTATGACAAGATAAGGCATAATCAGTATATGCTTTGGCATACTTTAAATATTTTTCATCTTTTGTCTCTAAATACAGTAAGCTTAAAAATGCTGAAGGATATGCCAGCATAAAATAAAGTTGATTTGTCTGTGTCTTACTTACACAACAAAAAATTGCCTGATCTTGGCTAAAGTCTGTAATCGGGTCATTATTTTGATTAAATCGTAAATAGAATCGCGCTAATAAATCAGGTTGTTTATCATAACAATCACACAAATAATTAGCAGCTTCAAAAGCTTTAGTCAATTGATCACGCTCTAGATTAATCAAACCTTGATAAGCAGCAGTTAAAACATCTGTTATACCAGTATCAAGTTCTTTTTTATTTGTTTGCCCAATTTGATATTGATTAATATAGTTATAAACTGGCTCTGAAAGCTCTTTTATATCAAGTTTATAGGCCGCCCTTTCTATCCAACTATTCATATAAGCCCAAAACTCAATATACTCAGGCTTGATACTTTTAGTTGTAGCATTCGATAAAAGATCACCATCTTTTTGCATATAATTAACTTTAATATTATTAATCACTCTCTTAGCTAAATCCTCCCGTTGAGCATTAATAAACATCATCGGTGCCTTATAGTAACAGGTTAAATCACTTGCATGATCACCAAAACTACCATCTTTATTAAGATGGCTCGAAAAATAATTTAATGTTTTTTGTGCACAATCCGTCATTTGTTGTAAAGTATCCAATGTACTTTTTTCTAAAAGCGCATTTGTTGTATTAGTCATAAGCAATACCTTAAAAATTTTATATAATGGATCTTAATTACTTAACAATATGCTGATTTAAAAGATTTGTACCATATAAATTTTTTAATAAAATCTCCAGTCAGGTTGCGTATCCTGCCAAATATCTCTTTGCAAATCAAGTAACTCTTGATTGAAGCTCTGCCACTGTTTCATTTCTTTATTTTGCTTATGTTTAAGTTTTTGATATAAGGCTTGTGCTTCTTTTTCTGAGACTTGTTTGCCATTTTTATAAGCAACTACATTTAATTGTGGTTTATGATCTTTACCTATACTACGTGAGATAAAAACCGTTTGAATATCTGGTTGATAAAATGCTTCTAGTGCTTGATTGTATTGCTTTAGATTAACCCAACCAACTCTACCATCTTGAGGATCGCCTACTTTTACCCAACCATCCTTTTGATAAACTTTAATTAATTTTGTACTCGGTGATACTTGTTTAATTACTTGATCAGAATTAGCTTTCGCATATAGATTAACCCTATCAACTTCTTTTGACTCTTTAGCTAAACTATAAGCTGAAAATGATAGACTCATCACAATAATAGCTATTATTTTTATCAATCGCTTACATCCATTCATCTTAATTTACCTCCCTTTATCCATCACCTAATTTATTGTAATCAACTAGGACTGGTTAATTCAATTGTGCTATTAAAACTTGTTAAAATTAATATAAACTAAGATAATTAAGCTGACTCGTTTATCATTAAGTGGGGTTTTAGAATATGATAAAAAAATTAATCTATATCATTAGCTTGTCAATATTTCTGACTGTATGTGCTTATGCTAATAGTCCATGGTTAGATTTTAATAAACAACAACAATTAAAGACACTCACCCCCCTACAATACGATGTAACTCAAAATGATGCAACTGAGCGCGCATATCATAATGCCTATTGGAATACAAAAAACGAAGGTATTTACGTTGATGTTGTCTCAGGTGAGCCACTATTTAGTTCAACAGATAAATACGATTCAAAAACAGGCTGGCCAAGTTTTACAAAACCCATTGATAAGAATTTTATCA
The DNA here is from genome assembly GCA_021713415.1 of Thiotrichales bacterium 19X7-9. GTDB lineage: Bacteria > Pseudomonadota > Gammaproteobacteria > Francisellales > Francisellaceae > M0027. The sequence goes on from JAKJJQ010000054.1 coordinate 12,964, forward strand.
TTACCAAAAAAGATCGCGCTTACTTTTTTATCACACGCACTGAAGTTCGTTCAAAATATGCTGATTCTCATCTAGGCCACGTTTTTAGTGATGGGCCACCACCAACACATAGGCGTTATTGTATTAATTCAGCTTCTTTAGTCTTTATTCCAAAAGATCAAATGAAAGAAAAAGGTTATGGCGAGTACTTATATTTATTTGATCAACCCAAAAACAATAAGACTTACTTTCTTTCAAGCTGCTTATGATCGATTCTTTCATAAAATGAAAGCATACAAGGTAATACAAAAAGGATTAAAAATGTTGTAAACAATAATCCAAATACAATAGAAATTGCCATTGGAATTAAAAATTTTGCTTGTAATGATGTTTCAAATAATAAGGGCAATAAGCCAACAATTGTGGTAATCGATGTTAATAAAACTGGTCTAAGCCTAGTTTTGGTTGCCTCGATAATTGCATCAACTGCCTTCATACCACTAATACGTTTTTCTTTATAAAAGCTTAATAAAATGATCGAATCATTAACAATAATTCCAGATAAGCCAAATAAACCAAATAATGATAAAATAGTCATATCATAGCCTAGTAATAAGTGCCCGACAATTGCACCAACAATCCCTAAGGGAATCATTGACATCACCATCAATGGCCAGCTATAGGATGAAAAAAATAAAGCTAAGATGATATAAATAAGAAATACACCAATAACTAAGCCTGTTAGCATATCAGAGAATGTCTGAGCCTGCTCTTGTGATTTACCACCTAAATAATAATTAACCTGATAAGCTTTTTTTAACTGTGATAAGGTATTTTCTGTTAATGAATGTAAGACTTCATTGGCATTGGTTATATTACTGTCGACTTCTGCTGTTACGTTAACTACCATTTGCCCATTTTGGTGAATCATACGATCAAAGCCACTAATTGCTTTGATGTTAATTAATGTCTGTAATGGCACCATCGAACCATTTGGTAGTTTAATTGGAAAGTTTTCTAACTTTAATAAACTATCTTGATCATCATCCGTTAAAGATAGGCTTATATCAATCTCATCTTGACCTTCGGTAATTCTTTGCACTAAAACACGTGAGTAACCTGCACTTACTTGCCTTGCAACTGATTTAGTTGTCACACCTTGGGCAATCGCTGATGGTTTTAGCTCAAAAATCCACTGCTCTTTACCATAGGGAAGATTATCAGAGATGTTCTTCACACCTTTATACTGATTTAAGCGCAGTTTAATATATTCCGCAGCCTTTTTAAGCTTTGGTGCACTATTGCCAAATAAGCGAATATCAATATCTCTTCCAGGTGGGCCACCAACAGGTGATGAGATTATCAATTCTTCTATATCATCTGATAGGCTTAATTTTGATCGCCATAAACGAATAAATTCATCATTAGAAATTGATCGATCATCTGGCATCGATAATTCAACATTTAAATGGCCTGCATTATCACCTCGTTTTTGCCTTTGATCACCTCTTAAATCAGCTGTCTTACCCATTACTTGTGTTACAATCTGAACTAAATTTGGCTCATTTGGATGTGCTTTTTTTTCAGATTTGGCAATTTCATTTAATACGGTCTCTGCATGATTTAAATATTGATGAATTTCATCTTCAGGCGTACCTGGTACAAATACTGTATTTAACTTAATAATATTTGAGTCGGGCATTTTAAAAAAAGTAAAAGGTACATGTCGACCAATAAGTAAGCTTATGGTTAATATGATACATAGTACTGCAAATACAATGACCGTATAACGCCATTTTAATGCCACTGATAGTAAACGATAAAAATAAACATCACGAAAGTACTCAAACCCATAATCAAGCTTCATTCTCATCTTAGAAGTCGACTGATGTTTCATTTTTCTAAAGCTGCTTTTAAGATGATTAGGTAAGACTAAAAAGCATTCAAATAATGATGCAATAATGACACAAATAACCACTAATGGAATTGAAAATAAGACTTGCCCTATAATATCTGTCACTAGCATCAAAGGCAGAAATGCCGCAATGGTTGTTAGTGATGAAGCTAAGACAGGCTTTAACATTCTTCTTGCACCTAGAATTGCAGCCTTATAAGGTCTTGTACCTAAACTAAATTCTCGATAGGCATTTTCACCAACAACGATCGTATCATCTACAATAATCCCAAGTGTCATGATAATGGCAAATAAACTGACCATATTAATTGAATCACCTGATATATATAAAATATAAAAAGTTGCAAAACAAGAAATTGGAATGCCCACAGCAACCCAAAATGCAACGCGTAGATTTAAAAATAATATCAATACAATGATAATAAACACTAAGCCAGTTAAGCCATTTTTAACTAATAATAAAATTCGATCTTTAATTAATGTCCATGTTTGATCATAAATAACAAGATTAATACCTGACTTTAAAGCATCTTGTTTTTGTATTTCATACCATTGAAACATCATCTTCGCCATTTTTAAGGTGCTATCACTTTGCGTTCTTAATAGCTGTAATTCAATCGCTGGACGATTATGATAAAATACCGTTGTTTCACCATCTTGTTTATCTAGCGTAATCTTTGCAATATCCCCAACCGTTGTTACTTGTAAACTATCTGTATCAGTAATTGGAATACCCGCGATAGATTCAATACTTCTTACCGCTTTAATAAAACGTAAATCCCGTGCAACATCTTTTTCTCCAGCTGTACCTAGTGGTGCATCACTACTATACTGATCTATAATTTGCGCAATTTCTGGTAAAGTCATATTTAAAGCACGTAATGTCTCTTGAGAGACTTTAACTGCAAATTCAAGTTTTGGTAGACCGATAATATTAATCTTTGCAATCCCCATTTGTAGTAGCTGATGTTCATAGTCATAGGCTAGTTTACGCATAGCTTGAAGTGATTCATTACCTGAGATAATAATTTTTGCAACCGGTTCATATCGCTCAATCTTAGTAATCACCGGCTTTTCAGCATCTGAAGGTAAGTTAGAGATTGCAGATACTCGCTGTTGGACATCTTGATACGCTTGTGCCATATCGGCTTTTTCTTTAAATTCTAAAACAAGTGTACCAACACCTGATTTTGCAATACCACGAAAAGTCTTTAAATTATCTAAGTCTCTTAAGTCTTTTTCTAAAGGCACAATAATTGAACGTTCAACATCAGATGCTGATGCGCCAACCCAAGGAATATTAACCGTAATATAATTAATCTCAATATTGGGTAAAAACTGAGTATTTAACTTATAAAGACCAAATATCCCTGAACCAATCATAATAAACATCAATAAATTAGCAGCTACTTTATGCTGCACAAAAAAAGCAATAACACCCTTATTGATTTTCATCGCTAGCCACTTGTTTTAAATGATGATCATTTGTTTGATAGCTTACTTTTAGTCCACTTCGCGCTCCAGGAATATGGCTTAACATAACCAAAGTACCTTCAGCCAAACTCGATGGTTTAATTAACTGATATAATTGCCCATTATCACCAAGCCAACGTCCAGTTAATTCAACGGAATGTTTAAATAACTGATTGTCTTTAACTGTATAGATAAATTGATCATGATAAATTGCTGAGATTGGCACTTTAAACGCTTGGATTTCTGGTAGCTTTAAATACAATTTGATCGTTTTACCAAACGGTATATTGGCTGATGTATCCATACTTGAAAAATAAGCAACATGCCCTGTACCAAGCTTAGAGACATTATCACTTATACGTTTTAAGTCAAAGCAATTTGATGAAGCCTTTAAATCTTGGCATGCAGTAATCTCTGTTAGGCTAATTTTAGTTAAAGCCTTGTATAACTTATGATGAATAACACCCTCTAATTCTGTTGCATTAGGATCATAAATACTAAATAAGCGCTCACCTTGACTGACGGTCCTACCAACTGAGACATATTGATCAGTGATAATACCATCATATGGTGCATATACTTTTGTCTCTTTGATATTTTTCTCAGCTAATCTTAAATTTGCCTCTGCTTGATCTAATTCAGCTGATAAACTCTTTGAATTTAAAAGGCAGTTTTCTAAATCATAAGACCTTTGGCTCAATTGGCTCTGCATACTAACAACTTTTTCTTGTGATATATCTAATTCTGATTCTGATGTATAAGTGCTTTCATGTAGTGATTTCAAACGTTCGTAATGAGATTGTGCTAATTCAAGTAATGATTTTGCTTGTGTTAATTGTGATTGGTTTAATTTACATTGGGCATTATTCTTATCTAGTTTAACTTTGATTAAATTAATTGTCGCTTTTTCTTTGGCGAGATTAATCGTATAGACTTCTGGATCTAATTCTATCAATAATTGACCTTTTTTTACTTTTTGCCCGACTTTAAAATGAATTACCTCAATACGTGACTTTAAAAAAGATGACACAGAAGTATTGCGCCTTGAGATCGCTGTTGCTGAAATTAATACTATCGGTTGGTATTGACCAAGTTTGAGTTTTTCTACTTGAATATATACCCCCTTACTAAGTGACTCATTTGAATCAGCTTTAGATTTAAACCATACTAGGCTCAATGAAATAATCACAACAATAATGACAACTGCCAATGTGATCACTAGTTTTTTTTGGGCATATATTTTCATCAGTTAATCAAAAACTCATATACTTTAATCTATTTATCTTATACATAAAGGATAGTAGGATTTTATATTTGATTCTACGCTTGTATATTTTAACTGCATCGAAATTAAGCTTTATATGCACTAAAATGATAATAAATATCCCCGCGGCAAGCAGCGGGGTATTAAAAGAGTCGCAATTGCGCTTCATCCAGTTTTAACCCTTGATTCTTAACATACCGCTCCACCACTTTCCAGTTACCTCCTTCACCAACTGTCCCA
>JAKJJQ010000055.1:0-17031 GCA_021713415.1 Thiotrichales bacterium 19X7-9
TACCTTAGCCATTATGTTAATTGGCAAAGAATTATTGAGCGAACTCACTTATTGTCTGATAAATCAGTACAATGGCTGGAAATTCTTATAAAGCCAGATAAGTTTCAACATATTTCGCCAAAATAGCCAATAGAAAAGTTATAAAATAGCAACTTCCCTTCCACCTTCCTTTAAATACTGTATATCTATCCTATAGTTAGGATTAGATAAATAGCCTTCTCCTTTCTCAGGCCACTCAATTAAACAAACTGATTCATCATTAAAGTAATCACGGATTCCTAACCACTCTAATTCCTCAGGTTCAGCCAAACGATATAAATCAAAATGATATAATTTAAATGCTTCAAATTCGTATGACTCTACTAATGCATAGGTTGGACTTTTTACCGTTCCTTTATAATCTAAACCTCTTAATATTCCTTTGACTAAGGTTGTTTTACCTGCACCTAAATCACCATTTAGATAGACTTTATCACCTTTTTTTAAGCTTTTAGCAAACTTCATACCAAAAGCAATCATTTCTTGCTCATTAAGACACTGAATCATTCACTATAGCCCTGCTCATTACAATATTTTAATAAATAAGATACCAATACAAATGAACCTGATACTACATAAATCATATTACAATCATTTTTTTCAGCTAATATAGCCTCAAATGCAATTTCTGGCTGTTCATAAGTAATATATGGCTTACCTTTAAAATAGGTTGTTAATTTTTCTAGTGGCATGGCTCTATTATCAACTGATAATAATGAAGTTAACATCCACTGAACAAAATAATTATTAGAAGCTTTCAATATGTCATCGACCGATTTATTCGCAAAAGCACTATATAAAATAGTTACATTAGATTTAGGATATTGATTTTTTAACCAATCAGTTAAATAACTAAAACACTGCTCATTATGACCAACATCAAAGATTACAGTCTTACCTTTAATTTTTAATACTTGACATCGACCAGGCAAAGAGAATGTTAATAATGACAAAAATACACTGTCATTACTAATTTTAAAGTCATATACTTTTAACATTTCTACGATTTTAAGCACTACTTTTAAATTATTATCATGTAGAAAAACAGGTGCAGATGATTGATATTTATTCTCTAATATTAATGCATCATAAGTATAAATTTGTGCTTTTATATCATCTAAATAATCCAATACAACAACTGGAAAATCTCTTTCACCAATAATAACTGGTTTAGCTTCTCTAGCTAATGCTGATTTTTCAAGTGCAATTTTCTCTCTTGTATCACCTAATAAATCCTTATGATCAAGGCCAATAGATGTAATTGCAAGCATATCCGCATCAAATGCGTTTGATGGGTCTAATCGCCCGCCACAACCGACTTCTAAGATTAGAAAATCAAGTTCTGTACATGAATAGATTAAACAGGCAGCTAAAAAAGTATAACTAAAATAGCCTAATGTTAAATTTAGTTTTTGCGCTACTAAATCTACTTCATTTAAGGCATCTACAATTTGCTGATCAGTACAAATATCACCATTAATACGAATTCTTTCATTATAAGTAAACAAATGAGGTGATGTAAATAAGCCTACCTTATAACCGGATTTGAGTAATATTTTTTCCAATAAATGACAAGTTGAACCTTTACCATTAGTTCCAGTGACAGTAATAAGGAAAAACTTTTTTGTCACATCAAGATAAGATAATACTTTTTTTACTTGAGCGATTTCCAAACGCTCTACAAAACCAATTTGTTCTAATTTTTCAAGCCATATTGATAGTTGATCATGCTTTTGTTGTTTTAGCATCTGACTTTGCTTTTTGATCCTTTTTAAACATTAATTGATTTAATATATGTGAAACTTTTTGACGCATTTTTCTGCGATCAACAATTAAATCAACCATTCCCTTTTCTACTAAAAATTCACTACGCTGGAAACCTTCTGGTAATTTTTCTCTAACCGTTTGCTCAATCACTCTTGGACCAGCAAAACCAATCAAAGCTTTTGGCTCTGCAATTTGAATATCTCCAAGCATTGCAAGCGAAGCTGATACACCGCCAGTTGTAGGATCTGTTAATACAACAATATAAGGTAGTGATTTTTCGGTTAGTTTGGCTAAAACAGCAGAAACTTTAGTCATTTGCATCAATGAAAATAATGACTCTTGCATTCTTGCACCACCACTTGCGGTAAAGCAAATAAATGGACAGTCTAATTCAATTGCTCTCTCAACACCTAAACGAAAACGCTCGCCAATAACTGAACCCATCGAACCGCCTAAGAATGAAAAATCAAAAGCACTTGCGACAACGGTTCTATTTTCTAATTTACCTTCCATCACAATTAATGCATCTTTTTCGCCAGTTTTTTTCTGTGCTTGGCTAATACGGTCTTTATAAGACTTAGTATCTTTAAATTTTAACATATCTTTTGGTTGAATATCTGCGCCAATTTCAACCATCAAATCCTTATCTAAAAAATACCCTAAACGATCTCTTGCTGAAATACGCATATGATAGCCACACTGTGGACATACAAATAAATTGCTCAATAACTCTGGGGTATAAAGCACATTGTCACATGACTTACACTTATCCCAAACGCCTTCAGGTAATTCTTTTTTCTTTGTATCTGTTAATATTTTTTGTGGAATAATTTTTTCAAACCAACTCATACTAGCCAACTCTTAATTTCTATTTAATTCGTTCTGTCTAAGTACTTTTAACTTAGACAATTTTGTAATTCTATTAAAAAATCAACTAAATAGCAAAAATAGATTATCTTTTTTATATTTAATTTATCAGTCAAGGTCAAATCAAAAAATTAATCAATTTTATAATCATGAAATTAACTACTGTTTTTTAACTAATGATTTATAAAATGCCAAAAGAAATATAACTAAAGAGATTAAAGCCATTATAGGTAACATAAAAATAGCTGCATAATATACAAGTGACTCAGGATTTAGCTTTGCTAAAATACTATTAAAATAATTAACCTCAGTTAAGTAGCCAAATAATATTTGCCCTATAAAACCGCCTAATACAATAAATGTATTTGTCAAAGCAATGGCTGAACCTTTAGACTCTTCAGGCACAATAAATACCAACATTGAAAGTGCAACAACAATACCAGAAGCTGCAATACCAGCACATATAAATATAATGCATAATGTATAAAAATTTAATAACCAAGGCACTACGAAATAACTAAGTGACAATGTATTTAACAATGCTAACAGTACTACAATTAGCGTAGAGCTTTTCATATTTTTAGCAAAGTTCCCAACAATTAAACTAGCTAATAAAAAACTCCCCCAATAAACCTGAGAAAGCCACAAGGCTTTGTAAGATGGAAATTCATGAGTTGTAATGAAATAGTTTTTAATCCAAAACCCCGCAAACGACATAATAATCATCCAAGTTAAAAAACAATAAATAACAATGGCAACTACTTTTTTATATTTTAACAATACAAAACAATTAACTATTGATTGCATTAACCTTTCTGATGCCCCTATTTTATTGTTATTTAAATAAGATTTTTGCTTGTAAACAAATTTAATAGACACTAAAAATAAAATTAATGAAAAAATGATAATTATGATATTTGATGCATCCCAGCCTATATAGTTAATTGCATGATCTAAAACACCCCCTGCAATTAATGCACCAATTGTTGATGCTATTTCGATAATTGCAATACAAAGTGCAAGGTATTTTTTCTGAAAAGTACTTGCTGCGATAAACACAGCTGAAATATAAGCAACAGCACACCCTGTACCAGTTAAAAGTCTTGAAACTGATAACATAACTACATCTTGAGAAATCCAATGTAATATACAACTAACAAAAGTTATAAATAGCCCTAATGGCAATAAAATATAAACCCCAACTTTATCTAAACTTACGCCAACAGGTATCTGTAAAATTGCATAAGCAACAAAATACAAGCTTGTATAACGAACGATACTTTCTAATGGCTCTCCAATTATATCTGAATAATAACTAGATGTTGAAATTGGTGATACTTGTAAAAATATAGAAAATCCACTAAATAGTATTGCAACTATAAATGGACTAACCAATCGTATATTACTCATTTACCAACTCAAAGTAACTTTATGAATACCTTGAATTAAGTATAGCAGTAATAATCACGATTATGATTTGTTGCAAAATAACTTTCCAAATTGCTTACTTATCGCTAAAATTCAAAGCAAATTGACAAATTTAAAAATATTTTGAATATTATGAGCGCTAAAATCATCGATGGCAGATTAATTGCCACTCAACTTAGAAATGAAATTAAAAATGCTGTAGATTTACGCCTTGAACATGATAAACGCCCGCCTGGTCTTGCTGTTATTATTGTTGGCAAGAACCCTGCTAGTGAGATCTATGTTAAAAATAAGCGTAAAGCATGCAAAGATGTTGGCTTTAAATCTATTAATCATGATTTAAGTGAGTCAGTTTCTGAAACTGAATTACTTGAACTTATTGAGCAATTAAATAATGATGCTAGCGTTGATGGTATATTAGTACAACTACCGCTACCAGAACATATTGATAATACAAAGATTATCGAAGCAATACGCCCAGATAAAGATGTTGATGGATTCCATCCTTATAACATTGGCAGATTGATGACTAGAAACCCATTATTAAGGCCCTGTACGCCTAAAGGTATTATGACACTATTAGAGAGAACTGTGCATGATATTAGAGGATTACATGCTGTTGTTGTTGGTGCCTCTAATATTGTTGGACGACCAATGGTAATGGAATTATTACAAGCAGGCTGTACTGTCACTGATTGCCATCGCTTTACTGAAAATTTACCTTTTCATACTCTTCAAGCTGACATTCTTGTCACAGCTGTTGGAAAGCCAAAATTTATTCAAGGTGATTGGATTAAAAAAGGCGCAATTGTTATTGATGTTGGTATTAATCGAGTTGCTGATGGTCATTTAGTTGGTGATGTTGATTTTGATACTGCAAAAGATCGTGCTTCTTGGATAACACCTGTTCCAGGCGGTGTAGGCCCTATGACTATTGCATCTTTACTTGATAATACACTTTATGCCGCATCAAAACTACATGCTAAAACCAATTAAACTTTATTATGTCAGCTAGTAAAACTTTTAGTGACGCTATTATTCATTGGCAGAAACAAGAAGGGCGCCATGATTTACCATGGCAGAAAAACATTACGCCTTATCGTGTTTGGCTATCTGAAACCATGTTACAACAAACACAAGTTAAAACAGTAATTCCTTACTTTAATAGTTTCATTGATCGATTTCCAAATATTACTGACTTAGCATATGCCTCTGATGAAATAGTAATGAAACTATGGGCTGGTTTAGGCTATTATTCAAGAGCTAGAAACTTACATAAAACTGCCAAAATAATTACCAATCAATATAATGCTCAGTTTCCTGATCAATTTGAGAATATTATTCAATTACCTGGTATTGGTCGCTCCACTGCAGGTGCTGTTCTGTCACTTGGTTTTAATAAAAATTACCCAATATTAGATGGTAATGTAAAACGAATATTTGCAAGAGTGTATGAACTAAAAACACCGATTAATCAAACTAAGTCATTAAATCAGCTTTGGCTGTATGCAGAAGAGTTAATGCCTCAAAACCATGCTAGCATATACAATCAAGGCTTAATGGATCTTGGTGCCTTAATATGCACTAAAAATAATCCTAGTTGTCTGATATGCCCTATTAATCAATTCTGCCAATCATTCAAAAATAATAGCCAATTAGATTACCCAAAAAAAGCGATCAAAAAACCCAAACCAACAAAAACACTTAATTTTTTTGTTGTAGAAGCTAATAACTGCATTGTTTTAAAAAAACGTCCTTCACAAGGCATTTGGGGAGGATTATGGTCATTACCTGATAATGATGACTATCCAAATTTAAGTGATATAGAGCCGTATAAAACAAGTAGAGATTTCACACATCAATTCACTCATTTCAAACTAATTTATAATTTTAAATACTATAAAGCTTGTAATATTAAAGATAATACCTCTGATCAATTTATTAATATAAATGATTTAGGTAAGTATGCATTTCCAAAACCAATTATGGCATTTATTGAAAAAGAATATGCGCACAGTCTTAAATAGTTTAAAACGATACGACATTTTTTATATTACTCATAGTTTTTAACTCATTTGAAACATTTTCACTATGACGTTGAGTTAAATATTCAATATTATCCCTTAATAATAAGGTAAATTTAAATAACTCTTCCATAACATCAGTAACGCGTTGGCGATAATTTGATGGTAGCATTAGGCCATTGTTATCAAATTGCTTATAAGCTTGAGCAATTGAGGATTGATTCGGTATGGTAAACATACGCATCCAGCGACCTAAAACCCTCATTTGATTAACTGCATTAAAAGATTGAGATCCACCTGAGACTTGCATTAACGCTAAAACCTTTCCTTGAGTTGGCCTAATTGAGTCAATAATTAATGGCAACCAGTCAATTTGGTTTTTGAATACTGAACTCATTGCACCATGTACTTCAGGAGAAGACCAAACCATTGCTTCTGACCAATTAACTAGCTGACGCAGCTGTTTAACTTTTTCTGGCAATTGATCTTGATGCTCCTTTGACTGTACAATTGATATATCAGCCATTGGCAAATCATGTGGATGAAAAAATTTAACCTCAGCACCAAAAGATTTTAAAACACGTGCTGCTTCTTCTGCTGCAAAACGACTATAGGACTTTTTACGTAATGACCCATATAAAATTAATACTTTTGGCGGGTGGTTACTTCTTTTTTTAATGTTATTTCTAATTTCAGTCAGTACATATTCAACATTATGATTAGGTAGATGATTAGATGTCATTATTTGTACTCCTTGATATGTTTAATACCAACACAACAGTTATGGCTAAGATAATTAATAAGATTTTTCATTGCATTAAAGTTTGCTCTATAAATAATATAGCGACCTTTCTTTTCTGAGCTTACAAGATTAGCTTTTTGTAATTTTTCCATATGAAATGTAAGACTACTATGTAAAATATTTAAAAGTTTACTTAATTTTCCAGCAGTGATTCCTTGATCTCCTGCTTGAATTAACAGTTGAAATGCTTTAAGCCTAGTTTCTTGTGATAGCGCGCCTAACTGCAAACAAATTGTATTTATACTCATACTTAACCTCTTAAAATCAGTTAATAATTGATCAATGCTAATACAATTAAACCACAATATAAAAAATATTTCAATATTTCAATAAATATTGAAATATTCTGCAATGTAAAAACTAAAATATAAATTTTATCAGTGATTACTATTACAAATTTTAAAATTATGATCTATATATAATATTAGGTTAATATCAAATAGGAGCCTGGTAAGTACTATGTTAATCAATGGTAAATTAAATACTGCAACATTAATTGAACTTAAGCCTAATGCAGATATGTCAGAAGAATTAACTCAATTTTTAACCAATGGTGCTGACCTTGTTAAAGCAAATGAGCCAGATACAAAACTTTGGTTTGCACTTAAAAAAGATGATGAATTATTTGCAATTATCGATCTTTTCCCTGATGAAAAAGCACGTCAAGCTCATTTTGATGGTGATGTTGCTAATGCACTACATGAAAATGCTGAAAAACTAATTATTGATGGCTGGGATTATGGCGTATTAAAAAATGTTAACCATTTTGAGGTACTCTCTAGCTGTATATCTGAAACACCAAACACTGCTACTGAAGCTACCTGTATTATTTTAATTGCTAATCCAGGACATGAACAAGAACTAGCTGACCTTCTAACTAATGCTGCCGAGTTAGTTGATCAGACTGAACCAAATACATTATTTTGGAGTGCTTTAAAATTAAATGATCAAATTTATGCTATCTATGATATTTTTGCTGATAACTCAGGTAGAGAAGCGCACTTTAATGGTCAAGTTGCTGCAGCTTTAAAAGAAAATGCAGATAACCTTATTCATGGTGGCTGGGAAAATGGGGTACTACCTAATATTTATAATTATAAAATCTTGGCTATGTCAGAAAATATGTAAAAATTAATATATTAAGAATAAAGCAAACATTCAAACTAATCAGCTATCTTAACCTGCATTCCACTAGCTAATTTACTGCCACCAGCTGAGACGATTTGTTCACCTGCTTTTACCCCTGTTTGAATGATAATATTATTTTCACCTACTTGCCTACCAAGCTTAACACTGATTTTACTAACTTTATTATCTTTTAGCGTAAATACATAGGGCTTTCCATCTTGATAAACAACAGCTTCTGCTGGAACAATAATCACATTGTTTTCAGTTGAAGTAATTAATTCTACATTAACTAAATCACCGGGTAATAACTCTTCTTTTGAGTTTGCTAACTGGCCTCGAATTAATAAACTATTAGATTCTTTTTGAATTATATTATCAATTGCAGTGACCTTACCTTTAAATATTGTATCTTGATAAGCATCTAACGTGACTTCAACAGTCTGATCTAATTTAACTTGGCTTTGTAACTTACTTGGCAGTGCAAAGTTAACATAAATAGGCTTTAAATTTTGCAATGAAAATAATTCATCCGATGTATTAATATATTGACCCAATTTTGGATGGACAACACCAAGCTTACCATCAAACGGTGCACGAATAATTTTATCATTTAACTCTGCTAAATAGACTTTTTTCTGTGCTAAATCTTTATCATAAGTAGCTTGAGCTGTATCTAACTCTTCTTGTGAAACAGCTTTTTTATCATAAAGTGTCTGATTGCGTTGTAAGTTTGCTTTATCAAGCTTTGTTTGTGCCGCATTTGACTCTAAACTTGCAATTGTAGAATCAGGATCAATTTCAATTAAAACATCGCCCTTTTTAACATACTGACCTGAAGTAACATTAACTTTAGTAATTCTACCAGAAGCTGTTGCTTTTAAAATTACACCATTGATTGACTCAACATGGCCTAAAGCACTAATTTTATTTGTATAGTCAGATGATTTAACTGTCATTACTGAGACTGTTGGAACTCTCATCTGTTTAGGGGCTGTTTGATTTTCTTTATATAACATCAAAGCGACAATCACAATAAATAAGATAATTGCTATGACTAGTATAGATAGTAACTTCTTACTCATTACTTATAATTCCTTATCTTTTTTTAATTTGGTAAATGATAGATTTTTAACAATACTATAAACCGTTGGCAAAATGATTAAGGTAAAAAACGTACCAAATAACATACCTGCAGCAATTACCATACCCAGCTGATTCCTTGAATTAGCACCAGCACCTGATGCTAATAATAATGGCACACTACCAAAAACCATTGCTAAAGTTGTCATTAATACTGGCTTTAAGCGAATACTTGCAGCTTCAATAATTGCTTCATTAACGCTTGATTGATTCGTTCTTTGATATTGCTTAGCAAAATCAACTAATAATATACCATGTTTAGTAATTAAACCAATCAACGTAATTAAACCAATTTCCGTATAGATATTTAATGAATAACCACTAAAATAGAGTGCTAATAATGCACTTGTAATCGCTAATGGTACAGTAAACATAATAATTAAAGGATCTTTCAAACTTTCATATTGTGCAGCTAGTACTAAAAAGATAACCAAAAGTGCTGCAACAAATAATAAAGCAATACTGCCTTGTGTTTCGACAAATGAGCGGGTCTCTCCTGCAATATCATATTCCATATTATCTTGTTTATACTGATCAAATAAGCCCTCAAAATAAGTTAATGCTTGCTCAGTACTATAGCCTGAAGCTAATTGTGCCGAAATTGTTGCTGAACGCTGGCCTTGAAAATGCCCCCAAGATGACGAAGTAATTTTATTTTCAAGTGTGACAACTGTTGATAATGGAATGACCTCACCAGAAGATGTTTTCACCGTTAATAAATTAATAATGTTCTGATTCGCTCTCTGCTGATCATTCACCTGTGGAATAATATAATAAGCATAGCCATCTAATACAAACTCATCACTTTGTGGTTCACCAAATGCAACACTCAATGTTTGCGCTATATCATTCATTGATATGCCAAGATAATTAGCCTTTAACTTATTAATTGTAACGACAGTCATTGGCTGATCAATATGCAAATCAACCTGAGTATTCATAATACCAGGATTATCTCGAGCTTCTTGCATCATTTTACTGACTGTTTCACTTAATTGATTATAACTACCCATTGTTTTAACTACAAATTGGAAGTTAAATGTCCCCTTTGAAATTGGTAATGCTGCTGGTGAGTTCAACATAACATTAACACCTGGGATACCGCTGATTTTAGGATTTAGACTTTGAATTAACTGATTAGCAGATAAATCACGTTCTGACCAATCTAATAGTTTAATTATAATTAAAGATGAATACTGCCCCATTGGAAAGCCATTGATGACACTACTGTTATCAATTTGAGGATAGTCTTTAAATATTGGTGCTAATCGATCGGTATACTTTTGAGTATATTTTAAAGATGCCGAACTTGGACCTTGTGCCATACCGATAATTGCACCTTGATCCTCACTTGGCGCAAGCTCACTTTTACCAGATAAAAAGCTTACTGCTAAGATCCCTAATGTTAGAATCAAGAGAATTAAAAATAATATTGTTTTTCTAAAGTCAATTATCTCTTTTAATAATGCTTTATATTTAATACTGACAAGATCAAAAAAGTGTTCAATTTTTTGAGTTAATTTACTCTCTTTTTTTGTAATGATTTTAGAGCATAGCATTGGTGTAAAAAATAAAGCAATAAAACCTGAGATTAATACAGCGCCTGCCAAAGTAAATGCAAACTCTTTAAATAAAGCACCTGTAATGCCTGTATTTAAACCGATTGGAGCAAATACTGCTAATAAAGTAATTGTAATACCAATAACTGCAATAACTAACTCTTTAACACCAATTACAGAAGCAAAAGTAATTTCTTTACCCATTAATACATGTCGATGAATATTTTCCATTACAACAATTGCATCATCCACAACCAAACCAATTGCTAAAACAAAGGCTAATAATGTTAGTAAATTAATACTAAAACCTAAGAAATACATAATAAGTATTGCACCGGCTAATGATAGTGGAATGGTTGTTAATGGAATAATTGACAATCTAAATGAACCCAAGAACATAACAATAATCAGCATAACAACAATAATAGTAATGACTAATGTTTCAGTAATCTCTTTTAATGATGCATTAATATAAGTTGAACTATCTCTTATTACTTGAACTTTTAGATCACTTGGAAGTTGAATTTTTGCCAATGCTTCTTTCACTAA
This sequence comes from Thiotrichales bacterium 19X7-9, assembly GCA_021713415.1. Lineage (GTDB taxonomy): Bacteria > Pseudomonadota > Gammaproteobacteria > Francisellales > Francisellaceae > M0027. The sequence continues at coordinate 11,304 of JAKJJQ010000055.1, forward strand.
TGCAGCAGAAGTAATTGGATTGGCATCACTTTTATAAGTAATAGCTAAGCCAACTGATGAAATACCATTGGTATACATCGAGGTAGTTGTATCAGAAGCACCTAGTTTTACATCACTAATATCTTGTAATCGAATAACAGTATTGCCTACCTTTTTAATAACTAAATTCTGAAAATCTTCAGCTGAATGACTATCTGTTTTTGCATCAATAATTAATACTTGTGAGTTTCTATCAATATCACCTGGAGTTGCCTGAACATTTTCAGTACTTAATGCATTGGCCACATCAACTGCAGTAATACCATAAGCACGCATCTTATAGACATTTAACCAGACGCGCATCGCATAAGTTCGATTACCCATAATTTGAATTTCGCCAACACCATTTATATTAGATAATACAGGCTCTAAATCCCTCATTAAATAGTCTGTAATCGCACCAGCTGATAACTTTTGACTACTATAACTTAACATTAAATCTGGAATACTACTGGCATCTGCTTCTTTAATAATTGGATCATTTACACCACTTGGTAGCTGTGATTTAACACTTGAAAGTGATGTTTCAATTTGTGTAACTGCTGTATTTTCATCTGCATTAACATTGAGTGTAATGACTATGGCACTAACACCAGAAGAGCTTGATGAAGTCATATAATCTACCCCATCAATACCTTGTAATGCCGTTTCAATTGGTGTTGTTACCATTGCCTCCATTGTATCAGCATTTGCACCTGGATATGTAGTACGAATCATAATCGTACTACCACTAATATTTGGATACTGCCTTAGCTCTATCTTTTCATATGCAAAAATGCCTGCTAATAATAATAAAAGAAAAATAGAACAGGTAAAAATTGGTCGTTTAATAAAAAATTCTGTCATAGTCCTTATTCATTCAAATAAAATACTTTTCACCAAAAAGTAATTTACCATGAGCAATGCTATGAAGCTATAGTGTATATTTATTTATCAAAAATCAGAATTTTATGATGATACTTATTGTTATTAAGAATGAACTTTTAATTCAGAGGCTGCTTTTGCATCGACATACCATACTAAATGACCATTAATAGGTTTAACATTTGCAGCTGGATAAATAAGCGACGTTTCACTACCTGAGAAAACTGTCTTTAACATTTCTGCTTTAGATGCCCCTGTAACAATGAAAGTAACCTGTTTAGCATAATTAAGTACTGGCAGCGTCAAAGTAACACGCAGCTTACCTGTTTGTGGATGATTGGCTACTGTAACCCAATTTTGATCAGAAGATATAAAATACTCAGGAAATAGTGATGCTGTATGTCCATCATCACCCATGCCTAACCAAATTAAATCAAATACAGGAATATTGTGATCATAATGGTTAATATGTGATTTTATCTCATGAATATATTCGATTGCAGCCTGTGGTGGTGGTAACTCACCTTTTACCCTATGAATTTGATCTTCTGCTATATCAAGATGTGATAATAATAGTTTTTTTGCTTGGCCATAATTACTTTCAGAACTATCCTCAGGGACACAACGCTCATCTACCCACCAAAAATGAATTTTTTCCCAATTAATTTTTTCTAGGTTAGCGGGTTCTGCTAAAGCTTTAAAAATTTCCTTTGGTGTACTTCCACCTGATAGCGCCCAGTGAATAACTTCTTTAGTATCATCTAAAGTTAACTTAACTAAGTCATCAACTGTTTGTTGAATTAATCTATGCGTTGTCTCAAAGATTTTAAGTGATTTTTCCATTTTAGTTTTCCTTTATTTTAAATAGAGTTATTCAATATCACATACATTACTATCATCAAGGTTTGTGCATGCTCTACGCCATTTATGACCAAGTTCTTTTAGCATTGCCTCAGCTTCTTTCGGCCCCCACTTTCCAGCTTCATATAAGTAAGGTTTAGTTGATGGCTGTCCATGAAAATATTCAATAATTGGATCCATAATTTTCCAACATGCTTCAACTGCATCATTTCGTGCAAATAATGTACTATCTCCATATAAACAATCTAAAACTAAACGTTCATAAGCCGGTGGTATACTACTTTTTGAAAAATCGCGATATAAAAAGTTCATATCAACTTCATGTGTGTGAAAACCTACACCTGGCTCTTTTGCCGCAAATGTAAGTTTAATACCTTCATTGGGTTGTATACGAATGACCAGTCGATTTTTATAACTATCTTCTTTTTGAATTTTAGAAAAAAATGGATGGGACGTTGATTTAAAATTAACAACAACTTCAGATACACGTCGAGTCATTGCTTTACCCGTCATTACATAAAATGGGATTGAGTTCCAACGCCAATTATCAATATAAAAACGAATTGCTGCAAATGTTTCAGTATTTGAGTCTGCCGCAACACCTTCTTCATCCAGATAGCTGTGTACTTTTTTACCATCTTTATAACCATTCGTATACTGACCAACGACAACATTTTTTGTAATATCATCAACACTTTGATATTCTCTTACTGATTGAAATACTTTAAGTATTTCGTTACGAATACCAACAGCATCCATTTTAGCAGGTGGCTCCATTGCAACTAAGCCTAGTAATTGTAATAAATGATTTTGAATCATATCTCGCATAGCACCACTTTGATCATAATAACCACCACGGTCATCAATACCATTTTTCTCTGCAGCATATATTTGAATATTATCAATATATTCTGAACGCCATAATGGTTCAAAAATTGAATTAGCAAAACGAAAAACCAATAAATTTTGCACCGTTTCTTTGCCTAAATAGTGATCAATGCGATAAATCTGAGTTTCATCATAAAATTCAAGTAAATAATGATTTAATTCAGCAGCTGATTTTTCATCATGACCAAAAGGTTTTTCAACAATTAGGCGCTTAAATCCATCATTTTGATTATTTAAGTCAAGGTCAGCTAAAGTTTTTGGGATAAGTGAATATAATTTTGGTGGCGTGGCTAAGTAAAATAATATGTTATTTTCTTTTAAATGGTATTGTTCTTTTAAAGTTTTAAGACGTTCTTTTAATATAGTATAATTCTCTGGATTACCCGTATCGAGAGATTGATAATGAATTCTTTCTATAAATTTTTTAATCTTATTTTCTTGATCTGGATATGATTTTATTAACCATTGATAAGCAAATTCTTGGTACGTTTGATCATCATACTTTGTTCTTGAAACACCAAGTATGCATTGATCATCTGGTAAAAATCCTTGGGAATATAGACTAAAAATTGCAGGCATTAATTTATGAGAAGTTAAATCTCCAGATGCACCAAAAATAGTAATTATATGGCCTTTGACTTGTTTCATTGGCTATTTGAATCCTTTTAATACTAATGCTAGCTATTTTCTACTAGAAAATAATCCTATTCAAGCTTTATTGGAGCATAATTATTGCTAATTATTTTTTACTATTTTAATTTTTCAGTTAATTAACCACACATAGTATATTATATTAAATTTATCTATACTTTTGAAATAAAAAATAACAACTTAATAATTGATTATTGCGCATTTAATTATATAATATTTTATTATAAACTTATAAAAATTTATTGATTATTATGCCTAGAATAAAAAGACCCAATTTTACAGCTGAACAAAAAAGGTTATTTAAAACAAAGCTAGAAGATTATAATGGCCAAGGTCTTACACATAATTGCCATCGTATCTCTTATGCTCGTATTCGCGATAAAATTTTTGAATTTGTTGATGATGAAATAAGTGAAGATTATTTATTAAATAAATTTATCCAAAACCAGTTATACCCAAGAGGCATTTCGCTTAAGAAAAAAGAACACATTATTAATTTGATTAATAATGTATTAGATGAAAAGCCAAAAGCAATTAATAATCTAATTAGAGAGCTAAATTCATCAGATCAAAATTTGCGACCAGGGGCTGCAAAACCAAATATGTCTATTAAACAAAAAGATGACTATCATGTTACTGAAAATAAACGAAAGCGTCATGAATCCTCCCAAACAAGTAATAAAAAATCAAAGATACTAGGCTCCAACAATACTACTTATTCTTTTACGCCAGATAGTAAAAGGGTTATGGCGCATGCAACACCATCTAAAGATAGACTACCATTAACCGGTGATGAACAATTCTTAAAAACATCTAGTATTGATAATAATGGAAAGCCTTTTAATAGCATACCTGTTGAATTATTTACTCCTGAATCAAACAAACTTCTAAAACGAATTAAAAAAGAGCCTATATCTCCTTATAAACCACCTAAGCAAAGTTTAATAGAACCTTCAAGTATATTTCATGACCAAGAAAACAAAGAAAATATTTACACATTAAGGTCTGGGAAAATCATAAATAAGTTTTAAATGATTATTTTGAAATATTTATATTGAATAAATTAGTTAAGCTAAATTCTTATTTTTATAAATAAAATGAAACAAAGTCAAAGAAAATAAAATCATTAATGTATTATATATCATCCAAAATACTACGGAGCTAAAATTATAATCCCATTGATAATCTAACAATAAATAATAAAAATTAAGTACAATTGAAATAATACCAACACTATAAATCACTAGTTTATCAAAAAGGTTTATTCTTAATGCTCGAAACAAGAAAAAAATATAAATACAATACGTTTGCTCTACAACATTAAATAGTAGCATGCCTGTTTCAACTAGATCATGTGGATTGGCTATATAATATAGGATATTACTATAAAGTGCATAAGTATTAAAAACTGCCATAATTATGGCAAAACAGATCAAAAATTTTTTCTGAACAATTGTCATATTTGCTATATCCCACAACCAATTAAGTTTAATTAATCCATATAATTGTATAAATAAATCTTAATTATAAATAATAATATACTTAATGTCATTCAATTTATTATTTCATAATATACTTGACAGGATATCAATTGATTAATTAACACCATGGTAAACTACAGCAAGCACTATAGTTGTTATTACTTTTCTCTTGAAAAAATAATTTTTCTGCATTTTTGATTATTTTTTTCTCTTTGGATTTCTTGATATATTGAAGTTTATATTTCCTATACTCAGATGATTCTTGTAAAAACTCATCATCAATCCCACCTTTACAAAAGTGTTTAAATAATTCTTTTTTAACTTTTGGTTTTAAATCATTAAAGCTTAAAATTTCTAGATTACTTGATTGTACATTATTACCAGGGTTGACATTAGGACGAATCTCACTGAATGATTGCATTGCTTCTTTATCAACCATAAAGTAATTTTTTTGATCATTTGTTACAAAGCAAATACTATCTAATGAGCCAAATGACTCATAATCTATTAAACAAGCAGCCACAACTTGATTTGCATCATTGTCTAATTCTTCATAATGAAAGTTCATTCTATTACTCCTATGTTCAAATTAATATAAACAAGAACAATATAATCACACTTTAATTTTTGTTAAATTAATAAATTAAGCTTGATGAAATAAATAAAAATATATTAGTAATATAAACAGTTTTGCCTGATTATTTATTGATTTATAATACAAATATAAAGATGTTAAAACTTAATAAGTATTAGATAAAAAAATAGTATGGGTCTTACTATATTCATTTCTGAACACACTACATGACACCTACCAGAGCCATTCTTTGACTAATTGATATTTTAGGTTTAAATGTAGCTTTGATAATATTACAGATATACTCTGAAGAATTAATGGCTCTAGCTAGCGATTTAGCAATAGTTTCAGTACCAATTTTAATCAAAGA
>JAKJJQ010000056.1:0-16783 GCA_021713415.1 Thiotrichales bacterium 19X7-9
TGGGACAGTTGGTGAAGGAGGTAACTGGAAAGTGGTGGAGCGGTATGTTAAGAATCAAGGGTTAAAACTGGATGAAGCGCAATTGCGACTCTTTTAATACCCCGCTGCTTGCCGCGGGGATATTTATTTACTCTGTCATTACTCGCTTTTATTTTTTTCTTATCACTGAATATAAAACTAAATCTCCTTTACTACCTTTAAGTTTATTTAGAAATCATTATATTTTAATTGGTTGTATTATTTATACGATTTGCGTTAGTTCTGCCTGGGTAATTTCATTTTATTCGCCATTATATTTAGCAACGGTATTTAAATTTAATCCTGGCGAAATAGGATTAATGATGCTAGTAATGACTGTATTTACGGCAATTATACCTGCATTTGCTGGCGGGCTTTATGATAAAAAAGGTGTACATGTAGCAGTTCGATTAGTATTTATCCCTTTGATACTGTCTTATTTATTATTTATAGCATTGTATTATACAACAAATTTGTGGGTATTAATTTTTGCTTTTGCTTTATTTGGTATTGCTTGGGGTGCTGGGAATGGTATTGGTATGCCAGTATCATTATCGAAATTAGAGAGTAATGATGATGTTGGTGTGGTCAGTGGCGCAGTATTAACCGTTTTTAATACCTTAGGTGTTATTTTCTTAACGCTAGCAGGTATTATTTTCTATCATATCCAAAAGTCAGTTTTAATTAGTTCATTTAAACTGAAAGAAGTTCAATTAACTGAAGAAAAATTAAGCTTGATTAATCAATTAGTTAATGATCCTCAAAAGAAACAGCAAATTTTAGATCAAATAGCTTCGTTACCATCAACAGAGCTAACTAAAATTTATCAACAGTCATTTTTATCAGGTTATATATCAATTGCATTTATTTTATTATGCATTACAGTCTTAGCATTTGTTATTTATAAAGTGCTTAAATGATTTATAAATGTTGATGTAAAAACTTAATAAACTGAATGGTAATTTCATTTAATGGCATATCATGATGATAAAGTAATGCCAATGGGAATGAAAGGTTAGGTAAATTAGGGATATGCAGTTTAACTACTTGATTAGCTTTAAGTTGACTTTCAACGATGTTCTCTGGTAAATATGCCACAGCAAGCCCTGATTCGACAACATAAGGAATAGAATTTAATGAGTTAACAAAAAGAATCGGTTTTTCTAATTTTAATTGATCTAGCCAATTTCTTAGCTCAATTTGCGTATTAGTAACTTCTTTTGCAATACACCAAACTTGAGAGACTAAATGATTGATTGTCAAGCTACCAATTTTAGTTAGTGGGTGATCGACACTTGTTACAAAGACAAATGGCATTAAAGAAAAAGTCTCTGTGTGTAAGTCTCTACCATAAACATCTTTTTCGCGAGTAATAAAAAGGACATCATTTTCTTTAGAAAGAGCTGCATGCTGTTGAATCCAAGCAGCAACTTCAAGTCGAAAGACCACATCAGGGTGAAGTTGGTTAAACTTACGTAAAATTGGATAAATAAGTTGTTGATAGGCACTATCAATATTTAGTTTAATAATTTTTTCAGAGGCAGATTTTTGATTCATATAAGCTTGAACAATTTGTGCTTGTTCAAGTAAATTTTTAGCTGGTGTAACTAGCTGGGTTGCATATGCACTCATATGCAATTGCTTTCCTTTTACTGTAAATAGTTTTTCAGAGCAAAGCTGCTCAAAGTTTCTTAATTGCTTTGATACGGCAGGAACACTCATAAAAAGCTTTTCAGCAGATTGAGTTAGGCTAAGTGTTTCAGCAACACTTAAAAATACTTCGATTTGTTTGATTGTATATTTCATAAACTTTTAGTTAACCAAATTTCTTAAGTTATTTCTAATTTTATTATGGTTGATTAATTAGTAGACTGCAAAAAGTTTTATTTAAACTAACTAAAGAGATTAATAAGATATGTATGAAAATAATATTGTTCACAATAACTTTACTAATGTCTAATTGTGTTTATGCACATATTTGGAAGCTAACGATAACAAATGATACAAATACAGTCTATATGGCAGGCGCATTTAAAAAAGTTCCAAATGGCTATAATAATGGGGGTGAACCCTTTAGTTGGGTAACACCAAGTAAATATTGGGAAATGAGTCAATTAGTTAAGACATTTAATCAAAGAAAAAAATTATCACCAGGGAAAAGTATGACATTTACAATCATTTATGATGGTAATCATTTTATCAGATCTAGTATTTGGTTATATTTAAAAGCTCTATCTGCTGAATCAGGAGATGTTGGGGTATCTTTATATGAAAGTGGTTATAACTCATGTGATTTTAGTTGGAACTACCAGAATATTTCTAATATTGCTGTCTCAGGAAGTGACAGCTGTAAAAAAGGTTATAACTCTACTCAAATAGTTAATGTTGTTATTCATCCAAATGGATATCCTTTTGCAAAGGGAAAAATAAATGCCATTGGAATTGGACAAGTCAATTTAACAGCCTGTGGGCGAAATCTATACCCTGCACCTGATGGTACGCTTTATCTGATGTGTCATTATAGCGACTCAGTAATTATCGATGCTAGATTCACTAAAATGTTAGGTTATTGTAAAATTGAGATAAATACAAAAAATAATAGTGATGACATAACAGATATTCAGTGTAGCCAAGATAACATAGGGTATGCTTATTTAAATGATAAGGTTTATTTTTTATGTCAGGAAACTATGGGTAATGATGGTAAATGTCCCTGGGTTCTTAATAGACATTTACACAATCAATATGCCTCTATATTTAATTACCAAGCCTAAATACTTCTAGCTAAAATTTAAAATAATTGTTATATGGTAATTTTATATGATGGTTTTGTTTTTAGGGTATTATTTTATTTTAGGCTATTAATCTGTTATACTAAGCTGCAATTTGATTAAAATAAGTTAAAGTTTTAATGAAAAACAAAAAAATTGCACCATTTTTGAAACTTTCATTTGGTAATATTCTTGAATGGTATGACTTTTCTTTATATATCTATTTTGCCAGTAGTATTGCGCTAACATTTTTCCCATCACAAAATCATTATATCGGCATGTTATTAGCCTTTTTTACTTTTTTTCTTGGGTTTGTAGCACGTCCATTAGGTGGTTTGTTAATGGGTTGGGTTGGTGATCGTTATGGTAGAAAATATTCTGTTAATTTGTGTGTTATCTTAATGGGTATTACAACATTTCTAGTTGCCTTTATACCTACATATGAGCAAATTGGTATAGTAGCGCCAGCTTTACTTGTCGCCTTTAGAATAGCACAAGGTATTTCAGTTGGTGGGCAATTCCCAGGATTATTAAGTTTATCAGTTGATGATTATAAAAAAACCAAAGGCTTTACCATTGGTATGGTTTATAGCATTTCATCATTAGGCTTTCTTTGCGCATCATTGGTAAGCTTTTTAGCTTCATTGGTATTTCAAGAGCAATCACAGCTCATTTGGCGCATTCCTTTTGCATTAAGTGGTATTTTATTTGTTATTTTTCTTTATATGAATCGCTATCAAATAAAAGCAGGCGCTCAATCAGTTGAAGTAAAAAAGAAAAAAAATGTGCTTCGATCTTTAATGTTACAATGGCGTTCAATTGTTGCCGTTGTTGCTTTAACAACAATGGCAGCATCCTTATATTTTCTTGTTTTTACTTATATTGTTAATTATCAGATTGAGTATCTATCAGTGAGTTCTGAGTCTGCTTATTTAGTTAATACTTTTGCTTTAGTATTAGCTTGTTTGGTTTATCCAATCTTTGGTATGGTTGCAGATCGAGTGGGTTATTTAAAGCTTTTTGCTATCGCAATGAGTTTATTGTTAATCTTAACAATGCCATTAATGTGGTTAATTCAGACAAAAGTCATGATTAATGCTTTAATTGCACTGTATGCTTTTACTTTATTAATGGCTGCAACTCAAGGTGCAATTTCACCTTTATTTGCCTCAGTTTTTAATAAAGATTGGCGTACAACTGGCTGTGCTTTTTCCTATAGTATCGGTAATGGTATTGCAGGTGCTGCACCATTAATCGCAGAAATACTATCTCATTATGATCCACTTTATGGAATGAGTATTTTTATTCTTGTCTTATTGGTTATTGGTGTAATTGGTATGTATATGATTTATTTAATTAAGCCTGAAATTTTAGTTAGCCCAATTAAGGCGGCAAACATACAGGTGATATAAAGTTTTTTTTAGGTGGTTGAATACTATATTCTACAAATGGTGTTATTGGTTGGTTAGAGTTTGAGTAAAATTCGCCTTGTAAATTAGAAAATGCTGTAGAGTAATCAAATTGATCATGTGTAGTAAGTAATCCTGGGTTTGCTGAATGAAAGAAATCGCACTTGTCTTCTTTTGGGGCATGTTTGCCTAAGTATTTACGCCCACCAATACTTTCATTATATTCTGTAATAACTTTATGACTTTCTAGGCGAATCGCATCATGACTATCTTTATAATGCTGAATTATTTTTTCACTAACTTGCTCTGTCCATTTTTGTAGTAATGGCGTTTGAAGTTGAGTAATTTCAGGTAAGTAGCCAATATAGTTTTCAGAACTAGGTTTGACTTTATGGCAGTCATAATTATCTTTGCTCAATAATCTTGTATGAATGGGGATAATAACTTGTTTGCCAGTTTCTGTGTCATAAAAAAATAAAGCACGTTGTTTGATATTCTTTTGGTGTTCTTCAGAATAAGCCATTTGTAGATGCTCAAGTGTAAATGGAGGCTTTATTGAACTTACTGTTTCAATAAATTTGTTATATGTTAAATTTGGTTGGATAAAGTGATTACCTATGCCAAGTGTACCGCTTGCTTTTGTAATAATACCATTTGGTGATTGCTGATAAAACTCAAATAGCTCTGATAAATTACTTGATAAGTCAATAGCGTTTTCTATGGTTTTATACTTTGGTGTGCCTATAGTATCACTAAATATTTTGCGTTGTTGCAGTTTTTCTCCATTTAGTGTTAATGGAAAATCGATACGTGTTGAACCTAGAAATTCATTTATTATAAATTCTTTTAATCCAGCTCTTGCTTTTGGTAGTTCACCTAAGTTGGAGATATGTGTATAAAAATCAGAAGTAGCAGCTGATTGTATTTCATACCAGGTAAAATCTTCTCCATCATCACTTAAAGAATAGTCAGCGACAAAAGTAACAACAATATTTTTTCCATTAGAGTCTTTCATAAATACATATAGATTAGTTACTGCATTTAAATAGTTTAAATTAGAAACTATTGATTTCATATATTTAAAATATTTCAAATAGAACGCAGAGTTAATTAAAGCTTAAATATGCTAAATTTACTTATTTTAAGGGCTTTGCAAAAGTAACAACTTGTATTTTAGGGTTATAAGCTTGAGATAAAGTATTACAAAATGAGGTTAAAGTACTGCCTGTTGTAATAATATCATCGACAACGATGATATGTTGATAAGTTTTTTTTGATCGAATAGAAAATGCATCTTTTAGATTATCTTTTCTTGCTTTACCTTCAAGTAATGTTTGTGCTTTCGTATATTTGCTGCGTTTGATGTAGTTTGTATTCAAAGGAATGTTTAATGCCTTACTTAAAGCATTTGCTAAGATAATGCTTTGATTATATCCTCTTGTGATATTTCTTTGTCTATGAATGGGTACAGGGATGATAATATCTGCTTTCAAGTTTGACTTTTTCATGATTGTTTGACTAAATTGCTCACATAAAAAAGATGCGGCTTTAAAATTATGATTAAACTTAAACGACTGAAATAGGTTCTGAATTAAGCTGTCATAATAAAAAGCAATTGATAGGCTTTGCCAGGGAGGTGGTTTTAAAAGGCATTGATCACATTGCGTATTTTTTATAATTAAGTTGCCACAAGTTTGACAAGCATTATTTGGGTAAGTTAGTTTTTTAATAAGCTTATAACAGTAGCGACACAATAATTGATTACTATTTTGCCCACAACTAAGGCATAAAGACTCTAAAAAAATAGGTTTTACAAGTTGATAAGATTTTTTTAGAATATTACTAAATTGAAACATAGGTTACCTTTATGTCACTAATGAATTATTTTATCTTTGATACACAAAAGCATGATCAAAATCAATTAAGTTATTATTTAATTGATGAAATTGCATCTAGGTTGTTTGAAAAACTAGACTTTGTTAATCATTCGTATCAATCGATTCTTATCGATGGCTTTTGGAGTGAAAGTGCTATTCAAGCCTTAATTAAACGCTTTTCAAATAGTAAGATTTTTTACCAAGTGCCTAAAGGTTTTAGTTTATCTTCTGAATTTGATGAAATTATATTAATTGATACACAAGCACAATCAGATATTAAATTTGATTTGATTTTATCAAATCTGTACTTACATCATTTTCAAGAAATTGAACTACCACTGACTCAATTTATGCATCTTTTATCACAAGATGGCTGCTTGTTTTTTACAACGATTGGACCAGTTACATTATTTCCGCAAACCAGTAAAATACAGCGCCCTGATAACTGGGTAGATATGCATGATTTTGGGGATAGTTTACGAAAATTATTATTTAAAGATCCAGTGATGGATGCTGAGATGTTAAAAATAAGCTATCAAAGCCAACAACAATTTAGCCAAGATTTAGATATGCTATGTGATATTTTAGCGATTAATCGACTAGATAAAGAGCATAAAAAAGCCCTCTATATTGAATTAGAAATGAAAAGCCAAACAACAATGCCAGTTGAAATTATTTATGGGCATGCTTGGCAACAACCGCTAAAACAAGTACAGTCAGATAATGAAGTTTATATTAGCTTAGATCAATTAAAACTAACTAAAAATAAGCCTTAAGCTTAAATCAAAGGGAATTAGTACTCATGTATCAAGTAACGGTTTTATTTGATTTTGACTCAACCATTATTCAAGGTGAGTCATTTGAACTAATGCTTATGCCTAAATTGAAACATACACCTAAAGTATTAGCAAAAATTGAACAAATTACTGCAATGGGTATGGCTGGGGAAATTACATTTTCAGAATCAGTTAAAAAACGATTTGACTTAGCAGCCCCTTCGCTAGCTGATATAGATAGATTTGTTGATAATGCACTGCCAAGTATTATTAGCGATGGGTTTAAAGCGCTATTTACAATGCTTAGAGCATCAAATATTGATATTTGGATTATCAGTGGTGGCTTGGGTAGGGTTATTCAACCATTTGCAAGTTACTTGGGAATTAAAAAAGAAAAAGTCATTGCTTTAGAAGGGTGCTGGGATAGTGAAGGTAATTTTATTAAAATCATAAAAACACCTGCTTTATTATCAAAAGTAGGTGCTGCTAGAGACTATCAAGCGAAATGGCAAAATCCAGTGATTATCGTTGGCGATGGCTATACAGATTACCAACTAAAAGAAGCAAACATTGCAAATTACTTTATTTGCTATACAGAGCATGTTCAAAGAGATCAAGTAATATCACTGGCTGATAGAAGTATTAGCTCAGCTAAAGCGCTTGAAAAATTAATTTTAGAAAAAGTACCACGTTATAATAAATAATGTACTTTATAAATTAGACATTTTTTTTCTATTAATGGCTTTCATGCCAATATCTTTGCGATAATAAATGGTATCCCAATGAATACGCTCAGCTAAGTGATAAGCATTATCAAAGGCCTGTTTAATATTGTCACCTAAGGCTGTGGCACATAGTACTCGGCCACCATTAGTAATAACAACGTGGTGCTGCATAGATGTGCCAGCATGAAATATTTTATTGGTAGTACCATTATCACTAGTTACACCTAAAATAGGCTCACCTTTAAGAAAGGTATCAGGATAGCCTTTAGAAGCAAGTACAACACCGAGTGCCGTTTGGTTACTCCATGATGGTTTAGCTTGGTTTATGTTTCCATCTAAAGCCGTTGAGATTAGCTCAATTAAATCAGATTCTAAGCGCATCATAATCGGTTGTGTCTCAGGGTCGCCCATGCGTGTATTAAACTCTAATACTTTAATACTACCATCGGGTGAAATCATAAGCCCTGCATAGAGAAAGCCAACAAATGGTGTGCCATGTTTAGCCATGCCGTCAAGTACAGGTTGAATGACCGTTTGCATCACTTTTTCATGAATATAACTAGTAATAACAGGTGCAGGGGAGTAAGCACCCATACCGCCTGTATTTGGTCCTTGGTCGCCATCGTTTAATGCTTTATGATCTTGTGAACTTGCCATTGGTAAGGCATTTTTTCCATCACAGATGACAATAAAACTTGCTTCTTCACCTTGAAGAAAATCTTCAATGATGATTTCTTTACCAGCATCACCAAAGCGATCACCAGATAACATTTCATCAATAGCCTGGCGTGCTTGGTCTAATGTGTGTGCAATGACCACGCCTTTGCCAGATGCAAGGCCACTGGCCTTAATAACGATTGGAAATGTTTGATTAGAAGCATAAGCTTTTGCAAGGTTTGCATCATCAAACTTTTGATAGATTGCAGTTGGAATAAGACATTCACTCATAAAATCTTTTGAAAAAGCTTTTGATGACTCTAATTGTGCTGCTTTCTGGCTAGGGCCAAATATTCTTAAACCTTGGCTTTGAAAGTAATCAACTATGCCAAGGCTTAAAGGTTGTTCAGGTCCTACAATGGTCAAATCAATATGGTGGCTTTTAGCAAATTGAGCTAATGCATCAATATCAGTTGCCTTAATATCAATATTGGTTACTTTATCTTCCTTATCGGTGCCTGCATTACCAGGTGCGACAAATATTTCTTTTGCGTGTTTGGACTGTGCACATTTCCAAGCTAATGCATGTTCACGTCCACCTCCGCCAACAATCAGGATTTTCATTTGACTCTCACTTATTGATCGTTAAAAATTTTAATTTGTTTTACTCGTTGTCAATTAATGGATATGTTAGGCTAAATTGGTAAATTTTCAAAGAGATAAGATTAAACTTAGATGAAAAATGAACTGGAATATTTAAAGAATAAACGTATCATGATTTTAGCTGGTGGTACTGGCGGGCATATTTTTCCAGCTAAGACAGTCGCTGAACGATTAGAACAATTAGGTTGTAAAATCTTCTGGCTTGGTACAGAGAAAGGCTTAGAGAAAAAATTAATCGAAGGTCGTTTTCAGATTGATTATATTCAAATGAAAGGCTTAAGAAATAAAGGCTTAATACGCTATATGCTTATGCCAATTACATTATTAAAGTCCATATTAGCTTGTGTCAAAATTTTTAGAAAGCATAAAATTGAGCTTGTTTTAGGCTTTGGTGGTTATGTTGCAGCACCCGGTGGTTTAGCTGCAAAGCTTTTAGTTAAACCGTTAATCATACATGAACAAAATGCTCGAAGTGGACTTACCAATCGAGTATTATCTAAATTTGCAAATGCGGTGTTAAGTGCCTTTGAAGTTCCTAACCTATCAAAAAAACTTCAAGTTATAGGTAATCCTTTGCGCACAGATATCATTGATCTTTATAAAAAGGACAAACAGTATAATATAGAACGTCCTTACCGTATTCTAGTAACAGGTGGTAGCCAAGGTGCGCAAGTATTTAATCAGCTATTACCTGAAGTGTTTAAAGAAGTTACAAAAAATTATTCCATCTTAGTACATCATCAAAGTGGTTTAGCTGAGTTTGAAAAAACGACTGCTCATTATCAAAAATATCAAATTAACGCACAGGTGATGCCTTTTATTGATCGAATGAATGATGCATACCAATGGGCTGATATGATTATTTGTAGGGCAGGTGCTTTAACGGTTTCTGAAGTAGCAGCCTGTGGCTTACCTGCAATCTTTATTCCCTATCCTTACGCAGTTGATGATCATCAATATTACAATGCTCAAATGTTAGTTGATGCAGATGCCGCTATTTGTATTCGCCAATCAGAGTTATCAGCTGAAAAGTTAGTATCTACTCTAACTGCTTGGCTTAAACAAAAAGAAGTACTAGGTATTAAGTCACATCAAGCTAAAGCTCAAGCAAAAATCGATGCCACAGAGTACGTTATTAAAACGGTTTATCAGGTATTATCTCATTAAGCTTAAAGATTAATTAGGGTGTCATTTTTTTTATAATAGAAACACTATTATGCATATTTGAGCTTTCATCGGTAATCACATAATCACCGGCAATAACATAGTGTTGAGTAATAGCTGTAATTACACCAACTGATAGTTGCTTATTTAATCTAGCAATTAAAAAGTTGCCTTGTTTATCCTGGATAATTACACCGTAAGGTGCAATGCCACTGATGGTGTATTGATCTGTTCGTTTATATCCTTTGGGAATGTCTAAAATAGAATAGGTAATGGTATTATTGTTTTTAGATTTACCAATAGATTTATTAAAAAGTAGTCTCATTAATTGGTCAAGTGACTTATAGTTATTATTAATGGTTTCGCTGCTATTTTTCAATTGTTGATTAATAGATTTTTCAAAGCGCTCTTGTGCTTTTTCAGAGTTATTAATCGTTTTATTTAATATGACATGATTATTTTGAATGACTTGAGATTGTTTATTAAGAGCTTGAGTTAGTTGTTTTTGTGTTTGATTTGTATTTTCAACAGATTTTATAAGTGTAGTCACATGACTATTGAGTTGGCTTGTCTTTTGTGAGTCAGAAAACTGTTGTACTAAAATAATAGCCAAAAGTAAAATGATAAGAATGAGTAATATGATAGCAGGATTAGACGGTTTAAGCTTTTTTAAAAAATTTTTCTTTAGTTTTAATTCTTTATCTAATACTTGATTGCGCATTTGTGATAACCTTTATTTTTAGTCCTCAATAAATAATTTAAGTTCCTATATACAATTCTTTCAACAAGTTTAAAAAAAGTATAAGTTTTTTTTAGTAAAATTAATATGCTTAAGTAGCAAATAATTATTACCATTTCTTGTTTATAAATCAAAGTAGCACTATTAAGGTACTTTTGAAAATAAATAATTCGATTTAGGCAAAATTTTAAATAACAAACTATAATATTACTTATCAATAAAAACAAAAAATAAGGTAATTTGATATATTTGGGGTGTTGTATGAAAAACTTAATCTTATTTTATTTTATCATTTTTCTATCTATTATATTATCTGGCTGCGGTAGCGGCGGGGGTGGCGGTAGTAGTAGTGGTGGCGTTAGTAGTAGTGGTGGCGTTAGTAGTAGTGGTGGCGTTAGTAGTAGTGGTGGCGGTGGTACACCTACACATGTCGATACGTTGGTGTTAAACATAAGTAGTACACCATTAGCCTATGGGGCAAGTGAAACTGCTAACGCATACGAAGTTCAAGGTCGTTCAGGCGTGGTAAAAGAACTTAGAGATTTTAAATTATCAGCTTCATCAAGTTATGTAAAAATATCTGATGTATCATGTGATAGATCAGATACTTGTACAGCAAAAGTCACTAATAATAATACAACAAACCAGAATCAATCAGTTATCTTAACCGCAACTGCACTTGATGCTTTTAAGGTAAGTAAAACACTTAAGGCAACGAAAACGATTATTGTATTAGCAAAGGGAAGTCCATCGCCTCCAGTAGTTTCAAATCGTTGGCCAATGGTTATAAAAAATAAAACAAATATGACTTTGTATGTTTTCGGATATGGTCATTATTTTGATCCGACACATCTTAATCCTAGCAAACAATATGATGGTGTAGGTGATATGGCAGTGATTGATTTTACAGATGCACAAAATACCAAACTAGTTCTTTATAATGCAAATAACCCTCCAGGTAGCAACAATTATAGTGTTGAAATACTACCAGCACAGAATAAAACGTTATATATTCCCCAATTAACATCAGGACGTTTATATTTTAGCTTCAATAGTAAGTTAGAAGATATTACCTTACAAAGTAAAAGTCAGATTCCAACACCTGCAACTTGGATAAATTCAACTAGCCCTGATGTAAATGCAGAAAAACAATGGACAACTGTTGAGCTTAACTATGCTCCAAGTATAGAACCAAGTACAGGAAAGATTCGAGACTATGGTATAGCATTTATTAATCAGACTAATGTTGAGCAAATAGGCTGGCCATTTTATATTACTTCATCAAGTACAGACTATGCACTTTCAAATACAGTTGGTTATGCGCCTGTCAGTGGAAAATATATTACATTTACAGAAATTATTAATGCTTATCAAATGATGATTGATAAGATTACTGATGCCTCTATTCGTGCTAAATGGGAAGGTTTAATACTAAAAAATAGCGATAAGCAAGTTGTAAGAATTGTAAGTCCAAAAGTTTTTGCTAGTGAAACACCTAAAAATGATCCAAATTATTTGTCGAATTATATTCAAGAAATATGCCAAATCTACAGTAATAACAGATTAAATATTCCTCCTTATACAGGGGGATGGTGTAGTGGTAATAAAATGACCTTTACTGGCGGTGGGCAAGTAGAGTTGACAACTGATTTGTTTTTTGGTGGAGGAACAGGAGGTGTTTTATCAAAAAAAATATCTTCGGCATTTATGGCAGGTCAATTACCTCCTTATGGTACAACTAATGTAAGTAAAGATATTACTCAAGATATTTTAGAAAGTAGCCAAAATGTATATGGCCCTCCTTATAATATGAGTTATCCTAATGCACGGAGTTATTATTCTGCTGTATTGCATAATGTTGTTAAAGATACAAAATGCCTAGTTACTAATGGTGTTAATATGGGAAAAATGTTGCCTTGTGGCATTTATACTTTTGCATATGATGATGAACTAGGGTTATCAAGTAGTATGGCAACAAATAAATTAACAGTGACAAATGGTGTTGTTTCATCAGCACCTGCAATATCAATTGTATTTAACCCAAGTAGTACAAAAGGAATCAATTATAGTCCATTTCATAACAGTGATTTTGCAACTACAAATGATATTGCAGGTTTTATAAAAAATGATCTTCAAATTATAAAAAATTTAGGGTTTGATGTCATTAAAACTTATTACTCACGTTATTGTAATAACTCTGAATGTATTCCTAGCAATCCAACACTTAAACCTAGTGCTAGTAATCCATCTATTGTAACACTTGCTGAGTCAATAGGTTTAAAAGTTTATCTTGGCGTGCAAGAGTATCTGGATCAAGGGAATAATAATATAAGTTGGACACAAACAGAAAAAAATGTGGCAATTCTTGCAGCTAATACATACCCAAGCACAGTGCTTGGTATTATTGTAGGTAATGAAGATGCAGATAAAACAGATAACAGCCCCTCACCAGGCCCATATTTAATGAAAAATAGGCTGATACAAGATATCAACGATATAAAAGCTGGATTGTCTAATAAAAACCTTCCTGTTTTTACTGCTCAAACTCAGCCTTATTGGGGTGGTGTTAATGTAGGTGATAGTCTACTTCAAGCTACTGATCGAGTAGGTGTTAATGTGTATGCAATGTTCTCTGGACAGTCTGGTCCTGATGTAACACCCTTAAATGGCGCTAATAATGTAATCAAAGTTGTTAAGGATTTAAGATCAAGGCTTAGCAAACCAGTCGTAGTTACAGAAGAAGGTTGGCCAACTGCAGGATCGACTGATCCAAGTAATTCAGTCCCAACAGTAATGAAGCATGAATTTACTGTAGCAAAGGCTATAGATTATTATAATGCTTGGAAGGGAAGAGTAGATGCATTTGATAGTTTTTACTTTTCAGCATTTGATAAAAAACTGAGTACACCGCCAGATTGTTTAATTGAGAGTGATGTTGGGTGTCATTTTGGATTATGTGAATCAGATGGTACAAGCAAATCTTCGACTATTAATTGTTCAGCAGATTCTGGTTATGTATTGACAATTGATAATCAACTATCTAAAACAGGTAATCCTTGTATTACTGGAACTCAAGGTAATACGGTCACATTTTGGTTTAATGATGGCAATGCCACACCAGATGGTGTAGTAGGTCCAGAAACGAAGAAAGGTTTTCCATTTAAAGATTTTTCTAAAGTATCATCAGGCAATGGCTTAGGAATGCAAATCGATAATTGGTATTGGTTATCTGATGATAATTCTAATAAGTACCCTGTTGGCGGAAAGGGTACAGATCATCAAAATCCAGATAACTCTGGCGCACAGATAACATTAGATCTTAATTGTAATATAGTTAATAAGAATAAAGCAGTTTGGGGTAAGGGAATAGAAACATATTTAATAGCAAATATTGAATCATCAGGCAGTAATGGTAACTGTACACTTACCATTAAAGAAAATAGCTATACCAATGCAGTCACTCCAACATGTTGTTCACCTGATACCTGTAAAGATAGTCAAAGAGGGATTACAAATAATCAATTGCCTTGGCCTCCTTAATAGTAAAACAATGACTTCTGTAGAAAATGGTAAGGATATTATTTTCTGTCAATATTCAACATTTTCTACTTTTTGAGTCACTTTTATACAAAAAAGGGTGACAGATATTGATAATATCCTTTATACTTGCTTACGTTTTTCAATAAATCAATTAAAGTAAAACAAAGATAAGTGAGAAGATGTCATGAATTTACATGAGTATCAAGGCAAGCAATTATTTGCTGAGTATGGTTTGCCTGTATCAAAAGGCTATGCTGTTGATAGTGTAGAAGAAGCTTTAGTTGCTGCAGATAAAATCGGTGGCAATATGTGGGTTGTAAAAGCCCAAGTACATGCAGGAGGCCGTGGTAAGGCTGGTGGTGTAAAGTTAGTTTCTTCTAAAGATGATATAGCAGCATTTGTTAAGAAAATGATGGGTTCAAGATTAGTAACTTATCAAACAGATGCAAATGGTCAGCCAGTTAGTAAAATATTAATTGAAGCCTGTACTGATATTGCAAAGGAATTATACTTAGGAGCTGTTGTTGATCGAGCAAGCCGTAGAATCGTTTTTATGGCATCAACTGAAGGTGGTGTTGAAATTGAACAAGTTGCAGAAGAGACACCAGATAAAATTCATAAAGCAATCATTGACCCATTAGTAGGTGCACAACCTTATCAAGGTCGTGCCTTAGCATTTAAGTTGGGTTTAAAAGGCGATCAAGTTAAGCAGTTTGTTAAAATCTTCTTAGGTTTAGCCAAAATATTTGAAGAAAAAGATTTAGCACTTTTAGAAATTAATCCATTAGTGATTACAGATGAAGGCAATCTTCATTGTCTAGATGCAAAAATTAACATTGATGGTAATGCTTTATATCGTCAACCACAAATCCAAGTGATGCATGACCCATCTCAGGAAGATGAGCGTGAACAACGTGCTGCCCAATGGGATTTAAACTATGTTGCCCTAGAAGGTAATATTGGTTGTATGGTTAATGGCGCAGGCCTTGCTATGGCAACAATGGATTTAGTTAAGCTTTGTGGTGGTAAACCTGCTAACTTTTTAGATGTTGGTGGTGGTGCGACAAAAGAACGTGTATCTGAAGCATTCAAAATTATTCTCTCAGATGAAAATGTCCAAGCGATTTTAGTTAATATCTTTGGTGGCATTGTTCGCTGCGATATGATTGCAGAAGGTATTATTGCAGCAGTTGAAGAAGTAGGTGTTAAAGTACCTGTGGTTGTCCGTCTTGAAGGAACTAATGCAGAGTTAGGTGCTAAAAAACTACAAGACAGTGGTTTAAATATTATTGCAGCTGATGGGTTTACCGATGCGGCTAAGAAAGTAGTTGAAGCAGTGAAAGAAGAGGCCAAAGCATGAGTGTATTAATTAATAAAGAAACGAAAGTCATCTGTCAGGGGTTCACTGGTAAACAGGGAACATTTCACTCAGAGCAGGCACTTGAATATGGTACAAAAATGGTAGGTGGTGTTACACCAGGTAAA
Organism: Thiotrichales bacterium 19X7-9; assembly: GCA_021713415.1. GTDB lineage: Bacteria > Pseudomonadota > Gammaproteobacteria > Francisellales > Francisellaceae > M0027. The sequence goes on from JAKJJQ010000056.1 coordinate 15,825, forward strand.
GGTGGCCAAGAGCATTTAGGTTTACCTGTGTTTGATACAGTGATAGATGCAGTTGATCAAGTTCAACCAGATGCGACAGTTATATATGTACCAGCGCCATTTTGTAAAGACTCAATCATTGAAGCTGCTGATGCGGGTATTCCATTGATTGTTTGTATTACAGAAGGTATTCCTGTTTTAGATATGCTTGAAGTCAAACGTTATGTTGAAAATTCAGGTTCTCGTTTAATTGGTCCAAACTGCCCAGGCGTTATTACACCTGGACAATGTAAAATTGGTATTATGCCAGGACACATTCACCAACCGGGTAAAGTTGGTATTGTTTCTCGTTCAGGTACTTTAACTTATGAAGCAGTTAACCAAACAACAGCTTTAGGTTTTGGCCAAAGTACTTGTATTGGTATTGGTGGTGATCCAATTCCAGGTACAAGCTTTATTGATGCATTAACCTTGTTCCAAAATGATCCACAAACAGAAGCCATTATCATGGTTGGTGAGATTGGTGGTTCAGCAGAAGAAGAAGCTGCAGAATATATTAAAGCAAATGTTACAAAACCAGTTGTTTCTTATATTGCAGGGGTTACAGCACCTGCTGGTAAACGTATGGGACATGCTGGTGCGATTATTGCTGGTGGTAAAGGAACTGCAGCAGAGAAATTTGCTCATCTTGAAGCAGCAGGCGTTGCAACTACAAAATCACCAGCAGAAATTGGTCAGCGTTTAGCTGAAGTTACTGGTTGGTAATTAAGTTATATAATAAAGAATATTTTTCAATATATTTGATAAAGCCGTCATTAGATTATCTCTAGTGGCGGCTTTTTTATTGCTTTAAATTTGAGCAATTACCCCGTGGCTTGCCACGCGGTACATTAAACGGGAAAGTTTGAAAACCGAAGAGGTTTTCATGTTAAACTAAAAAAATGTTGCTAGTAAGATCATTTCATTGTGCCTATAGCACT
>JAKJJQ010000057.1:0-16727 GCA_021713415.1 Thiotrichales bacterium 19X7-9
GAAACATTCACCGGAAATGAAGGAGTTTTACCAACGCTTAAAACTTAAAGGTAAGCCATCTAAAGTTGCATTAGTGGCTATTATGAACAAGTTGATTGCTATTATCAGTTCTGTAATAAAAAGAAGGGTACCTTGGATGAAAATAAATCAGATTAATGCGTGACTTTTATAACAGATGCTGAGGTTATAACGTCAAATAATAAACTCACACATAAAAGATGATTAAATAAAATACAAATTAAAAATAAAATCTTTTCAAGACGCTATAATTATTTTTGTAAAATGAATAAATTTAAACATGGCTTCATTGAATAAAAAACAAACAAACCTAAAGTATGATAAAAAAGTTAATTTAAATAAATTTCATAAAAGGCATTGCATCAACCTTAAAAATACGCTAAAAAACCACTTAACTTAAAGAGAAATAAGATTGACCTGACAATATTATGAGTAAAAATTTAGTGATTGTCGAATCACCGGCAAAATCGAAAACCATTGAAAAATACCTAGGCAAAGACTTTGAAGTCCTTGCTTCATATGGCCATGTGAGAGATTTACCATCAAAAGAATCTTCCATTGAACCTGATAATGACTTTCTGATGCATTATCAAATCATTGAACGAAATGCCCGTCATTTAGATGCAATTAAAAAGGCAGCTAAAAAAGCTGAAACCATTTATCTTGCAACTGACCCGGATCGCGAAGGTGAAGCTATTTCCTGGCATGTCTGTGAAGTATTAAAAGATGCAGGCCTATTAGAAGATAAAACTGTGCAGCGCATCGTTTTTCATGAAATTACTAAAAAAGCAGTCCAAGATGCGATTGAACATCCACGCACTTTATCCAATGAGATGATTAATGCACAACAAGCTCGACGTGCATTAGACTTTTTAGTTGGCTTTAATCTATCACCACTTTTATGGAAAAAAGTTCAGCGTGGTTTGTCCGCCGGTCGCGTACAAAGTCCAGCACTACGTCTGATTGTTGAGCGCGAAATTGAAATTGATGCATTTATTACTCAAGAATATTGGAGTATTCATGCAAATGTAGCCGCTAAAAACCAACCATTTGATGCACACTTAACTATTTTTAATGGTAATAAGCTTGAAAAATTTGATATCGCTGATGAAAATCAAGCAAAAACCGTTGTTGAGGCAATTGATCAAACGGCAGAAGGCAAACTAACGGTTTCTAATGTTGAGCGAAAACAACGCAAACGTCAACCAGCGCCACCTTTTACCACATCAACTTTACAACAGGAAGCATCACGTAAGCTAGGCTTTAGTACCAAACGCACGATGATGGTTGCACAACAGCTTTATGAAGGTATTGACCTAAAAGGTGAAGGCCCTGTTGGTTTGATCACTTATATGCGTACCGACTCAGTTAATCTTTCTAATGATGCAATTGATGAAATTCGCCAATATATTACTGATAACTTTAAAAGTACGATGCTCCCAGATAGTCCAAGAGCATTTAAAACAAAATCTAAAAGTGCGCAAGAGGCGCATGAGGCAATAAGGCCAAGTAGCGTTCTACGCCATCCTGATGAATTAAAATCGCTCTTAAGTGCTGACCAATTAAAATTATACTCATTGATCTGGAAACGTACCGTTGCCTGTCAAATGATGCATGCTGTTATTGATACGCTGAGTATTGACCTTAGTGCTAAAGACAAACACATTTTTAGAGCTTCTGGATCGACCGTTAAAGAACCCGGCTTTATGGCAGTTTATCAAGAAACCAAAGAAGCTAAAAAAGACTCTGAGGAAATGGATAAGCAAAACCTACCAGATTTAGTTATTGGTGACTTGGTTGACTTATTAGAGATTATTCCAAAACAACACTTTACTGAGCCACCAGCGCGTTATAGTGAAGCAGGTTTAGTTAAAGCATTAGAAGAATACGGCATCGGTAGACCTTCAACTTATGTTGCAATTATTTCAACACTACAACAGCGAGGTTATGCTGAAATAAAACAAAAACGTTTTCATCCAACAGATATTGGACGTATCGTTAATAAATTTTTAGTCGAGTACTTCCCACGTTATATTGATTATGGATTTACAGCAAAACTTGAAGATGCACTCGATGAAGTATCCTGTGGTGAAAAAGAATGGATCCCATTAATGCATGACTTTTGGAAACCATTTAAATCTCAAGTTGAAACCATCGATCAGTCTGTTAAAAAAAGTGATGTTACCCAAGAAGCAATGGATGAAGATTGTCCCAAATGTGGTAGCCAACTAATGATTCGTTTAGGTAAGCGAGGCAGATTTGTAGGTTGTTCAAACTACCCTGAATGCGATTATACAAGAAACTTGCAAACAGATGGCCAAGAAGATGAAGAGTCGAATGAGCCTGAAGTTGTAGCAGACCGTAAATGCCCTAAATGCCAACATGATTTATTAATTAAACAAGGCCGTTATGGCAAATTTATTGGTTGCTCTAATTACCCGAATTGTAAGCATATGGAACCGTTAGAGAAACCGAAAGATACTGGCGTTAATTGTCCTAAATGTAAAACAGGTGTTATTGTTGAGAAAAAGTCCCGTCGCGGCAAAATATTTTATGCGTGCAATGGCTACCCTAAATGTAAATACTCCTTATGGTACCCACCACATAATGAAGCTTGCCCTAAGTGCGAATGGCCTATTGTCATTATAAAAACCACCAAAAAGCGTGGTGTGGAAAAACTTTGCCCACAAGAAGATTGTGACTTTAATGAAGTGCTAGAATCGGCAAAAGAGAAAGAAAAAGAATAATATTTTTCTTTAAAACCATGCTACATCTATATTAAATTTATGCTAAAATAGCACCGTTTAACCACTTAATAATAGCCGTCTATATGAACAATTCTGACTTATCTGATAAATTAAAGAAAATTAAGCTTATTATTTATGATGTTGATGGTGTAATGACTGATGGTCGAATCATTCTAGGCAACCATCCAAATGATGAGTTAAAACACTTTAACGTTAAAGATGGCATTGGTATTAAATTACTACAAAAAGTTGGCATTAAACAAGTTATCCTAACAGGCAAGCAAAGCGAACTTGTTGAAAAGCGCTTTTCACATTTGGGTGTTGATGCAATATATCAAGGAAAAAGTAATAAAGTTAAAACATTTGAAGAAATTGTCGCATCATTTCAAATCAAACCTGAAGAAATTCTTACAGTTGGTGATGACCTACCTGACTTAGCCTTAATGATGCGCTCTGGCGTTAGCATTACAGTTAAAAATGCACACCCATGGCTTTATGATTATGTCGATTATATTACTCAGGCTAAAGGAGGCAAAGGTGCTGTAAGAGAAATCTCAGATATGATCTTATGCGTTTATGATTTGAAAGAAAAAATCATAAAAGACTATATTGAATTTGGTGAGGCTAGAGTTAATGTTCTTTAGTAAACGCTCCGTTGTATCAACACTTGTATTAGCAGCGCTTGTTGGCTTTACCAGTTGGCTTACCATTGAGTCATCTAGCAACTATAGTAGTAAACAAAAACTACCTGATGATTTTATTGAAAACACTGCCACTGATACAACACTCTACCAAATGAATGAAACAGGCAATCTTCGCTATAAAGCATTTGCAACCTTTTTAAAGAAATTTGCAAATGGTAACGTAGATATGACTAAAGTTAATATGACAATGGAGCCTCAAAAGCCAGGTGACTTACCTTGGAATATTGTCTCTGATCATGGTTATTTATCTGATCAAAACAACAAATTAAAATTATGGGGAAATGTTATTATCACACGCCCTGGAAATGGCAAAAAAAAACCACCATTGAAAATTACAACTTCCGTTTTATATGTCTACCCTAATAAAGATTATGCAGAAACTGATAAATTCGTTAAAATGGAGCAAGTTGGCAGCAAAAACGTTATTACCGGCGTAGGTATGAAAGCGCATATGCACCCTGAAAAAATACAACTACTATCCAAGGTAAAATCATATTATGAAAGCAGCAAAAACGATAATTAAATTACTTAACATAACGCTGTTATCTTTAGCTCCTTTAACGTTATTCGCCCAAGAGGATCAATCGAGCAACTTTTTTGGTAAGGATGCTGCACAGGATGGCCCAATTACAATCTGCAGCGACTCATTACATTACGACCAAGGTAAGAATGTTTTAATTTATGAAGGCAATGTTATTATTATACAAATTAAAGACATTAAACTTTCTTGCGGCCCTTTAACTAACCACAATCAAACTAAGCAAATATCAAAAGCTTCACTATGGGTCCCACCTTCTAAACAACCTAACTACAACACACTTCAACAAAAAGAATTAAATATTGCAAAAGCATTATGCAAACAACAAGGCAAATGCCGCTATATGAGTGGACAAAAATTAATTGTCTATTTGGATGAAGCTGGCCAGGCTAAACAAATACAAATGCTTGTTAACGACCAAAAATCCAAACTCCCAGTTGCTAAGTATTATTCGTTATCAACTGATAAAAAAAATAAACAAACACCTTCTTATGCATACAGTAAAATTATGCAATTTCAACCCAAGCAAAACTTACTTACCCTTGAGAAAAATGCATTTGTGCAGCAAAAACAGAATAGTTTTTCAGGTGAAAAAATCACTTATAATACTCAAACAGAGGTTGTCAATGTCCCTAAACAAGATTTCCAACGTGCCACAATGATTATCTCCCAAGAAGAAACCAACCAAGTCAAGGGAGCCAAATAAATATGAACACAACAACCATAAATCAAAATGCAACACACACCCTAAAGGCTGAAGCACTTGCAAAGCGTTATAAAAAACGTTGGGTTGTCCGTGATGTATCAATTGAAATATCCAGTGGTGAGATCGTTGGCTTACTTGGTCCAAATGGCGCTGGTAAAACAACTTCGTTTTATATGATTGTTGGTTTAATTCGAGCTAACCGAGGCAATGTTTTTTTAGATGGCAATGATATTACAAGCGCACCAATCCACTGGCGAGCACGCCAAGGTATTGGCTATTTACCTCAGGAAGCTTCTGTGTTTCGTAAACTAACTGTTGAACAAAACATCATGGCAATTTTAGAAACACGTAAAGAGTTAACTAAAGCTCAACGTAAAAAGCGCCTAGATGAATTATTAAATGAATTTAGTCTTGAGCATATTAGGACAAACTTAGGAATGAGTTTATCTGGTGGTGAAAGACGACGCACTGAAATTGCAAGAGCATTAGCTACCTCTCCTCAATTTATCTTACTTGATGAGCCATTTGCAGGTGTTGACCCTATTTCAGTGATTGATATTAAGAAAAATATCACTTACTTAAAAAATAAAGGTATCGGTGTTTTAATTACTGATCATAATGTTAGAGAAACTTTAGATATTTGTGAACGCGCTTATATTGTTAATGCTGGCAGCATTATATCCTCAGGCACGCCGGAAGATATCTTAAATAATGAACAAGTTAGACGTGTTTATCTGGGTGAACAATTCAGCCTTTAAATTACATCATTTATGTAGTCATTTCTATTTTATTTATTATTAAAAATCAAAAATTCAATTACTTATTTGGCATTTTCACTATTCTTATACTACTTTTAAATGGAAAGATTGAAAAACTGTCAAAAGGAGGCAGACTAATGCTAAAAAAAATATCATACCTAGTTATAGCACCTGCATTTCTCATAACAAGCTCACTTGTTTATGCGGACCAAGAAGTCGTTGTTCCTGTAACATCTTCTTCAGCAGCGGGCACACAAATGGTTAATGACAGTGCTCAATCAGCATCTAGCGCAAAAACTACATCAAGTTCGGCAAATAGTGCTAAAAATATGAACTCTGCCTCTGCAAAGCCAATGCAGCATCAATCGATGTATTACAATTATGGAGAATTACCAAAACCTAAGCGTTATGTTCCTCCGCCATCATTTCATCTTATTGTTGGTGGTCAACTTGGTTATGGTTTTTTAAATTCTGATGATGTTAGTGGTTATACAACTGATAATGATGGTAATCTTTTTGGTGGTATTTTTGTAGGTGGCGATTATATGTGGAATCGACACTTTGCAACAGGACTTCAGATCGGTTACTACTATGGTCATGATTTATTGAAATATCAAGGTAATGGCGGTCTTGGTGATACTAAAGTAAATGATACAATGGTTATTCCTTTACTAGCAACCGCAAAAGTTTTGCTACCTTGGAACTTTAACGTTTTTATTAAAGGTGGGGTCGCTTACGTTAATCAAGATATAAATAATAAATCTCATATTAATTATGATGGTGTTTTATCTGGAGGTATTGGCTATAGCTGGCATAATTGGGATTTATTTGCTGAGTATATGTATGTATTTGGTGATGAAGGCGCATTTGGTGATCAAGCAAAAACTTTACCTGTTAATGCAATAACCTTAGGTTTAAGCTATGCATTCCCATTTTAATTAAAATGCTTTTTTAAATCTCATTGAAAAGCCACTGGATTAACACCAGTGGCTTTTGTATACTTGAAGCATCAAATTTTGATTAACTAAACAAGGAGACTTTCAATGTTTAGAACAACTGCCATTGCTTCTGTTTTAATTCTAAGCACAAGTACGCTCGCATTAGCTGATCAAGGAGATGCAATCGTCTCACGCAATCAGGCCAGCTTAAACTCATATGACTTATCTCAAAGAAACTTGGATAACGATCAATATTTATATGCACCGAAAAAAACCAAACAACTTTCAGGTTTTTATATCGGCGCTCAACTCGGTGGTGCAACGCTAAATTCAAATAATTCATCTTTCTCAACAACTACATCAAGTGATATATCTAAAGATAATGGTAATTTATATACTGGAATTATTGTAGGCTTTAATTATGCGTTAAACGATATGTTTGGCCTAGGTGTAGAGACAGGCTATAACTATGGCTATGAATTAAATAAATTAAGTGTTTCAGGTAAGTCAGCAGATATCAGTGTTAGCACTGTACCAATATTTTTAACTGGTAGCTTGATGTTTTCTACCGGATTTAACTTATTTGCTAAAGTCGGTGGAGCTTATGTAAGAGAGTCTAACTCAGGCTTTGATAGTACAACTTTAGCTGTCTCAAATGGTGATGGTACTGCTAATGCCTTTAATTTTGCATTTGGCTTAGGCGCTGGCTATTTCATCAATAACTTCAATATCAAAGTTGAGTATGACTATATTGCTGGTAGTAGCAACCCATCAAGTGATAGTGCGACATTCCCAATTAATGCATTAACATTAGGTGTTACTTATACTTTCCCTAGCGCTATTCAATTCTAATAAACACATAAATAATAATATAAATATATTTTCGAGACGTGATAAATCAACATCTCTACTAACTATTGAATTATTACTAAGCTTTATAATAATCCGAAATTTTTCTTATCATTAACTGTTTTTGTTGTGCTTTATTTATGCAATGAAAATCATCAATGACAACATTTAAAAAAGCCTCGGTTAATAATTCTTTTGCACAAGACTCTGAAACACCCCTCGACTGCATATAAAATAGTGCTTTCTCATCTAACTGACCAATAGTTGCTCCATGTGTACATTGAACATCATCTGAATAAATTTCTAGCTCAGGCTTTGTATCGATTGCAGCTGTCGTATCGAATAATAAATTACCTGAATTTTGATGAGCTGAAATACCCTTAATATCTGAATGGACAATAGCTTTAGGATTACAAACAAAAACTGATCTATTTGCAGCTGCTGCTTTAAAGTCAACATTACTCATAGTATACGATGCGCTATGTTCAACAATAATATGGTAGTCAATGTGTGAATGATTTTTTAAAAATGCCACACCAGAAAGATTACAATTAGCACCTTCTTCATTTAAATGTATATGAATATCTTCACGCAATAAGCTTGCTTCTAGTGCTATATTATTATAGTTAAACTGACTATCTCTACACTGGTATACATGTAATCCATTAATAGCAAATAAATTTTTATGGTTAACTGCTTGATCACTTGTATAAATAACACTAGATGCTTGAGCTAAATTAAGTAATGTTAATCCATTTAGTACAACATCTTTTTGATGCAATAAAATACACTTTTCATGAATCTCAACATTACATTGCTCTGCTATTGAAATTGATAATTGAGCTTCAACCCATTTTTGTTGTGACCGATTGCTAAACACATGAAAGATAACAAAAGGTATATCTTGTGTTTTATTAATTGATACAGAAGTAATATTTTTATTATTTTTCTGTATTTGCTCAACCATAGGGTGTATTTGATAATTAATTGATTTAAAATTACTAATCTGAGCTAATTTTAATGTAATAGCATGGTTATATTGAGAATACTTTTCACTGAACATACCATCAATGAATACGAGCCTATTTGGATGCTCTAATAATTGCACTTCAATTTTTTTTTCATCTATTAATTCTAGCGTATCATCTGTCACAGCTTTAAAAGGTAAATTCGCTAATAGACGAGATAAATCCGTATATTTCCAACGCTCACTATGACGAGTAGGTAAGTTATACGCTTCAGTTGTTTTCAATTGGTTTTTCTCTGAATTTTTACTACTTGGTTTTTGGTTTAAAATATCTGCAGCCATTATTTATATCCCTCTAAACCATTTCTTTTAGCCAAGCATAGCCTTTATCTTCTAACTCTAATGCCAATGATTTATCACCAGAACGAACGATATGACCATTTGCTAAGACATGCACATAATCAGGTTCAATATAGTCTAATAGTCGCTGATAATGTGTAATGACAATAAAACTACGTTGATTATTGCGCATAATATTTGCAGCTTTTGCAACAATACGCAATGCATCAATATCAAGACCTGAGTCTGTTTCATCTAAAACACATAACTTAGGTTCAAGCATAAGCATTTGTAACATTTCATTACGCTTTTTTTCTCCCCCAGAAAAGCCTTCATTTACACCACGCTGCATAAATTTCTGCTGCATTTCTAATAATGCCATTTTCTCTTTAAGTGTTTTCATAAAGTTAACTGCATCTAGCTCGTCTTCATTGCGAAATTTTCGTAAACTGTTGACAGCAGTTTTTAAAAATTGAGTATTACTAACACCTGGAATTTCTACTGGATATTGAAAAGCAAGAAAAATACCTAAAGCTGCACGCGCTTGTGGTGATAATTCAAATATATTTTCACCTTCAAATAGAATTTCACCTTTTATGATGTCATAGCCATCGCGACCTGCAAGCACATTGCCTAAGGTACTTTTCCCAGCACCATTAGGCCCCATAATTGCATGTACAGTTCCTGGTTGTATTGTTAAATTTAAATCATTGAGGATTTCTTTACCATCAACATTTACATATAAATTTTTTATCTCTAACATTTTGTTTTCCTATTAGCAAACTTTAAAAAAATAAATAAGTCTTAATTTAGCCAACTGCACCTTCTAAACTAACTTCCATTAACTTCTGTGCTTCAACAGCAAATTCTAATGGTAGCTTTTTAAAGACATCTTTACAGAAGCCATTCACAATCATTGCAATTGCATCCTCTTCAGATAAACCTCTCTGTTGACAATAATACATTTGATCTTCTGATATTTTTGAAGTTGTCGCCTCATGCTCAATTTGTGCACTTGGATGCTTAGATTCAATATATGGATACGTATGAGCACCGCATTGATGACCAATTAATAATGAGTCACACTGTGAAAAATTACGTGCATTATCTGCCGTTGGTAATATTCTAACTAAACCTCGATAAGCATTCTGAGCTTTACCTGCTGATATCCCTTTTGAAATAATGGTACTTTTTGTATGTTTACCCATATGAATCATTTTCGTACCAGTATCCGCTTGTTGTGCATATCTTGTCAGCGCAACTGAGTAAAACTCTCCAACAGAATGATCCCCTTTCAGTATCACACTTGGATATTTCCAGGTAATTGATGAACCTGTTTCAACTTGTGTCCAGGATATTTTTGAATGATTTCCCTTACAAATACCACGTTTAGTTACAAAGTTATAGATACCGCCTTTGCCTTCTTTATCTCCAGGATACCAATTTTGTACGGTTGAATATTTAATTTCAGCATTCTCCAATGCAACTAACTCAACGACTGCTGCATGTAGCTGATTTTCATCACGCATAGGTGCTGTACAACCTTCTAAATAACTAACGTAACTTCCTTCATCAGCAATAATTAAAGTACGTTCAAACTGCCCCGTATTTTGCGCATTAATCCTAAAGTAAGTTGATAACTCTAATGGGCAACGTACGCCCTTTGGAATATAAACAAATGAACCATCGCTAAAAACAGCAGAATTAAGCGCTGCAAAATAGTTATCTCCTTGAGGGACAACCGAACCTAGATACTTTTGTACTAATTGAGGATACTCTTGCAATGCCTCAGAGATAGGGCAAAAAATAACACCCGCCTCTTTTAACTTGTCTTTAAATGTTGTCACAACTGATACTGAATCAAATACTGCATCAACTGCAACACCTGCTAACATCTCCTGCTCATGTAAGGGAATGCCTAGTTTATTATAAGTTTCCAATAATTCTGGATCAACTTCATCTAAACTCTTTGGTCTATCATCATCAGATTTTGGTGCCGCATAATAGCTAATTGACTGATAATCGATTGGTTCATAATTCACATGAGCCCACGTTGGTTCTGACATTTTCAACCATTTATGGTAGGCTTCTAGGCGCCATTTAAGCATAAACTCTGGCTCTTTCTTTTTTAATGAAAGTGCACAAATTGTCTCTTCATTTAAGCCAGGCTTAAATAACTCTTGTTCAATATCTGTTACAAATCCATGTTCATAATCACCTTTAACTAGGTGTTCATATTTGCTCATTAAAAATCCAACCTTATTTATAACAATCCAGTAAACGATTTAATCGATATGTTTTTAACATTTCATTAATAGCTTCTTCAACTTCAAACCAATGACCCTTTTTCAAACAAGCTGATTTTTCACATCGAACCAATGTACTTAATTGACCACATTTAATCTTTGGTGATTGATCACCCTCTAGTGCGTCGACTACATCTTTTAACGAAATTTCTGATAAATTCCGTTTTAGCTGGTAACCTCCTTTACTACCAATTGTAGATTCAACTAACAAGCCAGCACTCAAACGCTTAAGTACTTTTTGTGTCATTGATAAGGTAATATCTGTTATCTCACTTAATGCTCTTGCACTTAGTAATTGACGGTTATGCTTTGCGATTGCAATAAGAATAACCACACCATAGTCAACAAGTTTATTTACACGTATCACAAACTGGTACTTTTTTAGTCTTATATTGTGCGCCAAAGATACCTGCAAATGCCTATTTTGTCAAGGTTATTGGTAATTAACACGCTTTACTGCTATGGTTAAAATGATAGGGTTTTAAAGGAAATAGTGATGATCTATCAACATATATTATTAGCTGTTGATCTTAGCGATGATTATGACTATTTAATTGATAAATCAAAACAAATTGTCAAAGCTTTCCAATCACGTTTTAGTTTAATTTCTGTTATTCCCGCTGAGGTTACTTTTAGTAATCTACTATCACTTGATGGTGAAAAACAAATCACTGAAAGTGTTAATCAAACAATGAAAAATATTTTAAATGACTTATCACTTGTGATTGAAGACTATCAATTAATAAAAGGTAATCCAAAGTCTGATATCGTAAACTATATTCGAGAAAAGCAAATTGATTTAGTTATTTTAGGCAACAGACGTCATCACCATTTAATTAAACTCTTAACTGGCTCAACATCCGATTCCATTTTAAATAATAGTTTGTGTGATGTTATTTTTGTCACGCCGGATAATTAAAATAATCAATTTAAGACTGAACCGTCTTCATAATATCTTCAAGGCGAACATTACGATCAAGTTGGACATTATCATAAATAACTGTATAGGTTAATACTTGGCGAATATAATTTCTAGTTTCTAAATAAGGTACTGTTTCAATCCAACGCTGTGCTTTAAGTGGTGTTTTTGGTAGCCAGTTTTTAGTATTACCAAACCCAGCATTGTAAGCTGAAGTTGCCAATACCATGTTTTGATCAAAGTAATCATAAACATGCGAAAGATTAGCAACACCTAACTTAATATTAACATGTGGAATAAAAAGTGATTGCGCACCATTATAAGAAATCTTATAACGTGAAGCTATAAATGATGCCGTTGATGGCATTAATTGCATTAAGCCACGCGCACCAGCTGAAGAGATTGCCTCAGGGTGGAAATAACTCTCTTGTCTCGTTAAGGCCCAAACCCAGCCAGGGTTTAACTTATATTTTTTTGAATATTTTAAAATATCGTTTTTATAAGCAAGCGGAAAACGGTGTGTTAAGTCATCATAATAGCCTGAACGTCCATAAGCATAAATACTCATACTATCAATACCCCAATCATTTGCAATAATTGCTGCAGCTAATGACTGATAGCGGTTAAAGCGATTTAAAATCCAGCGCCAATAATAATCAGCTAACCTCAATTCACCCAATTGATATAGCTGATAAACTTGCTGAATTTCTGGCATTTGATTTACTTTTTCTAATAATTCTTTTGATACCGTATGACTTTTTGTTTTTAAGTTGTAGTTAGCACCAATTTGATCAGCACTTAAAAAACCATAGTAATCACGTTCTTTAGCTAAATTGTTCCAAATGATATTTGATTGATCTTTTTTCCCTGTGTGATACAAACCAACGGCCAACCAATATTGCCATTGTAATTTATTTTTTAACGTAGAGGGCATTGTATTAATCCATTTAACTAAATCTGACCACTCTAGCCATAAAATGGCAGTCCTTGCACGCCACTGCCATAATAAAGATGATGCCTCATCATCTGGAACTCTTCTAAGCCATTTCATAGCTAAAGGTGAATGTTCTCGAGCTAACTCCATTGCTATATCTGCCATAATCGTATCACGTACAGATGAAGGTATTTGTTTTTGATATTTTTCAAATAACTGCAATGCACCTGTGATATCTTCATTAGCAAAAACATCAAAAGCTTGTACTAATACATACTGATACCATTTATGTTTTGCATATTTATTCATTAAGGGTTTAATTGAAAAGTGCGGATCAATTTCAGCATTCACCCAAGCTTGAATAAATTTCTGATCAGATTTATCTAACTGATAACTTAAATAACGTGCTAAATCATATTCTCCTTCTGCCATAGCAAGCTTAATCCTTTGCATACGTAAGCTTTCAGTATCATATTTAGATTTTTGCCAACGTATTAACATATAATCACAAGCTTCTGGCAATGAGTGCCCATATAACCAAATTGAACTAAATGTTGTTAATGCTTTGGTTTTTTGCTTATTTTCATATAAAGCTCGAGCATACCAACAGCGATGAGTAAAACTACCAGTATTAGAGCCTACTTTTAGATAAGTATCCCATATTTCATTCTCACCTAAATAATTTAACCACTGTGGCTTTAGAAGCTTTGCCCAAAAGGTTCCTTGATTCTCTTGAAGATAATTTTCAATTGTCTGTGACTTATAATCATCAAAATGATTAACAATTTCAAGGTAACGTAAATAAGGATATAAAGAATAACCCTTCAGTTTAGCTTTTAGCTTATAGTATTGATTTAAATTCAAGTCGTTAATATGACTTCTAGCTTCAACAAAAAGCTTTTGATATTGTGCTTGTGTTAGTTGAGTGCGGCTAAAAGCAGTTTGATAAAAAAGACTAAATACAAAAACTACTAATAAAACAATTGCTCTAAAGAAAGCCATTATGATCTTAAACCTATTTAATAATTAATAAATTCCTATTCCCTATTATTTAGTTATACAATAGGCTTAAGGTTTATGCATGAACTTTTTTTTAGAAAATATAGCTATTGCTTAATATCTGACTTTGAGGCTTTTTTTAAATCCACTTTTTTCTTTTTTTGCGTTTTACGAGCTGCTTTTAGCTTCTGATAATATTTTACTGTAATTCCCCCTAAAGGCCCAGATAATGCATAAAGTGCAAAGACAACAAATAATACATGTTCTGGATCTAAAGCAATACAAATAATAAAAACCACAATTAGTACAATAGCTGTAAATGGTACGCTTGATTTAAAATCATAATCTTTAAAGCTTCTAAATTTAACGCTACTTACCATCATAATAGATAGATAAATACCAATAAGTGCAACGACAACTGAGTTTGCTAACCCTGAAAAGTGGTATAACTGCCCCAACCAAACGTAACTAGCAATTGCAGCAGCTGCAGCTGGGCACGGCAATCCGTAAAAATAACGCTTTTCACTTGATGTTGGTGATGTATTAAAACGAGCTAATCTCAGCGCCACACAAGCAACAAATAAAAATGCAATTAGCCAACCAATTTGTTTTAGTGGTTGTAAGGCCCAAAAATATATGACCAATGCAGGTGTTACACCAAATGAAACCATATCAGATAATGAGTCATATTCTGCCCCAAATGAACTTTGAGTACCGGTCATACGAGCAACACGCCCATCTAATGCATCCATTATCATAGCAACAAATATTGCAACAGCCGCTGCTCTAAAGTGGTGTTGAGATGCTGCTACAATCGCATAAAATCCTGAAAATAAAGCTGCTGATGTAAAAAGATTTGGTAATAAATAAATTCCCTTACTTTTATTGGCTTCTATTTTATCATTATCTTCGTGATCCATTTTAAAAGATTACCTCTTATTTTTGTACAATATCCGGTCTTAGTTTAGCAGCTTCTCTTAAATAAACATGCTTGATTTCAGTATTCGTTTTATCAGTATTCCAGTGTAATAACACACGGATACAAAACCGTAAGCCATCCTCTGCACTCATTTCCATACAATTTAATAATGGCACATTATGCCAGCCAATCTTTCTTGCTGCAGTTGGTGGAAATGCGGCTGTTATATCAGGTGTTACTGCAAAAAAAGCGCTTGCTAACATATCAATATCAATTTGATTACGTTTGACCATTTCTTCTAATAGCTCAATTGTCGCTAATTCAATTGCTTCTTTTGTATTTTCTTCAATTGTAATCGCTCCTCGAACACCACGACACATTAACATAACAATATTCCCCTTAAGGTTATTTCTGTTTTAACATTTTTAATACTTTCGGTAATGGGAAAGTCACATTTTCTTCAACTCCATTTAGTTCAGTAACATGAATATTATTACCAAAATAAGATCTAATTTTATCGATAATCTGATTGACTAATACTTCAGGTGCTGAGGCACCTGCTGTAATACCAATACGTTTTACATTATTAAACCAATTTTGATCGATTTGTTCAGGGTCATCTAATAAATAGGCGCAAACACCACATTTTTCAGCCAGCTCCCTTAAACGATTTGAATTAGAACTATTTTTTGAACCAACAACTAAAACAACCTCAACTTCTTTTGAAAGTGCATAAACTGCATTTTGACGATTTGTCGTAGCATAGCAAATATCTTCTTTTTTTGGTTGTTTTATGCTTGGAAATCTTTGACGTAAAGCATGAATAATATCACGAGTTTCATCAACAGAAAGCGTTGTCTGTGTTGAATACGACAGCCTAGTTGGATCTTTAACATCAAGTTCATTGACATCATCTACTGATTCAACTAAGTATATCTGACCATTAGAATTTAGATATTGCCCTAATGTTCCTTCAACTTCTGGATGACCTTTATGACCAATTAAAATGCATTCATGATTTGCTTTTGCTGCTTTAGCAACCTCTATATGAACTTTAGTTACTAAAGGACAGGTCGCATCAAATACTTTTAAACATTTCTTTTGAGCTTGATTTCTTACTTCTTGTGATACGCCATGTGCGCTATAAATTACAGTTGCATTATCAGGCACTTCATCCAACTCATCAACAAAAATTGCACCCTTTTGCTTTAAGTCTTCAACAACAAAACGATTATGTACTACTTCATGACGGACATAAACAGGCTCATTTACCAACTCTAACACCTGTTCTACAATATCAATTGCTCGACTAACACCTGCACAAAATCCACGTGGATTAGCTAATACAACATCAATCATCACATTCCTTAACTTCTATAATATCAACTTCAAATAATACTACTTTCCCTGCCAATGGGTGATTAAAATCAACTGTAACCTCATTTTTATCTTCTTGAGTAATTAAGCCTGGTAGCTCTGCACCATTTGGTTGACTAAACGCTACTAATACACCTGGCTCTATTTCAATATCTTTTGGAAATTTAGACTTTGGTACTTGATAAATAAGAGCAGGATGTACTTCTCCAAATGCATCTTCAGGCATTAACATAATTTTTTTATGATCTCCTTTTCTAAGACCACATAATTCATTTTCAAATTGTTGCGAAAAAATAGCCTCTCCCATAGTAAAGCTAAAAGGCTTATTGTAGGCTTTTGTATCTTCTGCAATAGAGCCATCCTTAAGACGAATCATAAAGTGCATACTTACAAAGCTTGTTGGTGTAATTTTCATAATATACCTTGACGGTTTACAGTCATCTATTGTACTAACTTTATATTTCAAGATTGATATTCTAAGGGATTTTTCTTCCATGTACAAATTACTTACGAAATCAAATGAAGACTTAACATTTTTTAATTTTATTTGCGCAATTAATTTAGATGAATAAATTTATTTAGGCTATTTTGGCGAAATATGTTGAAACTTATCTGGCTTTATAAGAATTTCCAGCCATTGTACTGATTTATCAGACAATAAGTGAGTTCGCTCAATAATTCTTTGCCAATTAACATAATGGCTAAGGTA
>JAKJJQ010000058.1:0-16013 GCA_021713415.1 Thiotrichales bacterium 19X7-9
ATTTTGGTGGTGAGCGGTTACGTCCAGTTGATTATGTTGAAAGTGATCTAATTAAGATAAGAAGCAAGATGGTTAAGGTTTTATCCAGAGATTTTACAGAAGAAGAAATTGCTTTTTGTTTGGGTCTTAAGCCAAGAACGGTGCGTTATATGTATAAAGTAAGAGCAGATGATAGTTATGCTTCTAGTGGCTTTGAAAGTACGGTTAAACAGCGTGATTTATTTGAGTGATAGAAAAAAAGGTACTTTTGGGCTGAAACTCGGTGGGGGTCATACACCCGCGAGTTTTACATTCTGCGTGCAAAAAAAAATTGATTTCGTTTCGCTTTTTTTGAACAAATTTCAGACGAATTTGGTTTTTTGCATGAATGATTTAAAAAGCTATAAGCCTTTTATAATATGGAGTTAAGCAGTATTTGAATAGATTGAAAATAGGCCAAAAAATGACTGTACAAATTTCACCCAAAAGCGAAATGAGATTGAACCCCATTTCGTTTTTTATGGAGTTTTTTTATCATGATTGATGATAGCGTTAAAGTTGGTCAATTGGCTAAAATATTAATGCTAACTCAAAGAAGAGTGCAGCAATTAAGTAAGTCAGGAGTATTAGAAAAACAATCTGGTGGTCAATACCCATTGTTAGCTAATATCCATCGTTATATTAAATATATTTCAACTAGTACTTCATCAGATTTGCAAGGTGACATTGATTTAAATACTGAAATTAAACGCCAGAAAGCGCGCTTATTAAGAGCACAAGCAGACAAAGAAGAAGTCAGTGCATTACTTGCTCAAAAGAAGGTTCTTGTTTCAGATGATGTTTTAAATGTATTAGTTGGTGTCTTTAGCGAAATTAAAACAAAGTTATTAGCTGTACCTGAGCGTTGTGAACCTTATTTCAATGCAAAGCATGATTCATTCCAATTAAAACAGATTATTGATACAGAAATTAGAGATGCGGTACGCACAATTACAGATGATATACACAATACGTTAAATAGGCTTAGTGAAGATGAATCAACTGTTGAAGCAAACAATTAGTAATGCAATTGAATACTTAAAACCACCTAAAGCGTTAACCATTAGCCAGTGGGCTGAAATGTATCGCTATATTCCAGCAGGTAATAGTGCAATGCCTGGAAAATGGAAAACCTTTTCCTATCAAGAAGAAGTCTTAAATATAGCTAATGACCCAAGAGTGGAAAAAGTCACGTTAATGTGGGGTGCGCAATTAGGTAAAACAGAAATGATTAGCTCAATTATTGGTTACCATATTCACCATGACCCATGTAGTCAGATGATGATGCAACCAACAGAAGGTGATTTAAAGACATGGCTTGAAACTAAATTTAATCCAATGGTAGATCATACACCAGCATTGAAAAATACAGTAGCTAAACCAAGAGGTAGAGATGGTGTAAATAACCAAAAAATGAAAAAATATCATGGTGGATTTCTCATTTTTAGTTGGTCAGGATCACCGGCAACGATGCGTGGTCGATCAGCACCAAAAATATTTTGTGATGAAGTAAGCTCTTATGAATATACTTCAGAAGGTCACCCAGTTAATTTGATTTGGCAACGTGCGGCAACCTTTGGTAGTCAGCGAAAATTATTTTTAACGAGTACACCAACGATTAAAGATGCTTGTTTTATTGAAAAGAGTTTTTTAGAAGGTGATCAACGTTATTTTAATTTACCTTGCATTCATTGCAATGAATATCAAACCTTAGAGTGGGAGCAAATCAGCTGGCAAGAAGATGAAAATGGTAAATTAGATTCAAGTAGTGTTGTTTATAGTTGCCCTTGTTGTGGTTGTATTATCACTGATGCAGATAAGTTAAGCATGTTAAGAGAAGGCAAATGGATTGCAACAGGTGGTTTCTATGGTCATGCAAGTTTTCACCTTAATGAGCTGTACTCACCCTTTAGGCGTTTTGTTGATATTGTTAAATCATATTTAGAGAAAAAGCAAACAGGCGACCTACAGTCATTTATGAATGTTTCATTAGCTAAGACTTGGGATGAAGAAGTAGAACAAGTTGAAAGTGGTCATTTAATTGAGCGTGTAGAAGATTATCATCTTGTGCCTTTAAGTTGTGGCTTGTTAACCGCTGGTATTGATGTACAACAAGATCGTATTGAAATGCAGGTTATTGCATGGGCAGATGGTGAAGAAGCTTATATAATGGATTATCGAGTATTAACTGGTTCACCAGCAGAAACACAAGTATGGAATGATTTAACCGATGCCCTAAAACGTCAGTACAAACATGAGTCAGGGTTTATGATGAGTATTGAGTTTGCATCTTTAGATACAGGTGGTACAGATAATACAACTTCAATTGCTTATGATTATGTATTAACTAGACCCTTGGGTAGACCTTATGCCATAAAAGGTCGAGGTGGTGATTATCCATTTACTACAGCACCAAATCGTAAAAAGACAGGTAAAAGCAGGCGTAAGGTTAACCTTTATATGTTGGGAACAAATGAAGGTAAAAATATTTTATATAGTCGCTTAAGGATTGAAAATCATGGTGCAGGCTTTATTCATTTTAGAAAGGATATTTGTGATTTAGAATATTTTGAGCAGTTAACAGCAGAGAAGCGAAAGCCATTGAAAAATAAGAAAGGTTATCATTGGGTTAATACGCGTTATAATGGTAGAAATGAGGCCTTAGATACGTATCTTTATGCTTATGCTGCACTAAAAATATCAAATGTTAATGTTAAATTAAGACAAAAACGTATTATCGATAATAAAGAAATTAAAAATAAAAAAGAGTATCAGCAGTTTTCAATATGATCTGATCTGCCATGTGTAGATTCAGTTACAGCAACGCCTTTACATAAGGCGAGGCTAGTTTTTCATCTGTTTTTTGTTTCATTAGCTTATCCATCATAGGTGTTAGAAAAATCATAAACTGATTGTAATGGAGATTATGAGGGTTATTGATGGCTTACGAAGATGAATTAGTTTACTGGAAAGATAGATTAGAACAATTGCGTAATGCATTATCTAAACGATCTGATACGGCTCATATTGATAATTATGAGCAAAATGGTACTAAGATGGATTATACAGATATGGGGGAATTGCTTGATAATTTAGCTAAATGTGAGTGTAAAGTTGATTATTATCAAAAAAAAGTTGATGGCAAAAACACTTCTATTTTAGGTAAAGGAGTGTTTATTCGATGAAATTGCCAAGCTTCTTTAGGAAAAAATCATCTAAATCACAAGTTATCCCAAATCGTAGGATTCATCGAGGTTTTGATGCAGTTGATTCGCAGTTAATAAGTGATATAAGTAATCTGTATATTTCTAATTCTGATATAAATGATGTTATTTCAAGAAGCTGGTATACGATTGTATCAAGAGCAAGGCAAGCTTATAACAATAGCGATTATCCTAAGCATTTTGTATCGTTAGCCTGTGTCAATGTTATTGGCCAAAAAGGTATTAGTGTTCAATGTCAAAGTAATTCTAAAGAGCTTAATTTAGATGTAGAAGGTCGATTTAAACAATGGTCAGAAACTTGTGATGTTAGTGGTCGATTAAGCTTTATTGATGTTCAGATATTGGCTTTAAAATCGATGATTCGAGATGGTGAATTTTTCTTAATTAAGCATATTGATGACGATAACCAACTTAAACTACAGTTAATTGATGCATCGAGACTAGACCCATCAAAAAACATTGATTTAGGTAATGGACGTAAGATATTAAATGGTATTGAGGTTGATACATTAGGTAAGCCTTTAGCCTATCATTTCAAAAAAAATAATGCCAATGAGACGATTCGCTATAAAGCGGAGCATGTCGTACATGGGTATTTAAGTGATTACATTGGTCAGATGAGGGGTATTTCATGGTTTATTACGCCAATGATAAGGCTTCATCTATTAAAAGAGTTTGAAACAGCGGCCGTTGATCATGCAAAAACAGGTGCAAAGTTTTTAGGGTTTTTTAGGAAAGATGAAGATACACCTGAGTCAGATGATACACCAGAGATACATAAATATGAAGGTTCAGGCATGTTTGAGCTACCACCTGGTTATCAATTTGATGGTTTTGATCCAGCCTTTCCAAGTGGTGATTATGCACCATTTAAGACAAGTATTTTACAAGCGATTTCAGGTTCATTAGGTTATGGCGTATCGTATGTATCTTTAGCCAATGATTTAAAAGGTGTCTCTTATTCTTCTGCTCGACAAGGTGCATTAGCTGAACGTGATGCGTGGTCTATGATCCAACAGCATATGATTAGCTGTTTAATCCGTCCTATTTATCGAGCATGGCTAGAAGTTGAAAGATTAAGTAGCCGACTTGTTTGTTCAGATAGTCGTTATCAAGGTTTGAAATTAGCTCATTACATACCAAGAAGTTGGTCGTGGATTGACCCTCAAAAAGAAGCAAAAGCATTAGAAATTCTACTTAAAAATTTCCTTAAATCCAGAAAGCAAATTGTCACAGAGCAAGGTATGGATATTGATAAGGTTGATCAAGAAATCTTACAAGATGCTAACCAATTTAAACTCTGTAACGACATAAGTCCAGAATATGTTAGTTACTTATTAGGCACATTGCAGATGTCATTAGAAGAAGATAAGGCAGAAGACGACGATGGAAAAGATGACGAAGAGTAAAACATTTAAACGCTCAGCGGTATTTGAGTATCGATCTGAGGATAATCAAAACAATGATGAAGATAGAACTTTAATTTTATCATTTTCATCTACAAGTCCTGTTGCACGTTGGAATGATGTGGATGAAGTTTTATTGCATGAAAATGAAAATGTTGATTTCAGTCGCCTTAAAAATGGTGCGCCACTTTTATTTAATCATGATTGGAATCGCCAAATTGGTGTGATTGAAGATGTCTGGATTAGAGATGAAAAAGGTTATGCTAAGGTACGTTTTTCTAAGCAAGGCTTTGGTGATGAAGTCTATAAGGATGTCAAAGATGGCATTATTCGCAATATCTCGGTTGGCTATCATGTTAATGAAACAAAATTTAGTCAAGAGGCTATGACCTTATTTGTCACACGGTGGTTGCCATTTGAAATTTCCTTTGCTCCTGTGCCTGCTGATACCTCAGTTGGTGTAGGTAGAAGTTTAAATGAAGATTTTAGTCAGTATCAAATAACAAGTAATCGTAAGGAGTTAGTTATGTCAGATGAAAGATCAAAAGAAGTGGTCAAATCTTATGAAGAAGGCCAAAAGGAGGAAAGAGAACGCACTGATGCCATTTATAAATTAGCTGATGAAAATAAGATGACAGAGTTCGCAAGAAGCTATGTAAAAGATGGTAGTTCATTTGATAAATTTGAACGAGATATGTATAAGCAAATGGCTAATAATGCCCTATTGGCTAATCGTCGCAAAGAGACTCAAGAAAATCAAATTGAATCTACAGCGATTGGTATGAACAATAAAGAAGTTCGTAATTATTCTATTTTAAAAGCAGTTAGAGCAATGGCTGAGCCAACTAACACAAGAGCACAAAAAGATGCAGCGATGGAGTTTGAGGCATCAGAAGCCTTTAAACGTGATAACCATATTTATGACACAGGTTTTGCGATACCGTCGGATGTATTGATGCGTGATTTTGCAGTTTCAGGTGAAGGTGGTAATTTAGTGCCAACAACGCTACAGTCAAATTCATTTGTTGATATGTTACGGAATCGTTCAGTTGTTATTCCTTTAGCTCAGCGCATGTCAGGCTTAAAAGGCAACATTAAAATTCCAAAGCAAACAGCAGGCTCACAAGTTTATTGGGTTAATGAAGGTGAAGAAGTTGGTGAAGGTCATATTGGTACAGGGTTGATTGAATTAAGCCCTAAAACACTAGGCGCATTTCTTGATATTACAGAGGAGATGATGATTAATGCTTCACCTGATGCTGAAACCATTGTTAGAAACGATTTAGTTGCACAAATGGCTTTAGGTATAGATACGGCAGCTTTGTATGGTCAAGGCGGTAACTCAAAACAACCATTAGGCTTATTTAATGCTGGTGTGCCAGTCTATGAATATTTAGAAGATGCGCCAACATTTGATGATTATGTATCGCTTGAAACAAAAATTGCTACCTCAAATGCTGATGTTAATTCGATGCGTTATTTAATTAATCCAAAATTAAAAGGAAAGGCTAAAACAACCTCTAAGAAGCTTAATCAAGACTCAACGATTTGGGAGAGTGGTGGCACTATTAATGGTTATCAAACGCATGCAACGAATCAGGTTCAGTCTGATCATATTTTCTTTGGCAATTTTAATGATTTAATCATAGGTCTTTGGGCAGGGTTAATTTTAAGAACTGACCCTTATACAAAAATGAAAGCAGGTGTATTAACGGTAGTTGCTCGCCAGAATGTAGATTTTGCAATTAGACGAGAAGAGTCCTTTGCTTTAGCTCAAAAGAAAGTAACTGAAGGAGAATAATGATGGTTAAAATTGAAGTCTTAAAGCCAATTATTTTTTTAAGTGAAGCACGAGATAAAGGTGATGTTATTGCAGTTAGAGATGCGTCATTAATTAAATCTTTACTAGAGCATAACTATGTCAAATTGCTTAAAGAAAAAGATGAGGCTAAGAAATCAGAATCTAAGGTTACAGAAACAAAAGAAAAAGATAAAAAATCAGGTCGTTCAAGATCAAAAGCAAAGGCAAGCTAAGTCATGGAAAATTATGAATCTTGGGATTGTTACTTCAAAGACTGGGGTACAGAGGTTCTCGTTAATAAAGTTTACACAATACTTGGAGTTCATAAGCGTAACACAAAGGACTACCAATTACATGATTTAGATTTCAATAACAATGCAGGTATTTTGGAATTTCAGGTGCTTAAACGAGATAAAATCAAGCTTGGTGATTTAGTTGAAATCAAGGAGCTTAAATTTGTCGTTGAAAATATTAAAGATTTAGATAACGGCATTATGATTGCAACATTAAGTGACTATAAGGCATCCGATGAATATATCGATTTCGACGTTTGAGATAAACGCATTTAGTTCACAGATGAAAGGCTATGATGGCAAGCATATAGAAAAATATACAGCAACAGCAGTTAATCGTGCAGCAAAGAGTGTTCGAGGTAGATTAGCCAAAGATATTGCAGCAGAGCTTGGTATCAAACAGAAGCTTGTTAGGCAGCGTTTAGGTCTTTATCGCAAGGGTAAGTATGACGTAAAGCTATGGTTTGGTCTTAATCCAATTGAATTAGATCGCTTAGGTAAACCAAAAGCACAAAAATCAGATGTGATGGTTAAGGGGGTCAGAATTGAAAATGCTTTTATTAGTCCATCAGGCAAGATTAAAAAGCGCACAGATATGAGTCGGCCAACGATTGAAATTAATAAAAAGGCACAGGCAATTATTGAAAAACGCCTACCTTATTACTTTAGAGAGACATTTTTTAAAAAATTAGAGGAAATTTTAAAGTGGAAATTAAAAACACAAGGTCGCTAACTGAATTAATCTTTACTAAACTAAAAGAGCGGTATGATCAGTTAAGCTGGTCACTGTATCCGCCGATACAGAACTTGGAAGCATTGTCGCCTCGGGTCTCTAACTTAAATCTTTCAAGTTTTGAGATCACACGGAAATATTCGGATGGTCGATTATCGGCGGAAATACATTTTACTCTCAATCTATTGTTTAAAGATGTTGACTTAGCCGAATTTAATATTAGAGATGCAGCATTTTCTATTAGTGCATTTTTACATCGGAATAACTTTAATCATGATCAAATTGGTGAGACTGAAATTATCAGTAATGAACCTGACTATTTACAACCCGATATTGATGGTTATTTATCTTGGAAAATAGAATTTCTTGTACCATTTGCTTGTGGTGAGAGTGTTTATGAAGCCAATGGTGAAGCCCCAGATGTAGAAATAGATTCGAGTATTAATCATGACTGAGTTAGAACGTATTGGTGAATTAGAAAGAAGGTTATCAAATTTAATTCGAGTGGGTACAGTCTCGCAAATAGATCCAATCAAAGCACGTGTGCGTATTAAAGCAGGGAATATTTTAACGACATGGCTTAAATGGATGACGCAACGCTCAGGTGATTGTCAAACATGGTGGTCGCCATCACTTGGTGAGCAAGTATTGGTTTTATCACCAAGTGGTGAATTGAATAATGGCATTGTATTGCCATCAATTTATACAAGCAATCAGCCAAGTAGTGATTTAGCGTTAGATAAAAAAGTTTACTCAGATGGTACAACCATTAGTTACAGCTATGCGGATAATAAATTAACGATCAACTGTATTGGTTCTATTAATATATTTGCTGCAACATCAGTTAATGTAACAACAAATGAAGTTACTTTAAAAGCCAATAGTATTTATGCTGATTGCCCAATTACAACGATCACAGGCAATGTATTAGTTCAAGGTAGCTTAACTTATCAAAGTGGCCTATATGGCTCAAATGCTAAAGGCGGCTCAACCGCATCAATTGAAGGTTCAATTCATGTTACTAGTGGAGATGTTACAGCAGATAATATTTCTCTTAAAAATCATGCCCATAGAGGTGATAGTGGCGGTACTACATCAAAGCCTATTTAGAATATTTAATATTAGAATGGATAGTAATTATGACGATAGTAAATGTGCCAGATATAATAGAGATTACTAAACAAGATACAGAAAAAGCTTTTTCATTATGGCAGAAGAGATATTATTTTTTCTTTAAACGAAGCTATTTAAAATGTCTTTCACAAGTGATATGTGAAAAGTATAATGTTGAAGGTTATGTATCAAAACCAGAAGGCTATTTACCATTTGGCCATCTACGTCCGCATTTCATAAGGTGTGAATATCATTTTGTAGTTAAAATACCTGAAGTACACAATATTGAGCTTCCAAAAATCACATACAAACATATTTGTAAAAAAATTGTAGAAATTTAGAGTTATTAGCTTATCCAGATCATTTATTTTTATCATTTTATACTGACTGTAATAGTAACAATTAGTTAGATGATCAATGCAAGGTATATCAAGAATAACAGGTCAAAAGATAACAGATATTGAGCATGTTAAACAAAGCATTGCTGATATTTTAACAACACCTGTTGGCTCAAGAGTCATGTTACGTGAATATGGCTCTACTATTTTTATGTATGTCGATCAACCAGCGAATCAAATGACTTTGGCAAAGCTTTTAAACTCAACTGCTGAAGCAATCGATCAGTGGGAGATGCGTGTAGATTTAAAGCAGATTGATATCAATCTTAATTCAGATGGTCAGGTAAGCATTGATGTTGAGTTTACATATAAGCCTGATGGTGAAGATAAACGGTTAAATGGTGTCACTGTATGAGTAAGTTTGATTTATCTAAACTACCACCACCAGATTCAATTCAGTCAGTTGATTATGATCAAAACTATGCTTTGCTCTTAGCTGATTTTAAAACACGTATGCCTGAATATGATGCAACAGTTGAATCTGACCCTGTGATTAAAATATTAGAAGCTTGTGCTTATGGATTAACACTCTATGAGCAACGCATTAATGATTCAATTAAATCCGTGTTAGTCTCTTTCTCACAAGGTGCTGACTTAGATAATTTAGGTGCGTTATTAGCTGTTGCTCGTGAAGAGGATGAAACAGATGAAAGATATCGAGGCAGAATATTAACGGCATTAGAGAAAGCGTCATCAGCAGGTAGTCAATCAGCTTATGAAGCGCTATCTTTTGAATCGGATAGTCGAGTTGTGGATGTTAAAGCATTTGATGATCAATCTCAGCCAGGTAAAGCCTTTGTCGTTGTCCAAGGCAATGAAGCAGATTCAGGTCAAGCAAGTGATGATTTGTTAGAAGCCGTATCTAATTATCTAACAGACCCAGAACGAAAACCATTAGGCTGTCAGGTGATTGTATCTAGTGTGTCGCCTTTAGAATATACGATTAATGCAGAAGTTGTTCTTGACCCACAATCAGATAAGAGTGTTGTTTTGAAAACAATGCAAGATAACATTGACACCTTAATTGCAGATCGTCACAAAATTGGCGCAACAGTGCCATTATCAGAAGTATACGCACGCTTAAATATTGAAGGTGTAGCGTATGTAAAAGAGTTATACGCACCGACTAAGACCATATCTGCAAATGACACCCAAACACCTTATTGTACAGAAGTAACAATAATTGAGGCGGTAGAATGACTGATGTAAATATACTGCCACCAAATGCTACTGATTTAGAAACGTCCTTAGTTGGTGCATTTTTAAATCAGATTGAGCTAAAAAATAATGTCATTCGGTTGTTATTTAAACCTGATTTATGTCCAATCGAGTTTTTACCTTATTTAGCCAGTTACTTATCAGTTGATTTTGAACCTTATAACAAAGCTGATGAAGCACAGAAGCGACAAATGATTGCTGAATCAATCGATATTCATCGTAAAAAAGGCACATTAGGTGCCCTAGAGAAAGCGTTGGGTGCAATGGACTATGAAATTAATGTTAGAGAGTGGTATCAATATTCAGGTGGCATACCGCATACATTTACCATTGATGTTATTACGGATACGACTAAAAACGATAAGGTAAGTCTTGATTTAGATTTAATCAGAAATGTCATTGATACCAATAAGAATGTTCAGAGTGCTTATCTTTTTAATTTAGAAACACGATCACAATCCATTGTCAATGCAGGCTCAAAAGTTGCCTTAAAAAATAAAACAATTCTTTATGGAGCAGTTTAAATGTATGAAATTCTGATAACAGAGAACGGAAAGGCACAATTAGCTGATAGCGTTTTAACTGGTAACACAGTGATGTTTTCATCATTTAAAATTAGTAGTCAAGCAGATGATACAAGCTTAAATCATGTTGCCTACAGTGCTTTAATCAATAATGTTGAAACAAGTCATGATGAGATATGGATTAATTGCATTGTACCAGAAAGTGCAGGTGGTTTTTGGCTTAAATATATCTCAATTTTAGATGATAAAAATAATATTATTGCGCAAGGTAATATACCAGAATTCTATAAAGCAGAGGATAACCTATCACCAACAGTCAGTGATTATACGATTAAAATAAAATACGATAATGCTGATCAAGTAACGATAAATTTTAATACGCAAGCCTGTTCTACAGTCGATAATTATTATCAATTAGCCGAAAGCTTAATTCGGCTAATGAATGATCATACAAGCCTTGCAATTGATTACGCACAAACTAAAACTGACACTCAAGAGGTAGATGTTGATTTAGAGCCAATTGAAACTCGTTTAGATGATTTAGAGAAATGGCGCAATAACTTAGTTGCTTTTGATATTAAAGGTGAAGGTCGTTATAAGTATCGATTTGATCTTCAGCATCTACCTTATGACATGATGTATCCAGTGATATTCCAATCAGGAAGTAATCGCAATGGCAGTCCTTTATTAATTGATATTTATCGAGCTTATTATTGGCAAAGTGAAAGTGATTTAGATGGCGATAAAGTCAAAGGTGAGCCACATGTAGCAGGGGTGGATATTAGAAGTTACTTTTTAGATGAAGATTGGTCGGGTAATGCAAACGGAAGCATTATTAAGTTAAACGTTCAAAAGTATAGGCAAACCGTTGCCAATCTTTCAAACATGATTGATGTAAAACAAAAAAAATATGACGAGCAAGGTAACGATACAGCGTATAACACAGAAGGCATGGTTAATTGTCCAGCTTTCAGTGGTTTTTATCTTCGCGGTAGATTGGTTTATGAAGTAATTACTAATAGCCCATTAGTGAAATTTAGCTTATATGAAAAAGAAACCGCATTTTCTCATAATGCAGATGCAAGCTATAACTACCAGTGGTCAGCTGTACCGTTATCTGTATCAGATGCACGAATTAATTTTGGCAATACAAGTTTAATCAATCTTTAAGGAGAATAACAAAGTGTCAAGTATAGATGATGTAGTTAAAGCTGCACAAGATTTAACAGATACCGTTTCATCAGAGTGTGATCGTATTGATGAGAAGCTTGCAGAATTAGAAGCTCTACAAGCAGATATGGAGCAACGAGAAAAAGATGCGTGGTCACCTTATTGGCGATTAAGTAGAAATCAACTAGGTCAGGTGACTGATGGCAATTTGAATTATTTCAGTAAGGTTAATGATTGTGAGGTTACATTTGAAGTTTATCGTACGATCAAAACTGGCATACCTTGGGAGAATAGAGATCAAGAAGAACAAGAAATATTAACAGCGATGGGTAAGTCAGGCATTACCTATACCCAGCCTGAATTTAATGTCGTTAAAATGAATTGGATAAACAAGGCAACAGATGATGCAGCTCGTACATTTTTACAACAGGTCATTTATCATACTTGGGTTACACATGGCTGTTATGCCAAATTAATTAATGGTGTTATCAGAGGCAGTTATTTTGATGGCATTACTTCTGAATGGGGGATATGTGGCAGTAGTATTTTATTAAAAAGTTCTTCTTATGCCACACCTCATCCTTATGCTGAAACAGATACAGGTGAGGTCTTATTTTGTATGTTAGGCACAATAGCTGGCCGTTTTCCAATTAGTAGAAGTAAACCAATGTGGGGATTTATCCCTTATGTACAACAAATTGAAGATTAATATGAGGATTGAATAATGGATGAAAACAGTTTAGTTGTTGATGATGATCATTTAGGTAAATCTAAAGATACTCAACGAGAAGAATTAAGAAATAAAATACACCAATCAGTAGGTGATGCTGAGGCTTTATTTAGTGTTGACTCTGATTTATTGCAAATTATGACTTATGCAATGGTTAGCTTATATGATGCCATTGAAACGAATGAAACGTATTCGGGTATGTTAGATGCAGTTGACCCAGATATTATTCATTCATTGAGCCTTTTATCACAAGGCTTAAAGGATAAATCACTGATATTTCCAATTGATACAAAACGTCAATATAAATCAGAAGATGAAATCACCGATAAACTAAAAGATCGCTATACAGAAACATCAGTTTATTTGGGTGATTACTATAGAAGTCGAAACCTTACTAATAACAATAAGGATGGTAGTTAAATGATTAAAGCACTATTATCCAATGCCTTGGCTATCCTGATATTAATTGCATTTATCACAGGCATGTTCTTTATCGATAGAAAGCTCAATCGTATGGATAGAATGTGGGATGATAGCAATAAAACGGTTAGTAACAATCAAAAAGAACAAAATAGAATTAATCGTGCTTATAGCCGTCAAATGGATAGTTTAAATACCCATATTAATAAGCTAGAAAAGCCTGAACGCTCTGTTTGGCTAGATATTTATGATAAAGATATTCAAAAGTTATTAGCAACACCACCTGATGGTTTAAAACCTCAAGGTGACGTATGAATAAATTTCATTGGCTTTTAAGTAGCATTGTGGTGTTATCAATCAACGGTTGTAGTATGTTTTTACCACGACCAATCACAGTGGGTCATATTCCCCCATCACTTACACAGCCAAGGGTTGTCTATGGTTGTTCATCCATTGAAACAGAACTAAAGCTTGCCACATGCTACTTAAAGACAAGTGAAGCCTTATATTTGGCCAATCAGGATAAACAAAGTTTAATTACTTTAGAAAGTCAGTGGCATAATTAATCTCATCTATTAGTTTACCCATCTAAACATCTTAAATTATTTGATAATAACAGTTAGCAACAAGAAAAAAGGTGTGACAAATGAGTGGATTTTTTCACGGTGTTGAAGTTGTTGAGCTAGATTCTGGCTCGCGTCCGATTCAAACAGTTAGAAGTTCAGTAATAGGTTTAGTTGGCACAGCTGATGAAGCAGACAGCGATCAATTTCCTATCAATGAGCCTGTGATGATCGTTAATCGAACTGAAGCAGCTAAGTTAGGTACTAAAGGTACATTGCCAGATGCCATTGATTTAATCTTTGATCAAGTTGGCGCAATTATTGTTGTCATTAGAGTTGAGGCATCAGAAGATGCTGCAACACAATTAGCAAATATCCAAGGGGGTGTTGACACTGAAACAGAACAAAGAACAGGTGTACACGCTTTATTAGATGCTGAAAGTAAATTAGGTGTTAAACCACGACTATTAACTGTACCATCATTTACCACTGAAACAGGTATTGTTGCAGAGTTATTAGGCATTGCTGAGATATTAACAGCAATTATCATTGCTGAAGCACCATCGACAACCGATGCAGCAGCTAAAACATATGCAGGTAATTTTGGCAGTCCCAGAGTTTATGTAATCGACCCACAAGTTGAAGTATTAAAAGGCGGGGTAAAAGCATTGCTACCATCTAGCCCAGCTATAGCAGGGTTAATTGCAAAAATTGATAATGATTATGGCTGGCATTATAGCCCATCTAACCATGAGTTAAATGGCATTACAGGTACAGCTAGAGCCATTGAATACAGCTTACAAGATAATAGCAGAGCTAACCTCTTAAATGAGCAAAACGTTAATGTATTGATTAGACAAAATGGCTGGAGATTGTGGGGTAATAGAACGACATCAAGTGACCCAAAATGGCAATTTCTTTGTGTTAGACGCACAGCGGATATGCTCAATGAGTCATTAGTTGTAGCACACCAATGGGCAGTTGATAGAGGTATTACTAAAACTTTTACTGAAGATATTACCATGAGTGTGAATGATTATTTAAGAACATTGACAGCTCAAGGTCGTATCTTAGGTGGTAGTTGTTGGGTAGATGAAAGTGTTAATACTAACAATGAAATTAAGAGCGGTCATATTACTTTTGATTTTGATTTCACCCCTGTCTACCCAGCAGAGCGTATTACCTTTAGATCACGCTTAACTGATGACTACATTCAAGAGATATTTTAATTTAGGAGATAATCAATGATTGGTGATCGTATACTACAGAGTTTTGCCGTTTATTTAGACGGTACAACGCTAATAGGTGAAACAACCGAGGTACAACTACCCAAAATCACAGTTAAAGGTGTTGATTATAGTGGTGCTGGCATGTCAGGAACAATTGAACTTGATACAGGAAAAATTGAAAAATTAGAGACTTCAATGAAGTTAAAAGGCATTCAAACCATACCGATTGGCTCATTTGGTGCTGGTAGTACTGTACCATTAATCTTAAGAGCTGCGATCAAAAATAGTGATGGTACAGTTAAAAAGGTTGTTATTGAAATGCGAGGTCTCGTTAAAGAGATTGATTATGGTACTTGGAATGCTGAAGATATAGGTGAAACTAGCGTTTCTATGACCTTGCAATATTACCGCTTTAGTGAAGATGGCACAGACTTAATTATTATTGACCCCATTAACAACATTAGAAATCTAAATGGTAAAGATCAATTAGAAGGTGTTGTATCAGCGTTATCATAATATTTAATCAAATCCAAATTAATAAATAGGAGATCAATTCGTGGCTATAGAAATAACATTAACAGGACAAGTTGAATTATGTGATGGTAAAACTAAAACAGATGTTATTACCATGCGTGAACCAAAGGGCAGTGATTTATTAAATTTAAGTTCAATTACTTCATCAGGGTTACGTGAAATGACAATGATTTCTCACTTAACAACTATTCCGTTAGATGAATTAAAATCAATGAATTTAAAAGATTATATCCGCTTACAAAGTGGCTTAGTACACTATCAAGGAGAAGATATTGACCCAAAAGCATATCTGAAAGAATGTTCATCATTGCCACCCAAACAGGATGGTCAATCAGTGAGCTAAAGAATTTAACGCTAAAAGAGTTAAAACTATATTTTAATTTATCATTAGAATGGATAAAAGGAATGCATGGTGAAGGCTAGCAATATTTCATTAGGTGTTACTATCGGTGCAACACTAGATAAGAGTTTTAAAGCGACAAGTTTTTTCGCTAATAAAACTATGAATAATCTAGCCCAAAAGTCAAAAAGCTTAAAAGATAAGCAATCAAGCATTCTAAAATATAAAGATATTGGTGCATCATTAAGTACACAGAAAACAAAATTAACTCAAGCAAAAACTGCATTAGCGCAACTAGA
>JAKJJQ010000059.1:0-15155 GCA_021713415.1 Thiotrichales bacterium 19X7-9
TCTTTGATTAAAATTGGTACTGAAACTATTGCTAAATCGCTAGCTAGAGCCATTAATTCTTCAGAGTATATCTGTAATATTATCAAAGCTACATTTAAACCTAAAATATCAATTAGTCAAAGAATGGCTCTGGTAGGTGTCATGTAGTGTGATCTGATTTAGGTGTTTTAATACCTTGCTTAGATTTTTTTTGAAAACAATGTAATACGAAAATTGTATCTTTAAGTTTTACAGTATAAACAGCTCTATATGTATTACCATCATAGTTTTCAATAATTTCTAAAGTTGAAGCACCTTTAAATTCATTACCTTTAAGTGGTTTTGCGCTTGGGTGTTTATTACCTTCTTGAGCAAAACTCAAGG
The DNA here is from genome assembly GCA_021713415.1 of Thiotrichales bacterium 19X7-9. Classification (GTDB taxonomy): domain Bacteria; phylum Pseudomonadota; class Gammaproteobacteria; order Francisellales; family Francisellaceae; genus M0027. The sequence continues at coordinate 364 of JAKJJQ010000059.1, forward strand.
CATACCCAATCGATTGTTGGACATCTTTAGGAAAAGACTTTAGGTCATTTAAAGATGTTTCTATCCACTCCAAAGGCTTTCTATGCTTTGTCATACAGTACTCACCTTTATATATGGTAATTATACCATATATTTATTAATTGATAAAATATGTATAGATCAATTCTGAATTATTAAACAAAGTAAGCTGATAATCTAGTATAATAGTCTTTAAATATATTATTGAATCTTATAAAGTAAAACATAAATGGTGGGTCGTATAGGATTCGAACCTATGACCAACTGGTTAAAAGCCAGCTGCTCTACCGACTGAGCTAACGACCCACATGAGGCGTTATTGTAATTTGAAAAAACGAAAATGCAAGTGCTTGGTAGTGAAAAAATAAAAAAAGTACCAATTCAAGGTCAAATTGGCTTAACTTTGATCGAATTGTTAATTGTATTAACTATATTATCTCTACTTGCTGGTGGGGCATTAGTCAGTTGGCATCTGTTTTTTAAGAAAAATCAGGCAACAGTTACAATTGATAAAATTCATATGCTATTAACCTATGCAAAAGCTAAATCTTATCAGAGTCGTTTACCAGTTATTGTTTGTTCAAGTGTTGATAATAAAACGTGTATTGATGGCTTATGGCAGAATCAATTACTTGTATTTGTAGATCATAATGCTAATAAACGCTTTGATGGAGATGACAAACTTATTAGTCATCATCTAAGATTGCCAAAAGGGTTTATTTTAAGATGGCAGGGCTTTCCTCGGGGTAATTATCTTCAGTTTAAACCAGTTAGTTTATTATCTAGTAGTAACGGTACATTAACTCTATGCCATAAAGATAAAAATGATACAGTTAGTCGTGCTTTAATTATTAGTAAAAGTGCAATGATTCGCTATGCAGAGACTAAAAATGATAAGAAGCAATTAGCTTGTGCTTAAAAGAAGCTATTATTTATTATATTCAAACACTAAAAAAGATTTTATAATGCCTAAAGTGAATAATTTTATAAACACTTGGAAAATTTATAAATGAATATTGATTTTAATTTTTGGTTGTTATTTTTAACCGTTGTCTCATTTGTGATTATGATGGTCGATTGGTTATTTTTTGAAAAAAAACGTAAAGCCAAATATAAAGACCAGTTAGAAGGATTATCAAAAAAAGAGAAACAAAAGCTATTAAAAGCACCTTTTTTAGCAGATTATGCTAGGTCATTGTTTGTTGTATTTTTTGTTGTATTTTTATTGCGTGCATTTGTTGTTGAAAATTTTCGTATTCCAACAGGTTCAATGTATCCCACATTAAAAACAAATGCCTTTGTTTTGGTCAATAAGTTCTCTTATGGCATAAGAAACCCGTTTACTAATAAAACATGGGTTGCAACGGGTGAACCAAAACGTGGTGATGTGGTTGTATTTCATTATCCAGTTAATCCAAACGTTGATTTTATTAAACGTGTTATTGGTGTTCCTGGTGATAAAATCAGTTATCAAAATAAGCGATTAACAATTAATGGAAAAGAAATTCCAGAGAAATTATTAGCAAGTTTAATTGAACCAATTAATTCACTAACACAAAAATCGAATAAGTACCAAGAAAATTTATTAGGCGTTAAACATGATATTTTAACGATGCCATTTAAAAGTAGTTTAAGTTTTAAAGATCTGGTTGTGCCTAAGGGTATGTACTTTATGATGGGGGATAATCGTGATAATAGTGAAGATAGTCGTTATTGGGGATTCGTATCAGAAAAAGACTTAGTTGGTAAAGCATTTTTCGTTTGGTTAAGTTTTGATGATTCATCTTATTCCATTCGTTGGAGCCAGCTAGGCCCTATTAAGTAATAAAAAAGATAAGTAGTAATATTAATTAAATGAAAGATTATAATCAGTTATATAAAATTATTGGCTATCAATTTAAAGATGAAGCGCTGTTAATTCAAGCATTAACACATCGCTCATTACGTAAAAAACATAATGAACGTTTAGAATTTTTGGGTGATGCAATTTTAGGAATGGTCATAGCAGAAGCACTTTATCATCAATTTCCTGAGGCAAAAGAAGGTCAGTTATCTTTATTAAGAACATCAATTGTTAAAGGTAAAACACTAACGGATAAGGCTGCATCTTTTAATTTAGGCGATTTTTTAGCATTAGGTGTAGGCGAAGTTAAATCAGGTGGTGCAAAGCGTGCTTCTATTTTAGAAGATGCAATTGAGGCATTAGTTGGTGCGATCTATCTTGATTCAGGTCTTAATGATGTAAGAATATGTATCTTAAATTGGTTTGATACTGAGATTAAAGCATTAAGACTAACGGAAGTTCCTAAAGATAATAAAACACGACTGCAAGAAGCTTTACAGTCTCAAGCAATTGACCTTCCAGAATACCGGTTGTTAAAAACACAAGGTCAAGCACATGAACAAATTTTCTATGTTGCTTGTATTATTAAAGCCTTAAATATAGATGAGCAGGCAGAAGATACTTCTCGTAAAAGAGCTGAGCAAAAAGCAGCGGATAAAGCTTTAAAAAAATTAATTGAAAATAATAAAGAATAGTTAATCAATGACATTAGTAAGAAATCAAAATTCTAAGAATCGCTCACATAAAGATTCAATTACCAATGGCATAATTTTGTTAGATAAGCCGTATGGTATAAGCTCAAATGGAGCACTGCAAAAAGTAAAGCGCTTGTTAAATGTTAAAAAAGCAGGTCACAGCGGTAGTCTAGACCCTATGGCAACAGGCATGCTACCAATTTTTATTAATCAAGCAACTAAATTTTCACAATATATGCTTGATTCAGATAAGGCTTATTTGGCAACAATTCAATTAGGTATCACGACAGATACAGCAGATAAAGAAGGCAATGTCCTTGAGAAAAAAGAAGTGGTTAAGTTAGATGATGATTTAATTGAAGATTATTTAAATTTGTTTCGTGGTCAAATTAAGCAGATTCCACCGATGTATTCGGCATTGAAAAGAGAAGGTAAACCGCTATATCAATTAGCCAGAGAAGGTATTGAAGTAGAACGCAAACCAAGAGAAGTTGTAATTTATGAGTTAGTAAATCAAGGATATGAGTTAACTTCTCAGCAACTTAAAATTTTTACTAAGGTCAGTAAGGGGACCTATATTCGAACACTAGCTGAAGATATTGGCAAACAAATTGGTTGTGGCGCTCATTTAGTTGAGTTGCGACGTATTAGTTGTGGTCAGTTTAATCAGCAACATAAAATGATAACATTAGAAAAGCTTTCAGAACAACTAGCTAAACCAGAGATTGAAAAATCAACTACACTAATAGAGACGGGGATGATTTTTGATCATTGGCCTGTTTATCAAATTAATGAAATGGAAATAGGAGAGTTGAGGCGTTCAGGTCGTTGGATAGGAGAAAATACTCAGTTAAATGGTTGGCATGTATTTAAATTGCATCAAAAATTTATAGGTATTGGTGAATTTAGTCATGGTCATTTGAAATCAAGAAAGCTTTTGATAGATTAGGAATATATAAATGTCAAAGCAAAGTAGTGTAGATAAATCACTCAGTCAAGGTAACAAGAAGGTTGAAGATACACCGATTATTGAAAAAAAATATGATATTTCAATGGATCCAAATCGTGAAAGTGAAATGCAGAAGTACGAAGATCCAATACCTTCAAGAGAGTTAATTTTACAATTTTTTAAAGATAAGGGAATACCAACAACATTTGAAATTGTATTTGAGGCACTTAATTTAAGTACACAAGCGCATAGAGTTGCTTTAAAGCGCCGCCTAAAGGCAATGGAGCGTGATGGGCAATTATTATATAATCGTGGTGGTTATTATGGCCTTGTTTCAAAAATGGACCTTATCAAAGGAACTGTAATTGCATCACGAGATGGACCAGGAGAAGTATTAGGTGATGATGGACGTTTAATTTATTTGCCAGCAAAGCAAATGCGCTGTGTATTTCATGGTGATTGGGTTTTAGTTAGGCCCACTGGTGTTAGTCGCAGAGGGCATTTAGAAGGGACAATTGTAGAAATTCTAAAGCGAAATACATCTCGTTTAACGGGGCGCTATCAACAAGAGTTTGGTGTCAGTTACGTTGAGCCAGTCAATCCTTTATTAAAACATGATGTATTGATATGGCCACAAGATAAATTAGATGTAAAGCCTGGCCAATTTGTAACAGTTGAAATTATTTCACAACCATCGTATAAGACACAGCCATTAGGGAATATAGTTGAAGTTATCGGTGATCAGTTATCGATTGATGAAGCCATTGATATGGCAGTTAAATCATATGATTTAAATGATCAATGGTCTGATAAAGTGTTACAGCAGGTTAGTCTATTTAAAAATACGGTGACTAAAGCTGATCGCCAAGATAGAAAAGATCTAAGAAATTTACCTTTTGTTACGATTGATGGTGAAGATGCAAAAGACTTTGATGATGCAGTTTACTGTGAACCAAAAAAATCTGGTGGTTGGCGTTTGTATGTTGCTATCGCAGATGTTTCTTATTATGTTAGAGCTGAGTCAGCTTTAGATAAAGAAGCACAAAGTCGCTCAACATCAGTTTATTTTCCAGGGCATGTTATTCCAATGCTGCCAGAAGCATTATCAAATGAGCTATGTTCATTAAAGCCAGATGTTGATCGTCTAGCATTAGTTTGTCAGATGTCTATTAGTGCTAATGGTAGATTATCACGTTATCAGTTTTATTCAGCTGTAATTCGTTCTCATGCGCGCTTAACCTATACTGAAGTATCTGATTTATTAAATCAAAATAACCAAGATTTTCAAAAAAAATATCCTAAGCTTGTATCACACATGTATAATCTATATGGCATGTATTTAATACTTTCAGAGCGACGAAAAGAGCGTGGCGCCATTGATTTTGATATGGAAGAGACGCAAATTCTTTTAAATGAAGGTCGTGAAATTGAAGCAATTTTACCTAGAGTTAGAAATGATGCTCATCGTCTTATTGAAGAGTGTATGTTATTAACGAATGTCGCTGCAGCACGCTTTGTTTTAAAGCATAAGTATGATGGTGTATATCGTGTTCATGGTGGTCCTTCATCTGCAAAAATAACCAGTTTAAGGGATTATTTAAAAACGCATGGTTTGGGTTTGTCAGGAGCAGATGATCCAGGCCCTATCGAATTTTCTAAAATGTTAGAGGATGCAAAGGAGCATAAAGATTTTCATAATATCCAGCTTATGACTTTACGCAGCATGATGCAGGCAGTTTACTCGCCACATAATGAAGGGCATTTTGGTCTAGCATATAACGCTTATTCGCACTTTACTTCTCCTATTCGCCGTTATCCAGATTTATTAACCCATCGAATTATTCGTAAAATTTTAAATGAACAAAATTTAGGTGGTCATCGTTATGATATACACCAGTTGGTTGACTTATGCGATCATGCTTCAATTGCTGAGCGAAAAGCTGATAATGCAGCCCAAAGTGTTGAAGACTGGTTGAAGTGTTCTTTTTTACGTAATCGAACCGGTGAAATATTTAAAGCAAAGATAGTTAGTATTATCGGCATTGGTTTTTTTGTTCAGTTAGATGAAAATCAAATTGAAGGATTGGTTCATGTTGCGACAATGGAAGGTGATTACTATCACTATGACTCAGAGCGCCAAATTTTAATTGGTGAGCGAACAAGAAAAGTTTATGCATTAGGCCAAAAAGTTAAAGTTAAGCTTATTTCAGTAAATATGACAAGCTTAAAAATTGATTTTGAACTAGTTGAAGCAACTCCAATTAAAAAATCTAAGTCTAAAAAATCCTCTAAATCCAAAGTGACTGATCAAACAACAAAAACAAAAAAATCCAAATCTAAAAAATCAACGAAAGGTAATACACTACAAGCAATTGCCGAAAGAGAAAAATCTTATCAAGCTGACTCTGATAAAGATTCTAAAAAAACTAAAAAGAAGAAAAAATCAACCCAAGCGAAGAAGTCTAAAAAGAAAAGTGTTTCTAAAGATAGCTAAAAATTATCCATTAGAGATAATTAATCTAACGACCATTTATTATATTACAGTTTTTTCAAAGAAATAGTTTTTGTAAATCAAATAAATCTATTTGAATAACCAGCACAGTTAAAGCGTTATTATTTCATTGTTAGATAATTAAATGTGTGATTATATCGCAAAGAGTGTGATTATTGGTATTAAGCTTAATTGCATTTGCTGTGGAGGTTGCAGATATGCCAGGTAAATTAAAAATTGATGAAAGTTTAACAAAACAAGTATCTGAAGATTTAGGTGTTAATTTAAGAGCATTTTCTTATACTGAATCACCTGTGTTAGCATATAGTGCTGATGGTGGTGGGTCTAAAGGTTCTTTTGTGGGCTATAAGGTATCTCAGCGTTGTGATCACTTAACACTTGGAGGTGATCTTGATTATGAGGTTAGTGGTGGTTTTCAAAATGATCAGCGTATTGGAACATTTTTAAGAGATAAGTTTCCTGGAGAACTTCCAATTTCAATGGAATTTGGTAATCATGAGCGAGGTGTTGAAGGAAGTGATCGCGGTCATACAAGGCAAATAGATTATTTATCAAAAAATTTATCTCGAGTTGATCCGCGTTTTATGACGCACCAGGTTGATAAGGATGGCGTTGCAGAGCCATTTGTTGATATTTTTGTTGATAAGACTGGGGAGAAACAGCCCTTTATTATGCTTCATTTAGATAGTGATATATTACCTGGAAATAAAGCTTATCAAGATAAAGTCGCTGAAATGATTAGTAAGCTTCAAAAAGGCTTTGATAATAAATGTAATATTGTTGTTAGTCTTCATCATGCACCTGAAACATATAATAAACGTAGAACAAAAGACTCAGACTCACGTAAGTATGAAAGACATGAGCGAGATGTTGTTAGTTTAGATATAGATCACAGCCATCAAATATCAAGTAGCAAGCCACATAGAAGGTATGCTCCGAGCCAAGGCAATTGGAATGAGCGTGTATCTGAAAGTTTGAAATATATTTATTCAGAAGTTAGAAAACAATGTGATGACCAACTACGTGTAATTGCAACCCAAAGTGGTCATGATCACTTTGCACATTTAGCAGCTCAGAAAAATCAACCAATGGCAATTATTCAGGGTAATGGCTCTCAAGAAGGAATGAATAATTTTTTCCAAAGGAATGGTTTATTTGGTGCTAAATCACAGCAAGCTTATTCACCTTATGTACGCTCAGGGGTAAGCAAACATAAAGTATATGGTGTTGATGACTATAGAGGTGAACAAGAAGATCGAGCTTATGTACGATTAGGCTATGGTGAATGGGGGTTTAGTAGTGATGGAGAACCAGTTTATACACAACTAAGGTTTGCTAAGGCAAACCCGACAAGAAATACTCCATTGTTAAAAAGTACAGAATCTATTTTTCATGCAGATGGAAAAGTTACGGTTAATGATTTTATTAATCATAAACAGTTTACGGTTGATCAAGGTCAATTATTAGCTGGAACAGGAAAATGCACACAAGACCTTAATGGACCGTTACCAGGCATACAAGTAAAAGACTTTTTAGATAGAAAAATAGCAGGTTATCATAAATTTATTACTGCTTTAGGGCAGTCAGGAGGTGCTTCATATGGTGCGTCAGGAATTTATAATCAAATTAAAAGACTTGAACACTTAAGTGCTGAGCTTGAAGGGTTATTTTATTTAGAAAATAAAAAACACTATACTGAACGTTTGGTTAAAGCATTTAATTCAGATTTAATTACACTAGATGATGCAGTTCAATTAAATAGATTAGCGTACACAAATAAGACTCAAATTGATAACGGCCAATTTTCAACAATTGTCAATGATCAATATAATCAAGATAAAGGATTTTTTAGGCGTCATAGCCCTTTTAGTGGCGCTACAGATACTATTTTACATCTTAGAGAGGTAGCTAAGATGGGGCATCAGTATGATTGTGATGTTGACCTTATTACGCGTGCTAGAGCATATAGGCATAATGACAGTCAAGCTTCAAGAAGTCTAAGTATTTTTTATAAAACTAGTGGTGGGTATGATCTTTCTGCAACTGAAAAAGTATTAGAAAATTTAGGGACAGAACTGGGTAGATAAAGAAATTAAGGTCTCTTAATCTCATAAGCTTCCATCATCATTTTATCAGCAAAGTTATAAGTCATATAATAGTCACCATAATCACCAACATCATCACCCCATGAGTTTCTAACATAAAAAATACCATTACCAGGTTGATTTGGATTCTCTTGATAACCGTAGATAAACATCTCATGGCCACCTGAATTTTTTTCGCACTGTTTATTTTTCATGCATTGATGAACTTTATCAGTATAAGCAAAGACGTTGTTTTCAAGATTAACATACTGAGCATTGTCATTGAGGTTATAATTAGTTTTAGCCTGAAGGTTTGGATAGTATTTATAAGATGTACCATTAGAACCAATTTCAGGTAATGTGACACCAAAGACCACTAAGTGACCTTGATTTAAAGCCTGTTTAATCTGCTCAATAACTTGTCTTTGACAAGGCTTAATTGGGTTGCATAAGCTTTGCCACTGATAATCTTTTGCATGACCAACTAATTTTTGATATTTTTCAGGTGCAATGCTGTCAGCTTGTTGAACAATTTTATCATTTTCCTTTTTGGGACCTTTACCACAAACCTGGCTATTTTGTTGGTTTTTAGCGACGGTTCCAAATTCACTGATTTGTGATAATACAATATAGCCATAGGATCCATCCCAGCCTGATGAATATTCTTCTTCATCAATCTCATCGATAAATTCTGCAGCTTTAAAAAGGTTCGGATATTTTTGTTTATTCGATAAAAAGAAGTTTTCATCCTTTGTAGATAACCATTGTCCAAGGTTTAGCGAACATTTCTGTGAGATTGAATCATTTGCACCCTTATATAAGATATTTAAAGCACCAGTTGATGCAAATGTAACACAAGCGCCATCGGGTCCCTGATCTAAAACAGGCATTTTACTCATTAATGCTTGAAGCCTAACAACTTTAAGCGGTAGTTTAGTATAGTCTTGTTGAACATCAAAGTTATCATAAATACTATAGGTAACATCATTATCTTGAGCCATTTCTTGATCAAAATTTTTCAATTTCTTTTGAATATTAAGTTGTGCATTTTCAGGCACATCTAATAATGTTACAGGTTTTTTAGATGTATTGGTTATATTATCAATTTCTGTAAAGGCAATATCTTCATCATAGAAAACAGTAGGGCCTTTAACAATTTCTTCATTAATATCAACATAGATTACTTTTTTAGCATAGCCAAATTGGTAAAATAATAAGCTTATTGATAAGATAATAGTTTTTAAAAGATATTTGTTATTAAGCATGCTTGATACTCCAATATAAAACATCAAATCATATAAATTAAGTTTAGATGCTAATTAATTAGAAGCAAATAAATAAGAAACGCCGTACCTAAAAAGATACGGCGCAGACTGCCCCCTAGTGATAAAATGAATTTATTATATTTATATTATTGGTTGCCACCACCATCATGAGGATGATTATGTTGTTGAGGTGGTTGCTCATTTTTTGTTGGACAAGCGCCACCTTTGCATAGCCTTGGGCATCGGAAGATCATATAGACACCTGAGAGACCGATTACAATTTGTACTAACATATTAAGCCAGTGTATTTTGCCAAAGATCATAACAAGCACATCTACACCAAACACACCAATGCCATAATTAAGTGCTGCAATGATAACTAATACCACGGCAATCACATCGAGTAATTTACACATTGTATTGTCTCCTTAACGGTTACTAACTTCAACGTTAAGGTTAGTTGGCATTGATTATTTGTGCAAATTTTATGCATTTTGTGTTAATTCAATAACTTATTCAACTTAAAGTAAAATAAGATAGGTTTTGATATATATGATAATAATCAAACACTTATGATAATAATATATTAATTTTTTAAAATAATAAAAAATTTAAGTTTAGTGATGTTGCTAAGCATCAAAGTAGATGCTTGTGGAGCTAATAAAGTAAAATCTTTAATCGAAGATAAAATTAATTATTTACGATTTGCACTGATTGACTCATAATGTCAAGCCATATTAATGAATGACGGTTTTTGAATAATTTAGAATGCAATTTGATATAACGCAGACATCAGGATTTGCTCGTCGTGGGCAATTAACGTTAACACATGGTATTGTACAGACGCCTGTATTTATGCCAGTAGGGACTTATGGTGCTGTTAAGTCTTTATCGCCAGAAGATATTAAAGCGACTGGTGCAGAAATTATCTTGGGTAATACATTCCATTTAATGCTACGTCCAGGCACAGAAATTATTAAAACACATGGGACATTACATGATTTTAATCGTTGGTTGGGTCCTATTTTGACTGATTCAGGTGGCTTTCAAGTATTTAGTCTTGGTGCGCTAAGAAAACTAAAAGAAGAAGGGGTTTATTTTAAATCGCCAGTTAACGGTTCTAACGTATTTTTATCGCCTGAAATATCGATGCAAGTTCAACGTGACTTAGGTTCAGATATTGTTATGTGTTTTGATGAGTGTACGCCTTATCCTGCAACAGAAGATGAAACAAAGGTTTCAATGGAGTTATCAATGCGATGGGCACTGCGATCAAAAGAGGCGCATAGTGATAACCCAAATGCATTATTTGGTATTGTTCAAGGTGGGATGTATACACACTTGCGTGAAATATCATTAGAAAAGCTTCAGGAGATTGGCTTTGATGGTTATGCAATTGGTGGCTTATCTGTGGGAGAACCAAAAGATGAAATGATTCGTATTTTGGACTTTTTAGCACCCATTATGCCTAAGGATAAACCGCGTTATTTAATGGGTGTTGGTAAACCTGAAGATATTGTAGAAGGTGTTAGACGAGGTGTTGATATGTTTGACTGTGTTATGCCATCGCGTAATGCAAGAAATGGACATTTATTTACTGAAACTGGTGTGATTCGGATTAGAAATAGCCAGCATAAAGATGATACATCACCTATTGATAGTGAGTGTGATTGTTATACTTGTAAAAATTATTCACGAGCTTATCTGCACCATTTAGATAAAATGAAAGAAATTTTAGGTGCCAGGCTTAACACCATTCACAACATCGCCTATTATCAAAGGCTGATGAAAAATTTGCGAAATAGCATTGCCTCAGGTACATTAGATCAGTTTGTCACAAACTTTTATTATAAGCGTGATATGATGGTACCAGAACTTTAAGGTATAGCTAGATTTTGAAAAAGGTTAATTAAAGACTAAAAAGGATATATAAAATGAAACTAATCAATAAATTGTTAGTAGCTTTATCAATGACCCCATTTATTGGCTCTTATGCGTTAGCAGAGGGTTCAGCATCTGGTCAAGGCGAAGGCAGTAATTTACAAATGATACTTATCTTAGTTGTATTTTTTGCCATTTTTTACTTTTTATTGATTCGTCCACAAATGAAGCGTAATAAAGAGCATCGACAAATGCTATCAGAAGTATCAAAAGGTGATGAAGTTGTTACTAATGGTGGTATTGTTGGTAAAGTTGCTAAAGTAGGTGAAACATTTATTGATGTGACAGTGGCTGAAAATGTTACCATTCAAATTCAAAAAGATGCGGTCACTTCTATTTTACCTAAAGGATCAACTAAAGCATCTTAAACAAAGGTTATCTTATGTATAAAAATCGAAATAAAGTACCATTAAACAAATTTCCATTGTGGAAGTATTTATTGGTCTTAGTGGTTACATTGATTGCAATTGTCTATGCATTACCGAATATCTTTGGTGAGACACCTTCTTTACAGATTACACCTAAAAATAATGATAAAATTACAACTCAGTTAGTTGATAATATCGAACAAACTTTAAATAAAGCTAATATTCAAACAGGTGGTATCACAAAAGAAGACTATTTATTACAAATACGTTTTAAAGATGTTAATGATCAGATTAAAGCACAAACGCTATTAGATGAAAAATATGATAAGTCACTAACAGTAGCTTTAAACTTAGCTCCGAATACGCCAGGCTGGTTAAGACTTATTGGCGCTAACCCAATGAGTCTTGGTTTGGACTTACGTGGTGGTATGTATTTTGTTTTAGAAGCAGATATTGATCAAGTGGTCAAAAATAACCTAGAGTCAATTCGTGGTGAGGTTGTTGATCAATTAAGAAAAAATAGCTTACGTGCGGATAATATTAGTATTAAAAATGATCAAATTGTCGTTAATTTTTCTAAAGCTTCATTAACACAAGTAGAGCAAGCTGAGGATCTTTTAAAATCACATTTTCAATCAGCTGTGATTGCTAAAGGCAATAATGATCATATATTAACAATTAGTTTATCAGATACACAACTAGCAGATATTCAAAATAATGCACTCTCTCAAGTCATTACGGTTATGCGAAATCGTGTTAATGAATTAGGTGTCGCAGAAGCATCAGTTGCAAGAGCCGGTGCTAATCGTGTTGTAATTGAACTTCCAGGTGTCCAAGATGCAGCGAGAGCAAAACAGATTTTAGGTGGTACAGCTACGGTACGTTTTCAGCTTGTCAATACACAAGCTGATGTCCAAAGTGCGCAAAAAGGTGTCGTACCAATTGGTTCTGGTCTTTATTATGATTCTCAAGGTCAGCCTGTTGTATTAAAAAATAATGTATTAATTGATGGTAATTCAGTTGTTGATGCACGTGTTGGTTATAGTCAAGATACGGCACAACCAGAGGTTCAAGTTAGTTTAAGTGGTCCACGAGTTAGTTATTTCTCTGAAGCAACAGCTAAAAATATTGGTAAACCAATGGCGACTGTATTGGTGCAGACCAATTTTCAAAAACAGATTGTTGATGGTAAAGAAGTTACTGTTCCGCATACGACTAAAGAGGTTATTAGTATTGCTACAATTAATAGCCAACTAGGTAATCACTTTGTTATTACTGGTCTTGATATGCGTGAGGCGCAAAACTTGGCCTTATTAATTAGATCAGGTGCATTACCAACACCTGTGCAGATTGTACAAGAGATGCAAATCGGTCCTTCACTTGGCGCTGATAATATTAAAATGGGTGCGATTTCAGTGATTATTGCACTAATTGTCGTTATTATCTTTATGACCATTTACTATCGCTTATTCGGTGTGATTGCTAATCTTGCATTAATTTTAAACTTAGTGTTAATCGTTGCTGTAATGTCGATTATCCCAGGTGCTACGCTTTCTTTACCTGGTATTGCCGGTATTGTATTGAACTTAGGTATGTCGATTGATGGTAATGTCTTAATCTTTGAACGTATTAGAGAAGAGATACGTAATGGAGCCACTCCACATGCTGCAATTCATGCAGGTTATGAGCGAGCTTGGGGTACGATTGTGGACTCAAATGTAACGACTTTAATTGTTGCAGTGATTTTATTTGCCATTGGTACAGGTGCTGTTAAAGGTTTTGCAGTAACATTAATGATCGGTATTATTACCTCAATGTTTTCAGCAGTGATGGCATCAAGAGCGATGACAAATCTCATTTATGGCAAGCGTCGTCAAATTAAAAAACTTTCAATTGGAATTTAAGAGGCTATTTGTATGGAGTTTTTCAAACGAAAAACCAATATTGACTTTATGGGGATTCGCAAAATAACTGCGGTAATCTCTATTTTACTGATCGTTGTCTCGTTTGGTTTTATTTTTATCAAAGGTTTAAACTGGGGACTTGATTTCACTGGTGGCTATCAAATTCAAGTTGAATATGCAAAGACAGCTGATTTAACTCAAATTAAGCAACAATTAAAAAAATCAGGCTTTAGTCAAACAGAAGTGATTACCTTTGGTTCTGCAAAAGAAGTAATGATTCGCTTAATGCCAACCAAAGCAATGAATGAAGCTCAGAAAGGTATTGTTTCAGCTGATGGTCAATCACAGCAACAATTAATTAAGCAGAAAATACAAAGAGCACTTGGCAACGATGCAAATATTACGGCAGTTAATTATATTGGTCCTGAAGTGGGTGCTGAATTAGCGACTAATGGCTTATTAGCAATTGTTATTGCAATGATTTGTATTATTGCCTATATTGCTTTTCGCTTTGAGTTTCGTTTTGCTGTATCAGCAGGTATTGCGCTTTTACATGATCCGATTATTATTTTAGGCGTATTTTCGGCATTTCAGTTTGAGTTTGATTTAACATCATTAGCAGCTATTTTAGCTGTCATTGGCTTTTCATTAAATGATACCGTTGTTATCTATGATAGAGTACGTGAAAACTTCAGAAAAATGCGTAAAGCATCAGTTATTGAAGTGGTAAATCGTTCTGTTAATGATACCTTATCACGAACGATTATTACTTCAGGGTTAACCTTTGTTGTGGTATTAGTTTTATTTATCGCAGGTGGTCCAAGTATTCATTATTTTTCACTTGCACTAATGCTTGGGATTGCAGTTGGGACTTATTCTTCAATTTATGTAGCAGGTGTATTAGCAGTATTATTTGGTTTAAAACGAGAGCATTTATTACCCGCACCTAAGCTTGAAGATGGAATGCCATAGAAAATTATAGTATCACCAAATAATAAATGGCTATTTTGGCAATATATGTTGAACTTGAATATATTTCTTATAACAGTAATATTCTTTTTGGGGTATATAGTTATGAGAAAATCAAAATTTAATTCATTTTTAAGTGCATTATCTGATCTTACAATTAATCAATTACAAGTTTTACTTACACGTGCATCAGCTCTTAAAACTAATGCCTTTGTTATAGCTGAAACTGTAAACACATGCTCAG
>JAKJJQ010000006.1:0-89974 GCA_021713415.1 Thiotrichales bacterium 19X7-9
TACCTTAGCCATTATGTTAATTGGCAAAGAATTATTGAGCGAACTCACTTATTGTCTGATAAATCAGTACAATGGCTGGAAATTCTTATAAAGCCAGATAAGTTTCAACATATTTCGCCAAAATAGCCTTTTCATATCTTGAGTTTTTTTATTTCTTAAGCTACCTTTATCAATGATTAACAGTAAAACAAGGATGTGGGATGATGAAAAAATTAAGCCTAAAATCGACTTTTCTTTTAACAAGTTTAAGTTTATCTATTAGCTTTCAAACAGCTTATGCAGTTCATGAAAATGGCGTTCCCTGTGGTGCTAAAGATTTAATGGAATATTTAGCATCTGAAAATGGTTATCAATCAGCAGAACTGATGTATAAAGAAGCTTTATTTGCTAATGCAGATGGTGCCTGTACTAATCAAAAAACACAACTTGGTGTTGATTGTAGCCAGAAAGTTTATACTTATGACGGTTTTATCTCAGCTGCTAAATACTTTCCAACCTTTGCCTGTACTGGTACTTTAGAAGATAGAGTTCGCGACTTATCCGGATTTTTTGCTAATGTTGCACAGGAAACCTACGGCGGTGATGGTACGCATTATGATCAAGATGGTGGACTTTATTGGCGGATAGAGAATGGTGGTCAACCACAAGCTCAGTATGATCCTAACCCTAATGTATTTTTTGCTGATAATGCCTTCACACCAACTGAGTTTTGCATGAACTCTGGAGAAGGCGCTTATAGTACGGGTGTTTATACATTTGATACAGCTATTGAACCACTTCGTTATAATGCTGTATGGCAGGCAAATTGTCCTAGCCAATTAAATACACCGATGGTTGAAGCACTTGGAACTGGTAATTGGGTGGGCCATGGCGCCATTCAACTAACTGGTGATTCTATCTTCTATGGTACGGCTGAATATAATACGATTACTGACAAAAGTATGTCAGTTAAAGATTTTGCCAATGGCCTATTAAACAATGATGAGATTACCTGGTTTTCAGCACTTTATTATTGGAATGAACCCAAAGCCAATCAAGTCACCCAGAATCCACCTGAATATTATATGATTAGCTCCAATGAGAACTGGGGCTTTGGTAATTCAATTTATTATGTTAATGGTGGATGCAATAATGCCGAACAACGCTTAGCATTTTTTGAATATTTTAACGGTGTTTTAACTAAAAATGTTCCTCAAGCTAAAGACACTGAAACACAAGCACAGAAAACTTGTAGAACACCATCTTAATTGGTATCAAAATAGTTTACTAATTATCTTTTAACTTCTATCCTAACAAGATTAGTAATAAAAAAATTATCAAACATGAAACTAAAATCTAGTCGCTTATTTAGCCTATTATTTATCGTGATATTATTTTTTCTATCAAATGCTTATGCCGCTAATAATCCCTTATTTTCCTTTGCATCAACAACAAATCAGCCACTAGCTAACTCAATTAATACAGAAAATAACTTTTCATCTAGCTCACCTGATGTCAGTGTTAATGCCTTTTTCCAAAAAAAGGATATCTTGTTAATTTGGAATATACCGAAGGATGCTAAGTTATATCGTGACCGCATCTCAATAGAACTACTTGATGCAAATAATCTACGACTAGGAGTTGTACACTTTCCTAAAGCGCAAACCTGGCAGGATCCTATATTAGGCCCGCAACCTGTTTATACAAATCAATTAAGCTTAAAGATACCGCTTTATGCTGAGAATAACCAAATTCAGCCAAACGCTAAACTACAAGTTATTTATCAAGCTTGCTTTAAAGAAAAATGCCTACCTTTTCAACGACAAGTATTTAATATCGAAAATAAAGACGCCTATCCACTTGAAGAATTACCTAAAGAAGCAACACAGATCATTAAATCTAAACAAGCTTTGGCCTTAACTAACATCAACCAAACAACTAAAAGTAACAAAGAGCATTATAGCTTAAGCTCATTATTATCATTACTTGGGTTTGGCTTATTATTAAGCTTTACACCTTGTGTCTTACCAATGCTACCAATTATCTCGGGTGTTGTTTTAGGCCAAGGGGATACAAATAAGCTAAAAGGCTTCTTACTCTCTATTATTTATGTCCTTGGCATGGCATTAACTTATACGATATTAGGTATTGCAATTGCACTTGTTGGTGCAAGCTTTCAAAGTCTTTTTCAAATACCTATCGTATTAGTAATCACGGCTATCTTATTTTTATTATTAGCACTTTCAATGTTCGACTTATTCCATATTCGATTACCCCAAAAAGCGCAAAGCTTTATTCACTCTCTACAGGAAAAGCCAAAATCAGGCAGTATGCTAAGTGCTTTTTTCTTTGGTATTATTGCTTCATTAATTGTCTCTCCATGTACGAGCGCACCTTTAATTAGTGTTTTAAGCCTTATTGCACAATCTGGTGATTGGATATTTGGTGGCTTATCCTTATTTGTTTTATCTATTGGTATGGGAATACCGTTAATCTTAATTGGTACGGGGTTAGGTTACTTTGTTCCTAAAACTGGTCCTTGGATGAATGACTTAAAATACTTGATTGGTGTTTTTATGTTATTAATCGCCATCTGGATTTTAGGGCGTATTTTACCAGGGCATATCACCTTAATTCTTTATGCGATTATTCTAGTCGGTTATGCCGTATTTTTAGGGGCATTTGAATCATCAGAATATCGATTTGATAAGATTAAACGCGCACTTGGCCTAGTATTATTCCTATATGGTGTTAGCTTATTTATTGGTGCGATGATGGGCAACAGCAATTTATTTAAACCACTAAGCCTTCAAAATGTACAAATTAATGGTCATGTAGAAACGCCCATATCAAATACAGAAATAAAAACCGTAACTAACCAAGATGAACTAAATAAAGCATTTGAAACCTATCAAAATGAAGATAAACAAGTAATTTTAGATTTTTATGCACGTTGGTGTGCTGAATGCCAGCTAGTTAGCAAAATGCTACAATCTGAAAAAGCACAACAATTACTTCAACAAAATAATATTGTCTTAATTAAAGTTGATGCTTCTGACTATTCGAATGAGATGAACCAAATACTTAAAAAATACCATGTCATTGGTTTTCCAACATTAATTAGATTAAACTTAAATCAAAAAGAAGTAACTCGCCACAGCGGTAATTTATCAATCACTCAATTTAAAAACTTATTAAATTAAAACCCATTCGTTTGTTCTTGTTTATTTTGATCTCTATCAAAAATACCAGAATATATTGGTAAATTAGGACTACTTTGATTTTCTCTACGGATCTGCATATTGACTTCAGTAAATATTTTTTTTGCCTCTTTTTTAACATAATAAGGTTTTTTTTTATATGCCTCTAACAATGTTTTATTTTCTTGTTTTGCTATTATTTTTCCATAAAGACCATCTATTACTTTAGTATTAAATGAGTCAGTACCAACCACATAGCCCGCTACATTCCAACTTCCTTGAAGACCCAGTGCTGAAAAAGCATCATTGGTTTTATCTTTTGCTAATAAAAGCTTTATACTCTCGACACCCTTACTTCTTATTGAAAGATTACTTAAAGGATTATAATAACCTGTACCTAACCCCTCACTTGACACAAAAGATTCATCAACTGCTTGTTTAAAAAATGCTTTAAATTCAACTGGATTACTTATCCGATAATCATTTATAATTTTTGCACAACTATCTATTGATAATTTTGGCATGACTTCACTCCTTTGATTTAATTTTAGCTTTTTAGAATCTGATAACATAACCAACTCAAATGGGTCTTCATCTGGCTTATCCATTGATCGTTTTTTTTCTTCACTTTTTTTAACATCACCTAAATTTTTTGACCACTCACTTAAATCAGGTAAATCACCAAAACTTTTTACTCTTCTTATTGGCATTTCTATTTCACTTGGCTGTAAAAAAAGTATTTGAGTTTCTTTTTTTGGAACTGGTTCTATAGGTACTTCAATACTAGACTGTATTTGTTGTGGTATTGTTTGAGTATCATCTTTTTCTCTTGGTGTCTCTGATAAAACAAATGATATATTTTCTGACTCTGGATAAACGCCATGAAGTGCATAATTATTAGCAGCTAAAATACCTGATTTTAATGTATTTACATCACTATAATAGGCAGTTTTTCCACCTAAGTAAGCCGTATAGGTTATATCTGATAAGTTTTTACCTGCACCATATAATAAACCAATACCACCACCAACTAGCATACCAACTGGCACTGTAATTAAACCAGCAGGCCCCAGTAAAAACCCAGTTGATCCATAAATTGAACCTTTATATACACCTTTGGCTGTTTTACCTAAAGTATCAACAATTGCCCAAGGTGTTGAAACAAGTACTCCATAAACTGATGAGGTCATAACTGCTGTTGTTTTAACAACTTTTCCACCTATCTCTGGCATGATACCCCTCCTTACTGGCCACTAGTATAACTTGATGTTGGTTGATGGCTGTCAAATTGGTTTCCTGTAGTAAAGAAGCTTGACCTTGGGTATTGTGGTTGATAGCTTGTTGTTTTTTTGCCACCTAAAACCGTAGCATAAAGCTCCATCATTGAAGGTGGTGGCTGTTGAGTTGTATGCATTTGAGGTGGAGGTGAGCTATATTGTTGAGGTAATGATGGTACACTCGAATATCCTTCTGCTGGCATTTTTAAAGCTAATTGATTTTTCTTATATGTATCTAATGACTCATGCATATAATCTGAATAAATTGACTTTGTGATACTAAAAAGATAACGCTTGTCATCTGGAAGTTTTTTTATTTGAGTATATAAAGACTCATCATTAAGTATATTTTGTTTAGGTAAATTTTTTGCTAACCACTCAACTAAATAGGCAATAAACATTGTGTTATATGAATTAAAACTATCATTTGGTCGCTTATTCCACTCTCCTTCATCAGCTAATCGCCTAAATGCCTCAACTGAAGTAATTTTTCCATTTTTTAACTTAGTGAGTATTTCATTTGTATTACTTAAACGATCTTGATAATTATAAGTTTGCCAAGTACCAGTACCTTTAAATTCTAGATAAGCTCTCTCACCAGCTGATAATATAGCTTGTGTAAAAATATCAGAATAACTTGAATGGCTCATTGCTAATAACAAATTTGCACACCCACTTGATGTCAATCTAACATCACTTTGTATTGATAACTCTGGAGTTAAGATATTTTCATCAATTATACTTTGATAGATATTTTTTGACTCTCTATCGATTCCACTTGAATCATCTTTTAGAACATCATCTTTTGCTATTTCTCCATGACAATGCTCTATTGAAAATAATATAAAATATCGCATTGCTTTTGTATTAAATGAAGGCGTATAAACAACACCACCTTCACTCCAATGCCCCTCTTGACCAATTCTCCATAAGGCTTCTATTGCTGATATTTTTTTTGACCTCAGATCATCTGCAATCGCTATTGCATTTTCTAATCTTTTTTTATGAGTGTTTGATGTCATCCAGTCTTGAACAGGTTGATAAGAAGTGGCAAATCTTACAGTTGATGCAACCCAACCACCAACCCAACTAGATGACTGACTAGCTGTTTTTGTTAAACCTTTAGTCTGATCATGCTCATTATAGGCTTTTTCAATTGCATACAAAACTGCCTTGGTTAAAGCCTCTTCATCTTGAATAACTTTTCGAATTGAAGTTAAAGCTGCATTTTTATCAAACATAAGATACCTCCTCCATAAGGCCAACCTTTATGTCTGATTGTATAGTAATCGAATTATTTTAGATGCCTGTCACTGAAGAAAAAAAAATCAATTTAGAAACAATAAATTGACTATTCTATGATAAATAAATGAATTATAAAATAATATTTTGAAATCAAATTTATGATAATTAGCCGTGACAACCACCACAGGCTTTTGCACCACCGCAGGTATCAAACTTAGGTTTATACGAAATTCTTTTGCCTGAAAACTTCATAAAATATAAGACTGCCAATAAGCCAATGGTCGTTATTAGCATCGTTATAATTGCTGAATGAAAATCACTTGCCAATTGCGGAATTTGATAAGCAAATACAGCTGCCACATAAGCAATCGTTGTACTCCATAAAACAGAAAGCCAAGCCCAACTGTGACTAGCCTCCCGACTCATTGCACCAATGGTTGCTACACAAGGGACATATAAAAGTACAAACAATAAATAAGCAAATACTGCAGGCATAGAACTAAACTGTTTGACCATTTCACCCATTGAAGAATTAGAGATATCTTTATCCCCTTCATTAGCAATAAATGGGTTTTTAAAACTTTCACCAATATTTGTCAAATTATCAAGCGTACTAAAAGCCGTACCTTTCAACTCCTGCCAAAGATTAAAGTCATCCGTTTCAGAAGGTAGGTTATTACTATTTTGACTATAAAGCGTATTTAATGTACCAACAACGACCTCTTTTGCTAAAGTTCCCGTTATCAAACCAACGGTTGCAGGCCAATTAGCATCTGAGATACCAATTGGATAAAATACAGGTGTAATCGTACGCCCTATTTCAGATAAAATAGATGCTCTTAAACCATCCATATTAATTTTACCATCAGTTGTAATTGAATTAAGTGTTCCTATTAATATGCAAATTGGAATAATTACTTTACCTGCACGGATAACAAAGCCTTTTAATCGTCGCCAAGCATGAATAACAATGCTTTTTGCATTCGGTAAATGATAAACGGGTAATTCCATAATAAATGGCTGATTTTCACCTTTTAATATTAACCATTTAATTAATAAACCCGTAATAATAGCTGCAGCAATGCCTATGATATATAACAAAAAGACAATCAAACCACCACCTGATGGAAAAAATGCTGCGGCAAAAACCGCAAAAATTGCTAAACGCGCACCACAAGACATAAATGGTGCCATCATAATTGTTAATAGTCGATCTCGTCTTGATTCTAACGTACGTGATGCCATAACTGATGGGACATTACAGCCAAAGCCAACAATTAAAGGAACAAATGCCTTACCAGGTAGACCAATTGCTTGCATCAGCCGATCCATAACAAATGCAGCACGTGCCATATAGCCAGAGTCTTCAAGAAAAGATAAAAACAAAAATAAACAGCCAATTTGAGGAATAAAGCCTAATACGGTATTAATACCTAAACCCACACCATTAGCCAATACAGCAACAAGCCAACCAGGTAAACCTAAATAATTACCTAAATGTGCTGTACCTTGAACAAAAATAATTGCTGAAGCATCATCAAATAATGGATTAATTGCCGTTCCTAAACCAATTGAAAATTCAAACATCAAATACATAATAAAAAAGAATAATGGTAAGCCTAAATACTTATTCATTGCTATCTTATCAAACCACTCTGTTAAACGATGACGTTTAATATCTCGATGTTGACTAATTGATTGGTATATATTTTGTATCCAGCTATAACGTTCAGATGCTAAATTAATATTTAACTGTTTATCTAAAGTGTACGCTTTGAATGCATTTTTTTCATCTTCTGATAATTGCTCAACTGCATATAAGTCATTTTCTAATAATTTAAACCAAAACCATGCCTTATTATTACTATGTTTAGGTAATAAAGCTTTTAGATGATCAATTGTATTATCAAGTTTTGGATAATTTAAACTAATTGCTTGAGCATCAGATTGATTATCAAACTTAGTTACTGCTGATTTTAATGCATCAATACCCACCTTTTTACGGCCAATAACTGGTATTACTTGCGCATTAACCGTTTTTTCAAATTCATTATAGTCAATAACAATGTTTTTGCTTTTAGCAACATCTATCATATTTGCTGCAATGACTAATGGCACATTTAATTCAAGTAACTGCGTTGTTAAATACAAATTACGTTCTAAATTAGCCACATCTACAACATTTATTACCAAATCAGGTTTTTCATTCAAAATAAATTCACAAGCAATTCGCTCATCAATTGAGCCTGAATCAGAAATAGTTAATGAATATAATCCAGGTAAATCAACTAACTCAAAAGTCTCTCCTGCAACTTCAAAAAAACCACTTTTTTTATCTACTGTTACACCTGACCAGTTACCGACTTTTTGACGAGCACCTGTTAAAGCATTAAAAATAGTCGTTTTACCACAATTTGGATTACCTACAATTGCTATTTTTTTCATACTGCTTTAACCTGGATTAAATCAAGCTCTGATTTCCTTAATGACACTTTTACCCCTTGAATTTCAATTTCATATGGGTTGCCTAATGGCGCTATTCTTAATACATTAAACTTAGCACCTGGAATAAATCCAAATGCAAGTAATCGATGAATATAATTCATCGGACATTGATCTGAAAAACCTGTCACTTGATAGGCTTTATTAACTTCTATTTTAATATTTTCTTGATTTGTTATTTTCATCGATGGGCCTTAGAAATCGAGTATTTATAATCAATAAAATGCTTTAAATCGATTATAAGTTGGAATTGCTAAAAGTCAATAAATGAAAATGATTATCAAAAACAAATAAAGTCAATTTTGATTTATGTCAATATCACTTATAGTTCATATTTTATAGAAGGCATTTCACTACCATGAGTTAATTTATCATAATAACTAGCTGCTAAGTCGCCTGCTAAAACAAATAAATGGCTAGGATTAGTTAATTTATAGCTAGCTTCTCCATGATGAATAAGATTTCTTATTGAGTCTGTCTGTTTATTTTTAGTAGCCAATTGTACTGATGTTAATCCCTCATTATTAACTATATTTATATCAGCCCCTTTTTTTAATAAAAACTTAACCATTTCTTGATTATTTTGACTAACTGCAAAATGTAATGGTGTACCAAAATGCTCATTTAACACATTTATATCTGCACCTTTATTTAATAATATTTCAGCCATCTCAAGATTGCCACACCTTACTGCATGGTGTAAAGCTGTACCCATATTATCAGAAGCATTAATATAAACTGTATTTTCTAATGCCTTTTTAACACCTTCCATATCATTTATAGAAGCATAGTTTAATAAATCCATAGTACTTTTATGCGTTTTTCTCATTAAAGAAAAATTAGTGTCATCTGAAAATGATGCGAACTGTATGCTATTCAATTCAAACTCACTCAAATAACCTTCAGACAACGCATCATATAAATCTTCAAGATTTTCATATTCTTGATCTCCACTAGGACTATTGGAATCATATAAATAATATTTTCCTTCATGAAATCTAAGCGTTAAACCATGAAAAGCATTATCTCTTAAACGTCTTGCTCCCAATGTAATAATATTACTATCTATTCCACTTTCAATTATTTCGCAGAAAGTTGATTTATTTATACATATTTTTCCAATATCATTTACGTTATATTGAAGGCTTTTTTTAAGTGTAATCAATTTATCATCTTTTGACAAAATTTCTAATAAACCTTTTTTTGCATTTAACAAATCACTTTGTTTATAAGACTTAAAAGATTCATAGTTATTTAAATATTGATCACCATAATCTTTTAAAAAGTCAGCTACAAATTGAGCAAAACGAATATAATCTATTGCAATTTGAAAAAGCTCATCTAACGTCCTTGTTTGTTCTTGATCAATCAGTTGAACTTTTTCATTTAAACTTTTTTCACTACCATCCCAACCACTTAAATGGTCTAATAAATCAAACCACCAAGATAATTTATCTAAATGCGCAAACACAGCATATACTGTTTTATAGCCACCACAAAGACCTGGTTTTTCCTTTTCTATAAAGCTATCAATATCCTCTTTATCATAATAAACATCCCCTTTGGGATCAGAGAAAGTTTTTTTAATTTCTAAGTATTGTATAAACTTACTATTGATTTGAGCCTGATCAATTCGATTTTTTACATTGTATACCATCACAACACCCTTATATCATAATTCTGATAGTAAAAAACATTGTATTTAATTTTTTAAATATTTACAATATTATTAATATTTCTATATTAAAATTGACATTGGATGCTGAACTACTAACTGACTAAAACGTTTAATTTGTGATCGACACGAATATCCACTGACTAAAATTTGTGATGGCTCTAGTTGTTCAATTTTTTCTTGCCAAGATAATTGATAAAGCTTTTTAGAATCGTCTCTATGCTCTTTTTCATGACCATAAGTACCAGCCATACCACAGCAACCCACTTCAACTATCTCAAGTGTTAAATTTAACTTTTCAAATACCTTCTGCCATTGTATGCTTGATGTTAAAGCCAATGCTCGCTCTGTACAGTGAGAAAATAAATAGTAACTTTGATGCTGAGTATTAATAGAAAGTTTAATTCTATCTATCTTTGATAATAACCATTCTTGTAATAAAGAAACCTTAAATTGAATTTGCTCTTTTGATAAAATTTTAACGTATTCATCTCGATAGCATAAAACCATTGTTGGTTCAATACCAACTAAATCAATACCTGTTTGTGCTACTTGATTTAAATAATGTGCATTTTTTAATGCTAGGCGATTAAACTGCTTTAAAAATCCCTTAACATGCAGTCCTTTACCATTAGGGTAATAAGGTAGAACATAAACACTAAAGCCTAATTTAACTAAACCATCATAAACAGCTAATGCCACATCAACATCATAAAATGATGTAAATGCATCTTGGACTAAGCAAACAGACCGACTCTTTTCTTCATTTGATAAACATTTTAACCTTTCAAGTGATACTTCAGGTGCATTACGCTTTTTTAATTCTTTATCAAATTTAAGTTGACTTAGTCTTGGTAGATCAACTAAGCCTATTTGAGTCTTTATCAATTTTGTAATCAATCTACTTTGTGTGACTGAGTTATAAACAGATGATAGTTTAGAACTTATCGGTGTCATTTGCTCAAGATAACCAATAAAATAGTCCTTAATTGGCCGTTTATAGCGTTGATGGTAATGATATAGAAATAATGACTTATTTTGCGGAATATCAACCTGAACTGGGCATGAACTGGCACATGCTTTACAACCCAAGCATTTTTGCATAGATTGATAAACTTCATATGAAAAGTCATTATTTTTGGAATTTCGCCATAGCTTTGGTAGTGGGTTACGCCATTTATTTAGCTTAAAATTAAACAAATTATAACCTTTTAGTGATGCCAAACGTGCCCACTCTTTTAATAACGTAGCTCGCCCTTTAGGTGAATAAACCCAATTATTAGATACTTTAGCTGATGGACACATAGAAAAATCATAATCTCGATTTAGACAGCGTGCATTACCATTACAACTAAAAATATTCCCCCAATGTTGCCGAGATGCTTGCATAACCTGTGTATCAAAATAGCCTCGAAAAGGACCATCGATTTTAACTAAACTTTCTTTAGAGCCTTCTGGTAATGTTATCTTACCTGGGTTTAATTGATTAAACGGATCAAATGCTTTTTTTATTTTTGCTAAATCTTTTGTTAAAACCTCACCAAAATAATCTTTTACTAGTTCACTTCTAAAGCCTTTTCCATGCTCTGACCAGTAAATACCCCCGTATTTTAATACCAATTGATTTACTTTTTGAGTAATTTCAACTAGCCTTTTTTGATCCTCTTTATCTGTCATGTCCAGTGCTGGACGTATATGCAAACAACCAACATCAACATGACCAAACATACCATAACGTAATTGATAGCTATCTAAAATTTCTCTCAAATCTAATATAAAATCAGCTAAATACTCTGGAGAGACAACCGTATCTTCCATAAAAGGCACCGGTTTTTTTAAGCCTTCTAAATTTGCTAATAAGCCAACACTTTTTTTACGTAAATCCCATAATTGATTCATTTCACTTGCATCACAAGTTACAAAAAATGAAATAACCTTATCATCTGATTGACTAACTAAAACTAATTTTTCAGTAACTTGATTTAATATTTCCTTTAGTGAAACTTCATCTTCAGCAATAAACTCAACTAAATTAAGTCCTCTTGCAGTGATATTTGTTATTTTATTTCTTGATAATAGAGGCTCAATTTTATGATAAAACTCATCTTCTTTAGCTAAAGTCAAAATCATATCATCAACTGTTTCAATCGCTGATGGTTTAAACGGCAATAACTCCCTTGCGGCTCTTAATGCGCGATCAAATGATGTATATTGTATTGCAAAAAGTGCTTTGTATTTTGGTAGTGGCGTTAGTCTTAAACGCAATTTACTAATATAGGCTAATGTGCCTTCAGAGCCTGATAGTAAATAGTTTAAATTAAATGATTCAGCATCTTGATTATAAATCATTGCTAAATTATAACCTGTCATAAAGCGTTGTAACTTCGGAAAGACACGTTCTATTTCATCTTTATGCGTAAATAAAATATCATCGACTGTTTTATAAATTGTACCCACATTTGAATCTAAAGACTTTAATTCATTTAAATGCTGCATATCAATTTCTTTAGTTACAATACAACTACCATCAACTAAAACACACTCTAATTCAATAATATTTTGCGAGGTTCGCCCATAACAGCAAGAACCTTTACCACAGGCATCTGTATTACACATGCCACCTAAAGTTGCTCTATCACTTGGTGAAATACTAATTGGAAAAAACAGTTGATACTGTTTTAAATACTGATTTAATTGATCTAATACAACACCAGGTTCAACTTCAATCCATTTTTCTTCTATATTGATTTTTCCAATTCGATTTAAATAACGTGAATGGTCAATTAAAATACCTTTTGATAAAGACTGCCCGTTTGTTCCAGTACCACCACCACGGGGTGAAAAGCGAATTTCGTGATAATGCACTTGTGATGCTAAATGAAAGGCTAACTCTATATCCTCTCTATTTTTAGGAAAAATAACAACTTGAGGTATCACTTGATAAACACTATTATCAGTTGAAACAGTAAGCCTTGAAGCCATATCGGTATGAATATCACCTTTAAAACCATTTTTCCTTAATGCTTTTAAGTATTGCTTATATTTTATATCAAGCTGATGATATCGATTAAGTTTAGGTAATATTGCCATAAGATAAAATTTAAACCACTTATTAATATATCCATATCATTAACGATGGTACTATTGGCTATATAACAGTGCAAGTGCTAATTTTCTTATAAAAATCATTGAAAAAACCCAGACATATTATTTGAAGTATCTAAATTATGATAACTTTCATGAACTATTTGTCCCAATAAATAATGTAACCAATACAGACATTTTGCTAGCAGCACATTAAAATAAGAAGCAAATTTTCAAACTAGAAAAGGAAACGCTTAAATGAAAAATCTGATTAAAGCGCTGATACTAACTATTTTATTCTATCCACTAGCATTTAGCTGCACAAATGTACCAATTAAAGCAAAGGATGGAACTGTTATTGTCGCAAGAACACTTGAGTTTGGCCCAAATCTAAAAAGTCGTATCATTAGTTCACCTAAAGGTAAGTTATTTAAAACATACCTGCCAAATGGTAACGCATCAATGAGTTGGCAAGCTAAGTATGGCTACGTTTTAGTTGATTATTTTGGTACTGGCTACTCTGTTGATGGATTAAATACAAAGGGTCTATCATTTGGTTATTTATACTTACCAGAATCTGAAGTTAAATATATGGATGTACCAAAATCTAAAGAGAAAAATGCATTGCCATATACACAGTTTGGTGATTGGATTTTAAGTAATTTCTCAAGTACTGATGAAATCAAAAAAGCAATTCAAAATGTTTATATTTACACTGAAGCATTAAATTTAGGTAGTCATAAAAACGTTACTTTCCCACTTCATGCAGTGATCACAGATAGACAAGGTAAAAGTCTTATTATCGAATTTATTAATGGAAAATTACAACTTCATGATAGCCAAGCGGGTATTTTAACGAATGCCCCACGTTATGATTGGCAGATAACAAATTTAAGAAATTATGTAAATCTAACACCTTATTATATTAAACCCTTCAAATCTAAAGGCTTTGTATATGAATCAACTGGACAAGGTTCAGGTATGGTTGGTCTACCAGGTGATGCTTCACCTGTTTCTCGCTTTGTTAAAATATCTATGATGCAACAAACCGTATTACCAGTTGACAATGCACAACAAGCATTAACCTTAGCACAACATATTATTAATAATGTTGATTTGCCTTATGGCTATGTAAGAGGTGCAAAAGATGAACCGTTAACATATGATAATATTGATAAAACTCAATGGGTAGTTTTTAAAGACCTAAAACATAATAAACTATATTTTAGATCCTATGATAACCCAACAATTCAATTAATTGACTTAAGTAAAATAAACCTCTCAAACAATGCTAAACCTGTTAGTATGCCAATCAGTCAAGCAACTCAAGTAATACCAGATGTAACTAGTCAATTAAGTTAATAACTATGCATTTCTATGTTTAAAAATTTGATTACTTATCTCAACATATCGACTATATAATAAAAATAAAAGGAGTAAATAATGAAATTTGTTGCAATGGTAACAAGAACGCTAAAACCCGGTAAAAATTATGAAGATTATCGTAAAGCTTGGTTTCATACTACAGGCTTTGGCATACCTACAACCATGTATACTGTGATAAATGCATTTAATCAACGTGAAATTATTTCTATCGGTATTTTAGATGGTGAATTGATAGAACTCTATTCTGCTTTACAAATCGATGTAAAAGACCGATTAGCCAATCCCTTAGATGAAGTTATCGAGTCAACCATTGTCAGAAACTTTGGCGTAGTCGCTGCGATTGATGATTTTTCACCAAAAGGAGAACTGACTTATAAACCAGCAACTGTTGATGAACTTCCAACAGATTATGACAATCTCGTTACCACGTTAGAACAGATAGCTACAGAAATTAAAAAAGCAAGTAAGATGCGTGATCAGCTTAAAAAGTCTTGATAAAACAGTACTATTTATATTCTTATTGTAAGATAACTTTATTTATACTCTACCCGTTTATGAAATACTTCAAACTCATCTTGATGAAAGCTTGCTAACATCAAATGTTTGTTTTCCGTTAAGAAAAAGCTATGTTCAGTATTTCCATCAATATAAAGCATATCACCTGCTGAAATATCTAATCGATATTTTTTGTTATTTAAATTAAATATGAAATAACCTTCCCCAGCTAAAAATATATGTAATTCATTACCATGATTAATGTGTGGCTGTTCACTTTTTTGTAGTCGCTTTTGTAAATGTTCATTAATTGGTTTCTCAATTTTAGCAACAAGCGTCTCCATTAACTGATATCTTTTAGCTAATTCTATTGCTTCAACTGGCAAGTTTTTATATATATCTTTTGATTAATTTCATTCATTGGTTTTGAAATTAAATTATCTAAATATTGGCTAAAAGAAACAAAACCATAGATATTAGGAGCAATCAGAGCATTTATCTGATCTTTATCTGTAAGTATTTTCCCTGATTCTACGGTTAATTTAGCCACAATTATTCCTTCGAATTTATTTGAAATTTTAATGCACGTATAATAATAAAAAATTTGCTAAATATAAAAAGAAAACACCTCTGAAACTAAATATTTCAAAGGTGTTCATCGTAATAAAACTACATTATTATAGTACTGTATCAGTTGCTGATACTTCCCAAGCATTCCAAGTATTGGTACGCTTAACCCATCCAAGGGTTCTTAGTTCTGTAACTAGCTTTTTAACATCAACATCAGTGATATCTGATTTTAGCTGGATGTCAAAATCCCAATCCCCAGTTCTTGAGATTACATTTTCAATAAATGAGTATTTATTCCAAATTTCACCCCATGACCAATTTTTCCATGCATTTGCATTTTCACCATCATTAATAGCAACAGATACATGCCATGTCTTATTACCAGTTGTTGTCATTTCAAATTTCCTCCTTAAAATTAATGAATTTTAACTATTCTAGTTTAGAATAGTTAAAACGATCATAGTAGATTTTGTATTAAAAGCAAATCCTGATAGTAACTAATTTTTATTTTCATAAAATTGAATTAAAAAAACTCAATGTTTTATGAGCATTCTTTGTTATAATTAGCTTTTATTTTTATCTCAAATCAACTTAATTTTTAGTGAGCCGGATGGATACAATTACAATTAAAGGGGCTAGAACCCATAATCTTAAAAATATTGACCTTGAAATACCTAGAGACAAGCTTATTGTTATTACTGGCTTAAGTGGCTCTGGAAAATCATCATTAGCATTTGATACACTTTATGCCGAAGGACAACGTCGTTATGTTGAATCACTTTCTGCCTATGCCAGACAATTTTTATCTTTAATGGAAAAACCAGATGTTGATCATATAGAAGGCTTATCACCAGCAATCTCAATTGAACAAAAAACCACATCACATAACCCACGCTCAACAGTTGGCACTGTGACTGAAATTTATGACTATCTTCGTGTCTTATATGCAAGATTAGGTGAACCAAAATGCCCTGAGCATCATATAACATTAAAAGCACAAACTATCTCTGAAATGGTTGATCAAACGCTTAGTTTTAAAGAAGATCGTAAATTTATGGTTTTAGCAACCGTTGTACATCATCGTAAAGGTGAACATAAAGATCTATTTAAAAAACTTCAAGCTGAAGGCTTTTTAAGAGTCAGAGTAGATGGTGAAATCTATACACTAGATGATTTGCCCACAATTG
Organism: Thiotrichales bacterium 19X7-9; assembly: GCA_021713415.1. GTDB lineage: Bacteria > Pseudomonadota > Gammaproteobacteria > Francisellales > Francisellaceae > M0027. The sequence goes on from JAKJJQ010000006.1 coordinate 16,601, forward strand.
ATAAAAATAAAAATCATACAGTTGATATTGTAGTTGATCGACTCAAAGTTAAGTCATCTCAACGTCAACGCCTAACAGAGTCATTTGAAACGGCATTGGATTTAGCAAAAGGCTTAGCTTCTGTTGTCTTTTTAGATGGCGATAATGAATCTCTTTTATTCTCATCAAAGCACGCATGCCCTAAGTGTAACTACAGCTTAAAAGAATTATCACCAAGGCTATTTTCATTTAATAATCCAATCGGTGCTTGTTCCCAATGTGATGGTATTGGTCATAAATCCTATTTTGATCCTGAAAAACTGATCTATAATGGACAAAAATCATTATCTGAAGGCGTAATTCGAGGCTGGGATAGACAACATAATTATTACTTTCAACAATTAGTTGCGCTATCTGAGCATTATAAATTTAGTATGGATACACCTTTTGATGACTTAGATGAACAAGTTAAACAAATTATTCTTCATGGTGCTGGTGATACTTTAATTGAAATGACACTAGATAGTCATTTTAGTGGTAGAGAAACTCGATTAAGACGATTTGAAGGTGTTATCCCGCACTTAGAACGCCGTTTCCGTGAAACAGACTCAGGCATGATTCGTGATGAATTAGATAAACTTAGAAGTAATCTACGTTGTCCAAGCTGTCATGGTGCTCGCCTAAACCAAGCAGCTCGTTGTGTTTATTTTAAAGACAAACCATTATTTGAATTAACTGAATTATCAATTGAAAGTGCATTTAACTGGCTTGACTCTCTTGAATTTCAAGGTCAACAACAAATCATTGCACATCGCTTATTAAAAGAGATTAAGCTACGCTTACAATTTTTAATTAATGTTGGACTTAATTATCTTAATTTAAGTCGACGAGCTGATACTTTATCAGGTGGTGAGGCACAACGAATTCGCTTAGCAAGTCAAATTGGTGCAGGTTTAGTTGGTGTGATGTATGTTTTAGATGAGCCATCTATTGGCTTACATCAACGTGATAATCAACGCTTAATTGATACACTGATTCATCTAAGAGATCTTGGAAATACTGTCATTGTTGTTGAACATGATGAAGATGCGATACGTCATGGTGATTTTATTATTGATATTGGCCCAGGAGCTGGTGTTCATGGCGGTAATATTATTGCTTCTGGCTCACCAGATGAGATTATTAGTAATGAAAAATCTTTAACTGCTGATTATTTATCTGGGCGTAAATTAATTGCGATACCTAAAAAACGTATGGTAATTGATAAGAAGAAAATGCTCAGTATTAAAGGAGCTAGTGGCAATAATTTACAATCAGTTTCGTTAAATTTACCACTTGGCTTACTTACCTGTGTAACAGGTGTATCTGGCTCTGGAAAATCGACACTAATCAATCAAACCTTATACCCTTTAGCCGCTAAACTTCTTAATAATGCAACGACTTTATCCCCCCAACCTTACGATAAAATTACTGGTATTGAACATTTAGATAAAGTCATTGATATTGACCAAAGCCCTATTGGTAGAACACCGCGCTCAAACCCTGCAACTTATACAGGGTTATTCTCTCCTATCCGTGAAATTTTTGCCAAAACCCAAGAAGCTAGAGCGAGGGGTTATAAACCTGGCCGCTTTAGTTTTAATGTTAAAGGCGGACGTTGCGAAGCTTGTCAAGGTGATGGTGTTATTAAAGTAGAAATGCACTTTTTAGCTGATATTTATGTCACTTGTGATATCTGTCAAGGCAAACGCTATAATCGTGAAACATTAGAAATTTTATATAAAGGCAAAAATATTAGTGATGTCTTAGAGATGACCGTTGAAGAAGCATTGGATTTTTTCAATGCAATCCCTCAAATTAAACGTAAACTTGAAACCTTAATGGAAGTGGGTCTTTCTTATATTCACCTAGGTCAAAATGCAACGACACTCTCAGGAGGTGAAGCACAACGTGTAAAACTTGCCAAAGAGTTATCACGCCGTTCTACAGGTAAAACCCTTTATATCTTAGATGAACCAACCACAGGACTTCATTTTCATGATATTCAACAATTATTAAAAGTAATTCATACCTTACGTGATCAAGGCAATACAGTTGTAGTCATTGAGCATAATTTAGATGTAATAAAAACTGCAGACTGGATTATTGATCTAGGCCCTGAAGGTGGCTCAGGTGGTGGTCAAATTATTGCACAAGGTAAACCTGAAGCAATTGTTAAAATAAAAGAATCACATACAGGAACGTTTTTGAAGCCTTTATTAGCTAAAAGTTAGTTATTGATTAATTTTTCCTATATATTGAATATAGTATAATTTATGTATATAATTATTATAAAAACGGGAGTTGCAACATGAATATACAAATGTACTTAGATCAATTGAAAAAAATTGAAGACATTGACCAAAAAGTTATATTTACATCAAATTCTATACTTGGAAACCCTAAAGTATTTAATGATTATTTTGACCAGCTATCAGTCAAAGGAAAGCGTGATTTTGTCCAAGGACTTTGCATTTTATCTAATGATAAACAAACAGGTTTAAGCTATATTATCACTAATAGCTTTAAATCAACTGACAAGAAAAGTTTAAAGAGTTTATTAGATAAAGTTTTTAACTTTAATAACCAAGATACTTTTGACTCACAAAAATACTCATTTATCTTAAAGTCTCTATCAAGAACAAATAATCCTAACGCATTATCCTCACTTATTTCATATGAACCTGAATACTTTAAAACACTTCTTTATTATGAAAATGATGATACTAAAGGTTTAATTCAGCAAGAGAGGCAATTTATTATGGACGCCCTTCTTATTAAAAATCAAAATCGAAACGCATTTAACATTATCGTTAACCAAACACCTGAAATACTTGAAAATTTATATGAACAGTTAGTTACAATACCAAATGATCAAAGAAATAATGATTTATTTAAAAAAGCAATTGCAACATCAGAAAATGCAATTGAATTACTAATTGAAAACAGACCTGAATTTCTATTAAGCCTACTTGAAGATGATAAAAAATTGTTAAATTATATTACGTTAAATAATACTAAGAGTTTTGACCAAGTTGTGAATTTTCTTATATCATATGAACCACCACAATACGACCTCATTAATAAGAAATTTAATGAACTCTATCAAACAATTGATAATTTAAAAATCATTATAAGTGAGTCTCCTGAAGTTTTACTCTCTCTTGTAAAGCTTGCAAATTACCTTGTTATTAATCAACCAGAAAATCAACAATATACGGAACATTTTCCTGAGTATCCGTTAGTAGAGTTACTTACTGATTTATATAATGATATTTTTGAGATAAAAAATTTAGATGCATTTATTGATACATTAATTCAGCCTATCAATGAAAGTAAATTAAATACCATTACATTAATAGCAGCCTTTAATCCTGCAGCTGTTGCATATATTTATGAAGCACTTGTTGAGAGAACAACATCTGAAGAAGATTTAAATAAATTAGCTGATGCATTAAGAGTACCTTTTGATAATACTATTTACTCTAATAATCAATCTGATAATCAATCAAATCTAAAAACGGGACTTACTTTACTTCATGACATGCTTCCAAATCTATATGAAAATCTTAAAGACTATGGACAATGTAGAGATGAAAACCCTTTCAATCAACCTAGACCCCTATTTTATAACGATAATTATTTATCTGAATTTGCTTGTAATCAAAGTTGGCAAAATGATTAACTAAAATTTTAATTATAAGTCCTGCTCCAACAAAACATATATCTTTCAAGAAATAGCGATATAATTTTTCATTGTTATTTTTATGATAATAAATCTAAGAGATATTTTCTAATTTAACTATACTACTTAAAGAACTTGATTTGATATTTAAATACGGGCACATAGGACTTTCATTTGATGTCTGAGTACATATAAAAGTGACCTTACGATCTATATTTACAAAAGAAACCCCATTTGGACATTTAATAACACCATTTACTGCTGAACATACAGCTAATGACTTTGAAAAATGAAAAAATAGTTTATCTAACTGATTAACAGATATAGAGTTCCAAAATGGTGATAATGGAACTTTTTTTCCATAACCATTGGTTACAGAGATCTTGCCCAAACCAAGCGTTTTTAATGAAACTGAACCATATGGCATATTACCTAAACTAACACTAAAATTAAAATCGCCTGAATTTTGATTTTCAACATTTGACGTTATATTTAAACCAGCTTGGCTTCCTCCATTTTGTAGACTTGTAGTCCAAGAATCAGTTGACGAATCTACCCAATGGACCCAGTAAACATCACTCTGATACCTTTGGAAATTAGTAACGTAAACATTAAACTTTAGATGTTTATGACCTGGAACACCAAAGACAGTATCGCCATGACAACTAAATCCACTATTTTTAGTCTTAAATTGCATTGACCTTTCACTATGGGCCGGAATATTAATAGAAGTTGGATGAACCCAATATATACATTTTTTATCATATGATGAAATAGTAATTTCATGATTAATATTATTTGTAATATTGACTGTAACAATATTAGATGCAAAAACATTACTTATAAAAATATTAAATAAAACTAATAACTGTAAAAATATTTTCATTATTCCAACCACCTAACTATATGATAATTAAAGTAAACTCTTAACCCATTATTGCCTCAGCTGCCATCTTAGCCGCACCTGATGCATCTTGCCCAATAGCACTATTGCGAGCTGAAGTTTTTTGCGATACATCAGCTTTACCTTGCGTATAGGTTTGTGTCACATTTTTTTCTGACTCAATACCTTGCTGCATCGTTTGCCCTCCTGCTTGAGAAGCACCTTGTGCATATTGACTACCAGCGCCTTTAAACTCTTGAATTTCAGACTCACCAGCATGCTCACTACGATTATTGCCAATCCACTGTAATACTTTATCTGGAATGACATAAATCAATGAGAAGCACTTCATAAATGCCATCGAAAGAAATGTTGCATATAAAAAGATAACCATGCACGCAAAAATACCTCTTGCATAACTAGCGGCATTGGTGCCATCTGATACCGGCATTAAATTTAATAGTGAATTGGTAATAATATGAAAGCCATTAGCAGAATAATGTATAACAACATAAGTTAATCCAATACCAAAAATCATCCCTAGAATCATAAAAACAGGCCTTAATATTAGATTAAGGCAAATCTGAATACCTGGCTCAGCCTTTCCAAATATTTCATGGCCTTCTGGGTAAACTAATGCAAGTGCAACAAATGGAGCAGCAACCATTGCTTCTATCACTAATAATAGCCAAGCCGTTTTACCAGCCCAAAAAAGTATATAAGGCGTTAAAGGGATAATTAGTGCAAAAGATATTCCTATACTAAAAATGGTTGTTAATACAAATAAAACCAATGGTAACCAAATTAAACTCAATGAAAATGTTGCTAACTGCATTGTTATATTAAACATTACTTTTGCATATTCTAAAGAAATTTGTGCAGAAGAAGTATTTCCAATTAATCCTAGTGATAGAGAGCTAGCTACTGTCCATCCTGTTGCATCACTCTCTGCTGATTTTAATTGACTATCAGCATCTGTTTTAATTTGATTTAATTTATCTTTTGCATGATTAAAAATACCCATCATACTATCAACTGTACCTTCAATTAAGGCCATCCCAACTGATTGTACATTTTGAATCATGCTCATATTTTGTTGAGCAAAATTTATATTTTTATCATTTTTTTGTATATTTCCAATTCTATAGATTTTTGCTAATAATCCTCCTGGTTCAGTAGAGTTAGCATTGGTGCCTAATTTTTGAAAAATATCATGTAGAATTTTTTGTGCTGGTGTCGTTACTTTTGAAGTATCTACATTATTACTTTGGCTACCAAAGTTAATACCGTTTTCGTTAAAGAAATTAAATAAATTAAGTACTGGTATAATAATATGAGACACTAAATAGGAAGTTTGTTTTGAATTATTTTGTGGATATATTGAACTATCGTTTATATGCATTGAGTTAGCAGATTTCACTAATGAATAGATAATGTATAGATACTTCGCATACTGATACTCCATTCCATCAGATAATAATGAATTTACTTGATTCACACGTTGTATTTTATCAATCTTTGAGAGATTAGAATTAATAATCATTTTCTTAAACAATTTTCTAACATTTACTAAAGAAGTAGAAAATGTACGGTTATTTTTTACCTTTTTGAGATATTGACCAGGTATAACTGTTAATGCTGAATGAGAAGCTGTCTCTATTGGTTTTAAAGTTGGTGTTACTTTTGAACTTAATAAGTTACTTATTGAATTTTTATACAGCAAATAAAATAAATAAATTTTATTATATTTTATCTTCATTTCTGATTTATTTTCAACATTATCCGCCTCAGTAGAAAAATTAATAAAATTTGCATATAAATTCTGTAAGTTTTCACTTAAAACTTTGTCAAATCTCAGATATAACTGATCCGCCTCCCACCAACCTTTAGTCCTTGCTATGTGACATATATTTGAATCAGAATCATCACAACCTGCTGTAAGCGCAGTTGAGTGCTTTTCTAAATAATCAATAATTTGATTAGATGTATGATTAATAGTAGTACCATTATAGGTACCTAAAGCTTGAGGGTTTTTAATTAAATTTACAAATAAATAATTAATATCATTACCTTGATAAACATCATACTTACTTAAAAGATTTGTAAGTTGATCTTTACTTTCCTGACCAATTAACTGATTAACTTTAAAAGTCCCAAACCAGACTAAATCAGTCATCTTAACTTGAATATAGTTATCATTTTTTACCACAGAGAAGTGAGTCAATCCCTTATCTAATAAAGCGGGTACAAAAGCAAAGGTTCCAGTATATTTAATTGGTTGAGCATAAGATTTTACAAATCCACTTGTAACGGGTGTAGTATATTCTATTTTACACGTAAATTGCTTTACCATTTGAGTTTTATTCTTATAAATTATTCCTGCAATTGCTGAGTGAGTAAATGAATTATCATTAACCATTTTATACTCTACTTTTGGAGATTGATAAGTAACAGGAACATAATCATAAGTGCAAGGTGGAACAGCATTCTTATTTACATTTTGATTATTATTAGGAATAAATGATGAATCACTGAATATAGGGTCATTAAGTACATCTTTCGTAAAATTACTCATCATAAATACAGCTAAATCTGTATTTATTTTATTAGATACCTCTGAGCTAACAACTGCTGGAACATGATTTTTAACCGTTTCTCCAACCACATTACTCCAAACATAATCAGCAAATGCAATACCAAACATAACCATTAATAAAATTAAGTATTGCGCAACACAATAGCCTGTTTTAACAGGAATAGCACAAATTGAGCCAAATATTACTCTAAGGGAAATCCAGTGTCCACTCCAATTTTTACCTAGAAATTGTCCATCTCTAGCTGTATTTATCGTTCCTATGATAATTATAAATGCATAGATAACAACAGCAATACTAAGAAGAGCCGTATTAAAATATCGAAAAGTTACACTAAACAAACTTGTATGTACGCTCGTTAATATTGTACTATAATTTCCTCCAAATACCTCACTTAATATAGATTTTGATCTATCATCAATTGGCACCAACCCCAAAAAATTATCTGGAAGAAGCATCGTTGGCGAGCTCATCAACAACCCCTAATTCTATTATTCTTTAAAAGTCAAATTATATTCAATATATATGCTATATTCAATATATTTTTTATTCAGCTAATATTAAACAAATTTAAATTCTTAAAAAGAACAAATCGAGGATCAATTACATATTTTTATTTTTTTAATTATCCATTAGTCATCAATAACTCTAAAGCATCATCACACCAGGCAAGCTCAGCTTCTGCAAAGCGTATGCCTTTAAATGTTGGTAATAATCTATAAATTCCACGATCTGAATTTTCTTGTTTATCCAAATCTACTTTTATTTGCCTGAATTTTTTAAGCCTTTGAGCAACTAATTCCTTTCTATTTTGAATCTGTTTAATTATTTCCTCTTTAGGCACATTAAAACCATAATAAATTTTTAACAAAAACTCATCTCGAATAACTTCTTGATCAGGGTTTTGCACTAGCCATTTAGCCAATAATTCTCGACCTTTTTCAGTAATATGAAATACTCGACGTATACCAACTTTATCAGCTGCTTCTTCCACAAATGTTACATACTCTTCTTGACTTAATTTTTTTAAATTTGGATAAAGCTGCGCTTCATATTCAACCCAAAAATTTCCAGTTGTACGCTGCATAAACATTTTAATGCCATAAGCTGACATTGGCTCAACTGTTAAAGCCCCTAAAATTGCATAGCGTGTTTTATTTGTTCTTGCCATAATTATAAACCATCAATTAACACTTATTTAAATTAAATATTTTATATCTATATATTATACTGTATAGAATGAAATTTAACCCAAGTCCATGATTATACATATAAAATTTAAAATGAAAATTATTCCTTCAGTATATAATTTATAAATATAGAAAATAATCATCATAGATTTATATAATAGCATATTGAATATAGTATATTATATTGCTATAATATTCCTTTTGACTAATATTATGTCAAAATTATTTTATAGACGATCAAGGGGTTACAAGATGAAAAAAAATATAATTATATCGATTATTCTATCTGGATTTTCTATCAATATTTATGCAAATGAAAGTCACTTACAAACTAAAACTATTGACTCAAGCTATAGTATTAAATTCAAATATATAAATAATAATCATCTAAATAAGAAAAAATTAATAAACCTAAATTCATATATTCAAAAAAGTAAAGGTGAAGTTTATATCTTTAAATCTATTAACTTAGGTAAAATTAAACTAACATATAAAAATACGAAAACTCAAATAAAGCACTTCAAAAATATATACTATTTAAATAAAAAATCAGATTATCAAATTAGCTTTAATCGCATATATAAAAACTGCTTACTTAAAAATGGGACTATTAGCTGTCCATCCTCAATTTATCATAAAGATATTAAAATCAATAGTATGAAATATGAAACAATTTTTTTATGTCATCATACAACATTAAGTACTCCAAGATGCCCTAGAATTACTCTAACTTAAAGAGTAGAATAAACTAGGATAACCTCAGCATCTGTTATGGGTCTAATCATTTAATTGTGTAAATTTTGATAGTTAGTTTGTACACTACAACGAACTATAGGAGTTTACATAAATGCGTAAAAAACCAAATAAAGCGATCCAAGAAGCGATTGATGTATTAGTTTCCCATAACATAGATTTATCCTCAGTTTTAAAGGAAGATGGCGTTTTAAAGCAACTAACCAAAGGTTTTGATCTGGTTACCATTAGGTAGACACTTTGTTATGGGATGAATTATCATCTTATCAACAAACCAGGAGAACTTTATGACAACTAGAAAACGTCATTCTTATGATGCTGAATTTAAACGTAATGCAGCATCGTTATATGTTAATGGTAAAAAAGCTTATCAGAATTAACAAAGCAATTAGGAGTAGCAGAATCAACTTTATACAACTGGGTTAGTGAGTATCGTCAACGAGGAGATGAAAGCTTTAAACCCAAAGAACTCTCGGCACAAGAAAAAGAATTATTTACGCTAAGAAAGCAATTAGCTGATGTTAGCATGGAGCGTGATATATTAAAAAAGGCGTTAACCATTTTCTCAAAGAAAAAGTAAAAAGAGCCGAGCTTTATGAATTTATTGATTTGTATCGGCGAGATTTCTCAATTGAGAGAATGGCAAAGATTTTTGGTGTTAGCCGTAGCGCTTACTATCAGTACAGTCGTGGTAACTTGTCTAAGAAAGAGATAATAAATAGCCAGTTACGCCCTCTGTTAATCAAAGCATTCATAAACTCAAAGGGAGAATATGGCACAAGGCGGTTACAACTTTTACTTAGACGACTAGATATCTATGTCGGTCGTAAACGTATTGCTAAGCTAATGAAAGAATTGGGGCTTTATGCTAAAGCAAGAAGAAAGTTTAAGGTAACCACCAATCAAAGTAAAAGACCTTATTATGTTGCACCTAATTTGTTAAAACAAAAATTCATGGTAGAAGCTCCTAATGAGGTATGGGTGAGTGATATCACTTATGTACCAACTAATGAAGGATGGTTATATGTAGCAACTGTTGTTGACTTATTTTCAAGGAAAGTTGTTGGCTTGGCTATGAGTCAGCGTATTACAGCTGATTTAGTTTTAAGGGCAGTTAATCAAGCAGTTAAAAGGCGACAGCCTGATTCAGGGTTGATATTACACTCTGATAGGGGCTCTCAATATACAAGCCGAGTTTATCATCAATTAACTAAAAAGCACCGAATTAGATTAAGCATGAGTAGTACGGGTAACTGCTATGACAATGCTGTAGCTGAAAGTTTTTTCCATACTTTGAAATTAGCAGTTGTACATGACCAGAAATACCAAACTAGGAATCAAGCAATGCGCTGTATCTTTGAATATGTTGAAGTTTTTTATAACCGCCAAAGGATGCACTCAACGTTAAACTATTTATCACCAGAGGAGTTTGAAAGAAATTATTTTAATCAACCACAATATCCCATAGCCAAGTGTCTAGTAAAAGGTTGACAGATCATTTAGTAGAAAGGGCTTTAGAATCAGAGATGGATAATCATTTAGGCTATGAAAAATATGATCGATCAGAGAATTCAAATAGTCGAAATGGTTATAGTCAGAAAAAGCTACTTACAGAGAATGGTGAGTTAAAACTAGATATTCCTAGAGTAGGAAAATATATTTACACAGTTATCTAAAGAGACTCCTGAGGAGGTTCATCATATGATAACCATGGACATTGGCTATTACCAGATTTAACACTTTGGCAAGCAAAAACAATTTGCTTATCATCAATTATTGTATAACCAATTTCACTATTATCACATACTATATCTTTCACTTTTGATTTAAGATTACCATCGGTATACAGTACGATATGACAACTGGATTGAGAGCGTTCCGGAAAAACTCTAATAACATTATTTTCCTTAGCAGAATCACATGATAAATATAATTGCCCGTCATTAACAAAATCAAGATCGAGACCTGCATCTTCCAATAATTTCGCATTCATCACACGTTTTCCACAAGCATACAAATTTAGATGCCCTAACCCTAAAGACTTTATATCATAGTCAAATGGTGGAGGCTGATAAGTATTAATATAAATTGTAGCGACTGCATAACCAGCTTCTTTATTAGTCTCACAATTTTCAATACAAGCCTGACCACGAAAACATGTTGGCTTTCCACATACTTTGTCTTCTTTTGGATCACCCCATATGTATTCACCCCCACGCCCTTTTGGAGCAGAATACTCTAAAGAAAAATACTCAGGGTATGGTCCATTCTGATAGAAATTAGCATTTAAAGTATCACCATTATCTCTTGAATATTTATCAACATTGAAATATACCTGAAAAGAAAAGCCATTAGTATTTGAAAAATCTATGCTACCTGATGCTCTTGTATTTCCACCCTTTGAGCCATCACTATTAAATCCAAAAAGCATTGTATCTCCACTTCTTAAAATATTTGTACTTGCATGAAGTATTGACTCAATTTTTGAGAAAACATACTCACTAGAATCTTGCGTACTAATCTGACCAACATCAAAACTCATATTAGTATTATTCACAACCCTTAGTATATAATCTGGTTCTCCATATAGAGCTGTTATAGATAAAAAACTTATAAAAACAAAATTTATGATTCTTATTTTCATTTAATTACATCCCCTAAAAAATACAAATTACAATTCAAAGTTTATATTACAAAACTTCAAGCTAAATCATTATTGTCTTACCTATTTCTTGAGCTGTATTAGAAGTATCTTTAGCAATAGCACTATTACGTTCTGAAGTTGCTTTTGATACATCCATAGTACCCTGATTATGCGATTGCGTATAGGATTTCTCAGCTTCAATTCCTTGTGTAAGTGACTGGCCACCTGCCTGAGCTGCGCCTTGAGCATATTGTGTCCCAGCACTTTTAAACTCTTGAATTTCGGCTTCACCAGTACGCTCACTACGTGTATTACCTATCCATTGCAAGACTTTATCTGGAAGTACATATATCAAAGAGAAGCATTTCATAAATGCCATGGTAATAAACGTGGCATAAAGAAAAATAATCATACATGTAAATGTACCTCTAGCATAGGTTCCAGCATCTGTTCCATTTGAAGCTGGCATTAAATTTAATAATGAATCAACTACAGCATGAAAACCCGCAGCAGAATAATCAATTATGATATAAGTTAAACCAATAGCACATATCATGCCAACAATCATAAATGCTGGCCTTAATACTAAGTTCATAGCAATTTGAATCGCTGGTTCTGACTTACCAAAAACTTCATGACCTTCAGGATAAATTAAACCAAGCGCAACAAATGGGGCAGCCACCATAGCTTCAATAACTAACAATAACCAGGCTGTTTTACCTGCCCAGAATAAAATATAAGGTGTTAATGGTATGATTAAAGAGAAGGTTATAGCAATACTAAATATTGAAGATAATACAAATAAAACTAATGGTAGCCAAATTAAACTTAACGAAAATGTAGCTAATTTCATGGTTACATCAAACATTACTTCTGCATACTCAAGATTAGTTTGAGCTTGAAAAGTACCTTGCCATAAAGGAAGTATTGCACCACCAATACCATATCCAAGTGCATTACCTTCAGCATTACTTGTCTTTGCTTCTGCATAATCTTGAATCTTTTCTAGTTCAGATTGAGCATGAGAAAAAACACCAAGCATGCTATTAATACTTCCTTCAAGTAATGACATGCCAACGGCCTGTACATTTTGAATCATACTAAAATTTTTAGCTGCAAAATCATCTGTACCAACTTTAGTTGTATGATCAGGTACTTCTCCAATATGATAAATAGAATAAAGCATTGTACCAGGTTCAGCTGAACTTGTATTAGTACCCAATTTATCAAATATAGTTGTTAATAGTTGTTTAGCTGGGTCTGTTACCCTCTTTGTATCAACACTAGATTTATCTAAACCAAAATGAACGTTATTATTATTAAAAAACTCAAGTAAATTAATCACTGGCATAATTATTTTTTTTATTAAAATATCATTACTAATACCGGCATCTCTAGCAGCATTAGCTATAGAGTAAATAATATATAGATATTTTGTATATTGAAACTTCATACCATCAACTAATAAAAAATCAACTTTTTTTCTCAAATCTTTGTTATTATTACCTGATTCACTAAGAATTAAATTAAATAGATCTCGCATTGACTCCATTGATGTTGTAAACGAACCTATATTATTTAATTCATCTTCATTAGTTAAATTTATTTTAGCAGTTGCCTTATGGTCTTTTGGTTTATCAAATGAGATTTTTATATTATCTTCATTAAGCTCATATTTTTTAAGCAAATCTTTAATGTTATGATCTTTCCTAGTATAATTTATATTAATTTTTGAGTAATTTATAGGAAGTGATCTTTTACCAGAAACATTATTAGCTGCTTCGGAAAACTTAGCAAAATTAACGTATAAATTTTGTAAATTTTTAGACAACGTATTATCAAAGTCTAAATATAATTCATCTGCATACCACCAGCCATAATTTTTAGCTTTAAAACAAATATCATTTTCTTCTAAATAATCATCATCATTCTTTGTTTGATTATCACTACACCGACCAGAAATGGTAGCTGATTTTGATTCTAACCAATGAATAATATCAGTAGCTGTGCCTTCCATTGCCATATCTGAATATGACTTTAGTGCATTATAATTTTCAACTAAATTTACAGTTAAATATGATGGCTTATGATTTCCATAATCAATTGGTTTGATCTGTGAGTCTGCTGATGGTGGGCTTGGGTCTGATACTGGGGTATCTAAACTATATTTACTTATAATTTCATTAATATGATTTTTATTTGGTTGATCTATCATCTGATTAAGAGTTAAATTACCTATCCAATCAGCTGTATTTAATTGATACTGAACATAAGTATCACCATTGATCTTTGATAAATAAGGTAAACCTTGCCCTAATGCACCCGCATAATTCTCAAATGGGAATTTACCATTATTCTCTGCTTGTGCCAGTTTTTTATAATAAGCTTTAACAAAGCTGCTACTAATTCTGGTATTAAACTTCATTTGACACATAACTCTATTTTCAGATGTTAACAAACATGGCATATCAACATCTGAAGGTGAAGGCGGTCCAGCAGGCCTAACAAACTCTCCATCAGCTATTAAATCGGTTGTAAGGTTACTCAGCATATAGGTAGCAAGAAAATTCTTAATATTGCTTGAAACTTCAGTACTCACAACTGGTGGTATCTTATTCTCAACAACATCACTAACTATATTGCTCCATAGATAATCTGCAAATGAGACTCCTGCTAAAACAAGATAAAGAATTAAATATTGGGCAATACAGTAACCTGTTTTAAATGGAATAGCAGCAAGTGTTCCAAATATAGCTCTAAGTGAAATCCAATGGCCACTCCATTGTTTACCTAAAAACTGGCCATCCCTTGCTGTATTAATTGTACCAACAATTATAATAAAAGCATAAAGAATAAAGGCAATAGCCAATAATCCACTATTAAAACTTTTAAATAATGAACTAAATAATGACAATGGTTCTGAATGACTTAACATATTATGAATATTAACACCAAAGATAGATTGTAGAATATCTTGTGACCTATCTGTAGATGACCCTTGAGCTGACTGAGAATGAGTCTCTAATAGCCATGCATTATCAGCTATTTTTTCCCATAATGAACTGAAAAAATTATTTTCTGAACCCATATTCTACATCTCTCTAGTCAACTTAATATAATTATACTACATTAAATATACTATATAATATATTATGATGAGTTTCAAATATAATTTACACATATAATAAATAAAAAATGATTAACATCTTATAAAATATTATATTTAATAGAGAATTTACTTCAGAATCAAACTACTTCGCCACTCATAGTGGCAAACATTATCTATTTAGCTTTATAGCACATGCTAGGACTACTTTGACAATATCTTTTAAATACTAAACCCAAACAAATTAGCACAAAAAACAAATAACGGTAATGCAACAAACAAGCTATCTAGGCGATCTAGTAATCCACCATGGCCTGGTAGAATATTACCACTGTCTTTAATGCCTACTTCACGCTTAATCATGCTTTCAAATAAATCGCCAAATAAGGCAAAAAATACAACTAAAACACCAAGTACAATTAATAAGAAATATTCCATTACACTATCAAAGCGTAATGCTAATGCAAAAATCACACTGCCAATAACACTAAAAAAGATTCCACCAGCGAGCCCTTCCCAAGTCTTTTTAGGACTAATTACAGGCGCTAATTTATGCTTACCACAGAAACGACCAACAAAATAAGCACCACTATCTGCTAAAGCAACCGCTAGGATAACAAAAATCAAAAACAATGAATTATCTCTTTTTAAAATAATAATTGCCACCCACGCTGGTAAAATAACTAAAAACCCCATAAAAAATTTAGCAACAACATGGATTTTTTTAATAACGCCCGCAGAATAAAGCCGAATAATGATTAATGCAACTAGCCACCATAAAACAGATACTGCTAATATTATTTGATGTGACTGTGGATACATCCAAATTAAATAAGCAAAAATCAAAGTCAGTACAACATAGGCCACTCGTTTATACCAAGCTTTAGCACTTAAAAACGCCGTTACCCACTCCAATGAAACTAATAATAAAACAATACAAATTACAATCCCAAATACATGTAAAGAAAAACTTAAAATTGCCCACAGTGCTAATATTGCTAATACAACACCGGTAATAATCCGTTCTTTCACATCAACCTCATATATTCTTTCATTAGCAAATCGATTATATTATTTGCTCTGATGTTTTACCAAAACGTCTTTGTCTGGATACAAATGATTTAATAGCATCATCTAAATCATCTCGAGAAAAATCAGGCCAAAGTACATCACTAAAATACAACTCACTATAAGATAACTGCCACAGCATAAAATTACTAATGCGCTTTTCACCACTGGTTCTAATAAATAAATCAGGATCAATGACAAAGTTGGTTTGTAATCTCTCTGAAATCATAGCCTCTGAAATATCATTGATATCATCAATTTTTAACTTCCCTGATTGAATATCATTTACTATTAGTTTAACCGCATCTGTTAAATCCCAACGACCGCTATAATCAATTGCAACTTGAAGCTTCAAGCCTGTATTATTAGCTGTTAATGCTTCTGCATCAGCAATTAAAAGTTGTATTTTAGGATCTAATCTTAAGCGATCACCAATGATTCGAAGATTAACATTATTTTCATTAAGCTTTTTAATCTCTTGCAGTAACATCTTCGTAAATAAGCTCATCAAAGCTGAAACTTCTTCTTTTGGACGAGCCCAATTTTCACGACCAAATGCAAATAATGTTAATGCCTCAATTTTAAGTTCACCACAATAGGCTATAATATCGCGTACACGTTTAATCGCTAGTTTATGACCTACTGTACGAGGCAAGAAGCGCTTCTTTGCCCAGCGACCATTACCATCCATAATAATTGCAATATGCCGAGGCAGCTTTCCATGACTAATTTCAACTTGATTAGCTGAGTTTTTAAATAAATTCATGAAAAATTAGACTATATAGACATTAAGTCTTTTTCTTTCTGTTCTGATAAGTTATCAACTTCCGCAACCAACTTATCTGTAATTTTTTGTACTGACTCTTCTGCCTTGTGTGCCTGATCTTCAGTAACTTCTTTTTCCTTTAATAAATCTTTGATCATAGAGTTAGCATCACGTCTAACATTTCTAATCGCAATACGACCTTTTTCCGCTTCATTACGAACAAGCTTTGTCATCTCACGACGACGCTCTTCTGTTAGTGGCGGTAAAGGTATACGCAACGTATCACCTAAATTGACTGGGTTTAGTCCTAAATCAGAACTAATAATTGCCTTCTCTACTTGGCCAATAATGCCCTTTTCCCAAGGCGTAACACTTAAGGTACGCGCATCTAAAATATTGACATTAGCTAATTGATTTAGCGGTGTAGCAGCGCCATAATACTCAACTGATACATGTGCTAATAAGTCAGGATGCGCTCTTCCTGTTTTAATTTTTGCTAAATCTTGCTTAAGTACTTCTATACTCTTAGCCATACGTGACTCTGCGTCATTTAATATATCTTCAACCATTATGAACTACTCCCTAATGACCCACGTACCTTCAGATTCACCTAAAAGTACCTGATTTAATCCACCATTTTTAAATAAATCAAATACACAAATTGCAATGTTATAATCTCTACATTGAGCAAATGCGCCAAGATCCATTACTTTCAATTCTTTTTTTAATACTTCATCAAAAGTTATTGTTTGATAACGCTTTGCATCTGGATAAATATTTGGATCCTTATCATATACGCCATCTACTGTCGTTGCTTTTAATAATGCATCCGCTTGAATTTCTATAGCACGTAAACTTGCTGTAGAATCAGTTGTTACAAAAGGATTACCTGTGCCACCAGCATAGATAACAACATAACCTTCATTGAGTAATGTTCTAGCTTTTTGAATATTTGATGTTTCAAGCACACCATCAACTGAACGTGCTGATAATACATAAGCTTTTTGACCTAATGATAATAAACCATCTCTAAGTGCTAAAGCATTAATCATTGTTGCAAGCATTCCCATTTGATCAGCTGTGGCTCGATCAATGACATTACCACAGTTTAACTGTGAGCCACGAATATAATTACCACCACCAATAACAACGGCCACTTGTACTTGAGACTTAATTACTTGAATAATTGAATTTGAGATAGAAACGACTGCTTTAGGTGAAATACCTAAAGCATCCTTTTCTGAAAGCGACTCTCCACTTAATTTAAGTAAAACTCGCTTATATGATATGGTCATAATAGATTATGCTCCACGTACTTGACTCATAACCTCTTCTGCAAAGTTTGTTTCTTCTTTCTCAATACCTTCACCGACTGCATATCGAATAAAGCCAGTAACTGTTGCACCTTTTGCTTTCAATAATGCAGAAACTTTTTGATTTGGGTCTTTAACAAAAGGTTGGCCAGTTAAGCTAACTTCATCAAGAAACTTACGTACACGCCCTTCAACCATTTTTTCAATAATTGCTTCAGGTTTTCCAGATTCTTTTGCTTGTGCTGAAAAAATTTCTTTTTCTTTTTCAACCAATTCAGCTGGCACTTCAGATGGGTCAACTACCGTTGGATTTGATGCAGCAACATGCATGGCTAGATCTTTTGCTAATTCTTGATCACCATTTTCAACTGTAACAACAACACCAATACGACCACTATGACTGTATGTGCCTAAAACGCCTGTTGCAGTTTCAACAAATTTAACACGGCGAACGCTAATATTTTCACCAATTTTAGAAATTAAATTCTTACGTGCTGTTTCAATATCTTCACCAGTAACTAATTTAAGGTCTGCTAATTTAGCTACTTCAGTTTCTTTAGAAACAAGCACTGCTTGAGCTACATTATTCGCAAATTGTGTAAAGTTTTCATCACGTGCAACGAAGTCAGTTTCACAGTTAATTTCAACTAAAGCTGCTTCTTTACCATTAGCAGATGTCGCAATAACAATCGTACCTTCTGCAGTTGTGCGTGATGCTTTTTTATCAGCCTTAGCCTGACCAGCTTTACGCATCATTTCAACTGCTTTTTCCATATCACCATTCGTTTCAGTTAATGCTTTTTTACACTCCATCATACCAGCGCCTGTACGCTCGCGAAGTTCTTTTACCATTTGAGCTGTAATTGCCATTGTAATTAATCCTCTTTATCTTTATTTTCAGACTCTGATTCTACTTCTTTTTCAGCCGCTTCTATTTTTTGAGTATCTGCTTGATCAGCTTCTTTTACTTCTTCAGCTACAGTTACTTCTTCAACTTCATCTATTACAGCTTCTTCTAAATCCGCTGTTGCTTTAGCTTGGCGCGCATCTAAAATTGCATCAGCAAAGCTAGAAAGATAAAAACGAATGGCGCGTACGGCATCATCATTACCTGGAATCAAATAATCAATACCATCTGGATTTGAGTTTGTATCAACAATTCCAATAACTGGAATACCTAAACGATTTGCTTCTTGAATTGCAATACGCTCTTCATTACTATCAACAATAACGATCGCATCAGGTAAACCACCCATGTTTTTAATACCACCTAAGCTTAGCTCAAGTTTTTCAATTTCACGTGTCGTTTTTAATGCTTCTTTTTTAGTTAAACGCTCAAGAAAACCATCTTCACGCATTTTTTCTAAATCACGTAAGCGCTTAATTGACTGACGAATTGTTTTATAATTTGTAAGCATACCACCTAACCAACGGTGATTAACATAAGGCATACCTGAACGTATGGCTTCTTCTTTTACAATATTTTGTGCTGAACGTTTTGTACCAACAAATAAAATTTTACTTTTGTTACGTGATGCAACTCTGCCAACTGCATTTAATGCATCTTTGAACATTGGTAATGTTTTTTCAAGATTGATGATATGAATACCATGATTAGTACCAAAAATGTAGTTTTCCATTTTTGGATTCCAATAACGCTTATGGTGACCAAAATGTACACCAGCTTTCATCATATTTTTCATTGTAACCATTTTTATTACCTCGTATTTTTGGGTTACTCCTCCATAACTCCCACCGATCAACCCTTTATTGACATGATAAAAGATCAATTAAAGAGCACCCGATACGGTGTGCCGAATTATGTGCGTTTTTACTAAACTTTTCGTTTTTAATTGCTAAATAAGCATAGGCTTTATACCATATTCACAACGAATTAACAATCATACTGTTTGAAAAAACTAAAAAAACAAAGGAAACTCAATGTCAAAAGCAATCATTAAAACAAACGATGAAATTGAAAAGATGCGCATTGCAGGAAAGCTTGCAGCTGAAGTATTAACTTTAATTGGTGATTATGTCAAAGTTGGTGTTACAACAGATGAGCTAAATAGCATTTGTCATCAACACATTACAGAAGTACAACAAGCAACACCAGCCCCTTTAAATTATCATGGTTTTCCTAAATCAATTTGCACCTCAATTAATCATGTCGTCTGTCATGGTATACCAGGGCCGAAAAAATTAAAAAAAGGTGATATTCTTAATATTGATGTTACTGTTCTTAAAGATGGCTATCATGGAGATACAAGTAAAATGTTCTTTGTTGGTGAACCGAGCATTATGGCCAAACGCTTAGTTGAAGTAACACATGAATGCTTATGGCGGGGCATTGAAAATGTTAAACCAGGCGTAACTTTAGGGGAAATTGCCAAACCAATTGAAGCTTATGCACACAAGCATAATTTTTCAGTGGTAGAAGACTTCTGTGGTCATGGTATTGGCAAAGGCTTTCATGAAGACCCACAAGTGCTTCATTACTATGACCCGCGTAATGCTAATATGAATATGACATTAGAAGAAGGAATGATATTTACAATTGAGCCAATGATTAATGTAGGTGGTAAAAAAGTAACTATACTTAAAGATAAATGGACTGCCATTACAAAGGATCGTTCATTATCTGCCCAATGGGAACATACCATATTAGTGACTAAAAACGGCTATGAAGTCTTAACATTAAGGGATGAAGAAAAACAATGACAATTAAGATATTGCAATCTGAAGTAAATAAAGCATGTGAATTGTTACAACAAGAAGGCAAAAGTATTACCATATCGCATGTTAGAGATGTACTAGGCAAAGGTACCCACTCACAACTTGTTGATCCTGTTCTTAGATATAAGGGCAGTGAAAGCGAAGCAAAGGCATATGCAAAAGATGAACTTGAGATTGCTTTATCAGAAAATAGTGACACCGCATCACCCAAATTAAATAAAAGAAAAAAAAACCTAAAAAAACATAGTCTAATTGATCAATTAAAACTCTATGCTAAAGAATACACTTTAGTGATACCAGAAGAACACCTAGTTAAACTTGCACAACTAGCAGATAAATATTTTCAAAAATCTAAAGACAAGCTTAATCAAAAACACAGAAAAGAGCTACAACAGTTAAAAATACAAATTGACCACTTAGAAACTCGAATCTATAGCGCAAATGAACAACTTGATAAAAACAAAGCAATTATTGAACACCTAAACCAACAACAGCTGCTTATAAGTAAACAGGATATACCCAAACATGACTTCAAAAACACACTGAAAACAACTAAAGCTGAAAAAACCAAAGTAACTCCTAATAAAATCAAAGGTCCAAGTGTAGAAGAGCAACTACAACCTATTCACTCAGCACGAGTTGCAGCTTATGACTTTTCAACTGGCAATATCATCTTAAAAGCAAATGATTTTAATGGTCCATTATTAAAAATTTTACGTCTTAATAAAAAAGAAGTTATCTCTGCAAATGTATTTTATGAGTATAAAACTAGATTTTATCATTTATCAAATTGCACTTCAGAAACAATCACATTTTTAAATGACTATCACTTTACCTTTAGTAGCGCACTAACAAGCCAGGTGAATAAAATATTCAACCATTAAGACTATCGTTTTAATTCTGAAACCGCTAAAATAGCGATAATTCAATTTTTATAGAATTATCAAAAGGAGTTATTCATGCCATTTTTGGTCACTGAATCGTGTATTAAATGTAAATATGGAGACTGTGTTGAAGTCTGCCCGGTTGATTGTTTTTATGAAGGACCTAATATGCTTGTTATCAATCCAGATGAATGTATTGACTGTGCATTATGTGAACCTGAATGTCCAGTTGAAGCAATCGTTTCTGAAGATGAAATCCCAGAAGGTCAAGAATCCTTTATCGAACTTAACCGTGAACTTTCAGAAGTTTGGCCTAATATCACAGAAAAATGTGATCCACCAGAAGATGCAGATGATTGGAAAGAGGTTAAGAATAAACTTCAATACTTGGAAAAGTAGAATCATTACTTTTATCAGGATTCATCAAAGATGGTGGATCTTGAAATGACACTTCCCTAGCATTATTTTTGTTTATTTCACCTCTAATATAATTAATAATATACTCGCCTGTAGCAGTATTACCGTATTGTCCCTGATAACTATTACTTAGACCAGATTTCTGATGCCAAAGTTCATGATATGGCGAATTTGAATCTTTTTTTCCATTATTTATTGATTGAATTAGCTTAGTTAAATATGAGGTATTATTATTCTGTTGAACATTCTGTTTAATTTTATAAACAATTTCTTCTTTTTTAAGTTCAACTGGACGCTTTTTTTCACACCAAGTTTTAATACTTATATTATTGCTATTATCGCCATGTTGATTATATCGATCATTATCTATATTAGAGCCTTGATAAATAGCATTACAAAGCAAATTCTCATGGTGATTAAGCCCTCGTCCTTTAACTTCTATTGGTGCTGTATGAAGCCCTTTATTGATAAACTCTGAGTTGGTTAATCTTTTTTCTAAAGACTCAGCTTTATTTACATTATAATATAGTGATGCCACACCACCGCGATCAATTGCATCTTTACATGACATATTAAATGTAGTTGGCTGTAACTTCTCAAGAATAAAGTTAGGCAGCTCATATTTAAAAAAATGAAAATAAACCGCTTGAAACTCAGTTTTTGTTAGATTCTCTCTATTTTGAAACTGGAAATGTTCTAAACTTTTCTTCCATAATAATTCAACTTTATTTTTCCACTGATCTTCAAAATCATCTGCATTGTCAAATAATGCTTTTTTAACTTTTTCACTGATATAAAAGTCATCCTTTTTACTAGGATTAGTAACTTTATTAATTACTTTATCTTTTAATGATTGAAGTTCTCCAGCATCTTCATAAGTTATATAGTCAGCTTTTAAAATTTCATCATCTGCAGGCAGTGTAATGACAGCTAAATTCGAATGGTTCGCCTCTAGTCGATGTAATTGTTCGCTTAAAGCTGCTTCTTTATCTCTCTCATAACCACCTTGCGCATATTTTAATAAATTAAAATAAACATGCATTATTTTATCTGGATTAATTTTATCTTTCTGTTCATCAATAAAGCGCTCAAATAACGGCGATACTCGAGCCTGTCCATTATGAAATTGTGCTTGAGTACCAAATCTTAGCTCTGTTGGTAATCTTTCACCTGATTTATACGCATAAGCTCTTACTTGAGGAATACTTGTTTCAAGCATCGGTTTAAAGTCACCTCCAATGCTTGAAGCAACCGTATTAACAAAACGCCCTAAACGTGAACCTGCATTTTCTGGTGTTATATCATTAAGTTGAGAATAAAAAACCGATTGGGATAGCCTATCCTGTATAATATGCTCTGCATGATCAATATTATCTTTTGTTAACCAATTTTTAGCTTTTAAAACTGCTTCAATATACTCCAATGATTTATTATTGTTTAAATATATTAAGTGATAGTTATTACCAAATTTAATATCACTATCTCCATTCTCTACTTTACTTAAAAATGAAGTATAAAAATTACCATACGAATAGGTTTTATCATATGTATCAAGATTTGCCATATCTAAACCAATCTCACTACTTTTCAAACCATAATAAATTGTTCTTAAATACAAATAACAACAAACATTAAATAACTGGTCTGAGTTTTCAATTGAGCTGGGTTCAGGTATATGATGATTATCTACCAGCCTATCTATGCTATCTGCCATATCTTCCCCCTTTGAATATTAAACGCAGTGCGTGTAGTAAATTATATTACAAAATTTAGAATAAAAAATATATTATAATATTCTTAAACTATATTTAAAATTAATAGAACATTAAATATGAAAGTACCCATAGTTATGCTTTATTTTCCTATAAATCTGTTAAATTTTGCAATTCAACAGAATAAGGTTCAAGACCAGTTAAATCTTTAAATGGCGCAGGTGGTGTAGTAGGTGAAGCTAATTCTTCTCTAAATATTTTTGATAAACTATCACTTTTGCCAATTTTCTTTTCAGAGTCTGTTAATTCAGGACGAAATATTGATTTACGTTTACTATGTTCTGTTAAAGCTTCAAAGACTTCTTTAGAGTCTAAGGAGCCATCTAACTTTGATTTAATATCAATTAAATGTATTAATCTAGCTTTAATATAACTAGTTGCTTCTATTCCGGTTGATGTAGTTCCATATTGACCTCGATATTTAGAAGGAATATTTGTCTCTTTATGCCATAGCTCACGATATGGACTATTATCTTGAGTTTTAGCCTTATGTACTTCTTCTAACAGCTCAAATAGTAATTTTTGATCTTCTGTATTATCTACTAAGCTTTTTAAATCATGAAATAGTTCACTTTTATATGACTTATCTGAGCTAGATGATAAGTTAAGTTTATTATCATCTCGCCATGCCACTAGCCACTTTGGAATTTCAACTGTTTCCTTATTTGCCTCTATATATTGATCAACTACGTTGGCAATTAATTTAACGTGATGATTCATACCACGCCCTTTAACCATTGCAGGTGCTGCATGAAGCCCACGATAAAATTCATCTTCACTTAAAGGGTTACCTAATTCAATCGATTTAATCAAGTTAAAATATAAAGAAGAAACACCACCACGATCAATGGCATCTTTACATGATGTATTAAATGATAAAGGTTTTAATTTCTCTAAAACAAAATTGGTAAATTCATATTTTAAAAAATGAAAATAAAGCGCCTGAGTTTCAGCTTGAGTTAAAGTATCCTTACCTGCCAAACCTAAGGCAAGGATACTTTTATCCATCAAATCTCTAATAACATTTGATTCTATTTCATTATCATAAGATAAACCATCTGAGCTTTTCCCATAAAGTAATGTCTTAATATGATCACTAACAAAGAAGTCATAGCCATTATTAACAACAATATCTTCCATACGCTGCGCTATGATGTTTATTTTGCCCGCAGATACACTTGTTATAAAATGCTTATCTAAAAAGTTACCATCAGCTGGAATAGAAATAACAGCCAAATTATCACACTCAACTTCTAGTTCATGTAACTTTAATGAGAGCGCTCTTTCTTTATTTCTCTCTGAGCCACCACCAGTATATTTTAAGTTATTAAAATATACATGTGTAATTGGACCATCTTCTGCATGTGGCCTCTGAAAACGGATAAACTCTTTAAAAAGCGGGTTATATCGAGGATTACCATCATCTCTTTCACCTTGCGTACCAAACCTAAACTCAAGTGGTAAATTTAGAGCAGCTTTATAATCATACGCCTTAATTTGTGGAATGCTTGTTGTTAACATTGGTTTAAAATCATCTGCAAAATGTGCTTTTAGACGACCAATTTTTGAGCCTTGTTTCTCTGGTGAAGTCTCATTAATAGGAGTAAATGATTTTAATATACTACGACTTAATAGTTTAGTTACAGCATCTTCTGTCTCAGATATATTTTTTGTACTTTTAACAGTGGCATCTATGACTAACTCTGTATATTCCAACGCCTGATTATTATTAAAATATAAAGCATAAACTAGTGGCCGCAATAAGCTTAATTATTTTTTTGCTTGATCACGAGTCGCTGAACTAGGGGCAATCTCTTCTTTATGAAGCTTAGATATTACCCCTTGCAATTGAGTTAAGAAATCAGAATATAAATCACCATATCGAGTACTTTTTTTATATTGTTCACCACTTGCACAAAGTTGACTAACAAACTGAGCAGCAGGAACACCACTTAACTCTTTCAAATTTTTTGAGACAATAGAAGCAATTTCTCTTAAATAGAAAAAGCTATTTACATTCCTTAATTGATCTGAGTTTTCAATTGTACTAGGCTCTGGAATAACCTCTCCAGCTATTAACCCATTAACAACTGAATCTTTGACTGGCTTCGAACTGGAAGCCTCTT
The DNA here is from genome assembly GCA_021713415.1 of Thiotrichales bacterium 19X7-9. GTDB lineage: Bacteria > Pseudomonadota > Gammaproteobacteria > Francisellales > Francisellaceae > M0027. The sequence continues at coordinate 42,556 of JAKJJQ010000006.1, forward strand.
CGTTAGGGTCAAAGCTAGAGGGTTGTAGCATTTCTATTTCTTGTTCAAACATAGCAACCACCTTAATATTGAAATGAATAACTTATCTAATAAAAATTATCAAATATAACAATACTAAACACAAGTAGATTTTTATTACACAATCTTAATTCTTTAATAAATTCAAATAACGTAGCAAATCAATAAAATACAAGTAAATAACAAAGAAATGAGCCATAAAAAATACCAGCTCTTAGGCTCTTTTATTACAGTATATAAATTTAAACTTTCTCAAAAGTTAAAGATTCACCTCTACGATGCACTTTGATTGTTTCATTAGGTAAAAACTTACCTTCTAACAATTCATATGCCAATGGGTTTTCAATTTCCTGTTGGATTGAACGTTTTAATGGCCTTGCACCATAAACTGGGTCATAGCCCACTTCTGTAATTAATTTCATTGCCTCAGGGGTTAATTCAATATTTAAATCTTTTTCTTTTAGGCGTTGACGCAGCCGATCTAGTTGAATATCAGCAATTTTTTCAATCATTTTTTCATCTAGTGGCTTAAAGACGACTGTTTCATCAATACGATTGATAAACTCAGGTCTAAAATGTTGACCAACAACTTCCATAACCGCTAGCTTCATTTCTTCATAACTACCTTTTAGTGCCATCTCCTGAATCAAATGAGAGCCTAAATTAGATGTCATAATAATCACTGTATTACGGAAATCAACCGTACGGCCATGACCGTCAGTTAAACGACCATCATCTAAAACCTGCAATAATATATTAAATACATCAGGATGTGCCTTTTCAACCTCATCTAACAGTATGACAGAGTATGGCTTACGTCTAACATACTCTGTCATATAACCACCTTGTTCATAACCCACATAGCCAGGAGGCGCACCAATTAGACGTGAAACAGAGTGTTTTTCCATAAATTCAGACATATCCACTCTCAACATTGCCGTTTCATCATCAAATAAAAATTCAGCCAATGCTTTTGTCAATTCTGTTTTACCAACGCCTGTTGGCCCTAAGAATAAAAATGAACCAATCGGGCGATTTGGATCTGAAAGACCAGAGCGTGAGCGCCTAACTGCATTTGCAACAGCACTAACTGCTTCATTTTGTCCAACAACACGTTTTTCTAATTCACCCTCTAGTCGCAGAAGTTTTTCTTTTTCTCCCTCCATCATTCTTGAAACAGGAATGCCGGTTGCTCTTGAGACAACTTCAGCAATTTGCTCTTCTGTTACAGCATTATGAACCAATTGAGGCTGATGAGAATTTGCTTGTGTTTCTTTTTCAGCTTCATTAATTGATTGTAGCTGCTCTTCTAATTCAGGAATCTTACCATATTGTAGTTCAGCCATTCGCTGCAAGTCACCAGCTCGTCTTGCTGATTCCATATCAAGCTTTGCTCGCTCTAATGCTTCTTTAATATGCTGACTGCCTTGTAACTGTGCTTTTTCAGACTTCCAAACTTCTTCTAAATCTGCATACTCTTTTTCTAACTCTTTAATATCTTCTTCTAATAATTCAAGGCGTTTTTTAGACGCTTGATCATCTTCTTTTGCTAACGCTTCTCGCTGCATTTTTAACTGAATAATTCTACGATCTAATCGATCCATACTCTCTGGCTTAGAATCAATTTCCATACGGATATGACTTGCAGCCTCATCAATTAAATCAATTGCTTTATCTGGTAGGTTACGATCAGTAATATAACGGTTAGATAATGTTGCTGCAGCAACAATGGCCGGGTCTGTAATATCTACACCATGATGGACTTCATAACGTTCTTTTAAACCTCTTAAAATGGCAATAGTATCCTCAACTGATGGCTCACTAACTAAAACTTTTTGAAAACGTCGCTCTAATGCAGCATCCTTTTCAATATTTTCACGATATTCATTTAAGGTCGTTGCACCTACACAGCGTAATTCTCCTCTGGCTAATGCTGGTTTTAACATATTACCCGCATCCATTGAACCTTCTGCTTTACCAGCACCTACCATCGTATGAATTTCATCAATAAATAAAATAATTTGCCCTTCCTGTTTGGCCAAATCATTTAAAACAGCTTTAAGTCGCTCCTCAAATTCGCCTCTAAATTTAGCACCAGCAATTAAAGCACCCATATCAAGCGCTAATAGACGTTTATTACGCATACCTTCTGGTACTTCATGATTAACAATACGCTGTGCTAATCCTTCAACAATTGCAGTTTTACCTACACCTGGCTCACCAATTAAAACTGGGTTATTTTTAGTGCGTCTTTGTAAAACTTGTATGGTACGACGAATTTCATCATCACGCCCAATCACAGGGTCAAGTTTACCTTGCTCAGCTCTTTCAGTTAAATCAACGGTATATTTTTCTAATGCACCTCTTAATTCTTCAGCATTGGCATCATTAACTGTCTCACCACCACGTATTTCATCGATCGCAGACTGAATTTTCTTTTCAGTTAAATTTTGTTCTTTATAAATCTTATCAACTGTGCCATCTTCAAATGCAGCTTGTACAAAAAGTTCACTTGAAACAAATTGATCTTTTCGCTCTTGTGCAAGTTTCTCAGTTTTTTGGAACACTCTCATTAAATTATTAGAAGGTTGAACTTGTGTATAACCTTCAGTTGTTGCAAGATCATCTAATGCCTTAGATAAAGCTGATCTAAATTGATTAATATTCGCACCTGCCTTAGATAATACAGCGCGAATACTACTGCCTTGTTGATCTAATAATGCCATCATTACATGGACAGTTTCAATCATCGTATTATTTCTTGATAATGCTAATGATTGTGCGTCTGAAATGGCTTGTTGAAACTTGGTAGTTAATTTATCAAATCGCATAAATCTTATACTCCTTAAGTGTGTTTAAAGATTATATGGCGTCATTTAATTCAAATATCAAGTATTGAAAGATTTATAATTAACTCACTTCTTTTGAAACTACTTTTTTTAAGTCAATAAGATCAAGCTTAGGTTGAACCTCATTCTGCCAAAACTCAAGCCATAACTTTAATTGTGGATAGTCTTCTGCAACAGATACAATATATTGCACTACTGTCGGAATATGCTCTAAATAATTAGGTCTACCGTCTCGAATAAACAAACAAGAAAATATACCTAAGCACTTGATATGTCTTTGCATACCAACCCAATCAAACCAATGTTTAAATTCAGTTAGTGATACTTTCTCTCCAATAACATTATGAGATTTTAGCATCTGAAAATAAACTTCAACCCAGTAGTTAATTACTTGTTTAGGCCATGAAATATAACAATCTCTTAATAATGAAACCAAATCATAAACTACAGGACCACATACCGCATCTTGATAATCTATAACACCAAGGCTTTGTGAACCTAACATCATAATGTTTTTACTATGATAATCTCTGTGTAATGTTGTTTGAGGCTGCATCTTTGCAACTTCTGCTAATTGATTAAATAAGCTAGATAGCATCTCTTTATCTTTTGATGATACTTTAAGTTTAATCCATTCAAAAAACCATTCATTCATCCTGCCTGCTTCTTCAATTAATTTTTCATAACTATACTCTGGAACTTCATGACCATTAATCTGATTTATTTTAATTAATTCATCCAAACAATAGCGATAATAATTGTTTTCTTTTTCTTCAGAAAATACATCAAAAAGCAGCCTATCTCCAAAATCACTCAATAAACACAAACCTTCACTAGTATCTACATGTATTACTTCAGGTGTTTTTACACCTTCATTTCTAAAAAGATTCCCAATAGATATAAATTGAATTAATTTATCCTTTTCAGAAGATGCATCCATTAAAACATATGTTTTAGATTCTTTTTTAATCCTATAATATCTTCTTGAACTTGCATCTCCAGCAAGAAAGTCAATATCAATTTTTTTGCCTCCATAATACCCTTCTATCCACTCTTTTAATCTACTTCGTTGAAATGTCATACATAAATCCTAGCCATCCACTGATAAAAACGCTAAACTTTGTCTCTGAAATTCTAGCTTAATTTTAAAACAAAAATCGAGGTTATTTTTTATAATGGTGCAACAATCTGCTTTAGGGAAAAAAAAGATTTTAGCAATCACCCTACTTTCACTACTTGCACCAGGGTTTAGCATAGCAAAAATATCTGGAGAAAATCCATTACAAAAAAGCTGGGAATGCCAAGTAAAAAATGGAAAGTGGCTATGTCTTGAAATCAATAATGATGCACAAGCCTTATTTCAAAAAAACTTAGATATTTCAGAAAAACAAATTGTACTTGCCAAAGCTCTGGGATGGGTACCAACAAATGACCCTAAAAATATTTGTGGTGGTTATTATTATCAGCCTCCAACTTATGACCCATCAAAGCCTATTGATCAAAATACACGCTTAAATGCTCAACAAGCCAATTATACTGTTGAAGGTAGTATTTCGGCTGAAGGTAATGTAGAAGTGCAAAAAGGGGTTCAAACATTAACGGCAAACCAAGCAACTGTAAGTCCAAACCCGAAAACGCAAAAATTACAAAATATTGAAGCTTCTGGTAATGTTAGTCTTAGGCAACCTGGACAATTAGTTATCTCTCAAAAAGGCAAAGCAAATTTAAATGCAAATACGGCCGTATTAACAGATACTTATTATCTAATTCATGTCAGTGAGAACCCTCAAAGCAGTGGTGGTTTATTGACATCACCTACCTACCAACCAACCAACTGTAAATACACACATTTTACTGGTTATGGTAGAGGTCATGCTGATGTAGTCCACCAACTTAGTAAAACAAAATATTCACTAAAAAATGCTTCTTATACAACCGCTCCACCAACTTCTGATACTTGGACGATTACAGGCACCACCATTGACCTAAATAAAGAAACAGGCAGGGGTGAAGCATATAATAGCGTCTTATGGGTTGAAGATCTTCCAATCTTCTATACACCTTATTTCAATTTCCCAATTGATAATCGTCGCCAAACTGGTTTTTTATATCCAATGGCTGGCTATAACGATGAAAGTGGTTATTATATTACTACACCATTTTATGCCAACCTTGCACCAAATTATGATCTATTAATCACACCAACGCTCTACAATCACCGTGGTTTAATGATTAATAACAACCTTAGGTTTTTAACTGAAACACAAAGTGGTCAAATTAGTCTTTCTTATATGCCTCACGATGATATTGATGATATGAGTAGAACTGCATTAGATACCACCATTCATGGTACTTATAGCAAAAACCTTACGAGCTACTTTGATTATCACTACGTTGGTGATGATCAGTTTGTCAATGACTTTAATAGTAATGATATTATCTCTGCTAACCAAACCTTATTAAATCGTGAATTTCAACTAAATTATGCTGATCCAACATGGAATATAACGGGCACATTACTAGATTATAATGTTATCGACCCTACTTTATCATTAGCAAATAGACCTTATGCAACTTTACCGCAAATTGGTGCCAATATAACACCCCAAAGTGACTATACCTGGCTTAAATATGGCGCTAATACTCAATTTACTTACTTTTATAAATCGCCACTAGATGGTGTAGAACAAGTTAATGGACAAAGACTTTACCTTGCACCCTATTTATCAACACCGCTAACAGAGACTTGGGGCTACTTTACACCAACTTTAACATTTACAAATACTGACTACTGGCTACAAAATAGAGAACAAAATAGTGTTCAAGATCCTGGTTTTCCCGATACTCCAATTAGTAGAAACCTACCTATATTTAATATTGATACAGCACTTTATTTTGATCGAAATTTTAGCTTTAATAATTCTAATTACAAGCAAACCCTAGAACCTAGATTATTTTATACTTATATCCCATATACAGATCAAAATGATATTCCCGTTTTTGACTCTTCATTCACAAGCTTTTCTTATTCTTCTTTATTTCAAACAAACCGATTTACAGGCTATGACCGCATCAATAATGCCAATCAAATCTCTTACGCATTAGAAACAAGCATTGATACAGATAAAGGAAAGCCACTATTTGAAGGTGGTATTGGTCAAATTCACTATTTTAGTAATAGAAAGGTCTCTATATGTAGAACTGATGGCTGTATTGCTACTGAAAACCCAACCTATCAAGATAATTTCTCTGATGTTGCAGGATTTACTAGCATTCATCTTTTAGATGCTTGGACATTTAAGGCTGATATGACTTATAACATAGGTGATAAACATATAGACAGTCAGAATTACTCCTTACAATATAAACCAAATTCTGGCCTGATTTTAAATGCTGCATATAATAATAACGCCAATGATTATTCACTACTAAGTACTGAAGACTTACTTAATGGTGCATCGCCACCTAGCATTTCTAGTATTACCTTATCAGGGCTTTATAAATTAACAGAGCATTGGTCAATTATTGGATTATGGAATTATTCTTTCAACTATAAACGCTCACTAAATATGTTTGCTGGCATCTCGTATGATGCTTGTAGTTGGGCTGCTAGATTTGTTTATCAACGTTATATTTCAAATAGCTTTGGTAGCAATATTAATGATCCAGCAGAAGTCTCTGGACCATTATCGACTGCTTTAGTGTTCCAAATTGAACTAAAAGGCCTAGGTGGCTCTAGCGCTAATCAATTAAATGACCTTTTAACACAAATTGATGGCTATAAATCAGATTCACCTTTTTAAACCTTGTTGATTGCTTTAAAATGCATATAATAAATTAACTACATGCAAAAGTTAAAAAAATTGACTCAACAGGATATCTATGTCTAATAAATTCTTTACTACATTAGCACTTGCATTGTCACTTACTTATCTAACCAATGCTATAGCAGATACGCAAACAAAACTTGATAATCAAGATGCTGCAAAAAACACATTACAAAATATTCAATTTAATCAACCAGCCAAAAGTACTAACAGCGAGAATAAAGCAGCTGTTTTTAATCAAATTATTGCAATTGTTAACAATGGTGTTATTACCTCTGAACAATTAAATCAAGCCGTTGAACAAACCAAAGCTCAAATACAAGATCAAGGTTTATCACTACCTGATGATTTAACATTAAAACGTCAAGTATTACAACAACTAATTAATCAAGCAATTATTCTTGAATTAGCTAAAAGAAACCATATTACCGTAACAGACGATGAAATTAATCAAACAATTAAAATGATTGCTGATCAAAACCATATTACCGTAGCGCAATTAAAAGATAAGCTAAAATCAAGTGGCCTTAATTATCAACAATATTACGATACAATGCATAAACAGCTTATCGTTCAAAAAATGCAACAAAAACTTGTTGCTGGTTCTATTTTCATCTCACCAAAAGATATTAATCAATATGTAGAAAAACACCTTAAACAGCCGGCAGTTAAACGTTATGATCTTTCCAATATCTTGATTCCTCTGCCTAACGATAAAACACCTGACTCTATTGAAAAAGCCAAAGCCTCTGCTAGCAAATTAGTTAATGAAATCAAATCTGGTAAAATCACCTTCTTTGAAGCTGCTCGCAAATACTCTCAAAGTGGTAATGCTTTATCTGGTGGTGAGCTTGGCTTTAAAACGCTAGATGAGTTACCAACTATTTATGCAGGTAAAGTTAAATCAATGAAAAAAGGTGAAATCATAGGCCCATTTGAAGCCAATGGCGCTTTACAAATCTTACAATTAAATAATATTCAGGTGAAAGACAGCCAAAAGCATTGGATCGAACAATATCATGTTGAGCAAATATTACTTAAATTAACACCAATTCTTAATACACAACAAGCTAAAGCTCAATTAGAACGAATCATTATCGCACTGGATAATCATAAATCATTTTCAGAGCTTGCCAAAGCAAATACACAAAACTATGATGTTGCATCAAAAGGAGGCGATCTGGGTTGGGTTAATTTAAGTCAAGTAGCCCCAGAATTAGCACATATGATTGAAACAACACCGATTGGTAAGGTAAGTCAACCGTTTCAAGTTGGAGATACATGGCAAATTATTAAAGTTTTAGCCAAACGTAAAACAGATGACACTAAAAACTACTTACATATGCAAGCAGCGAATATTTTATTTCGCCAAAAAGCTGAGCAAATGGTTAAAAGTTGGCAATTATCATTAAGAGGTGAAGCCTACGTTAAAATATTAATTCCTGAATTAAATATGCCGGAATTAGACAGTTAATGAAACACCAAGCTAAAAAACGTTTTGGACAAAACTTTTTAGTTGATCCATATATTATTAATCGAATCATTGATGCTGGTGAATTTAAACAAGATGATAACGTTACTGAAATTGGGCCAGGGCTGGGTGCTTTAACTAAACTTTTATTAGCTAAACTTAAGCATCTCAATGTAATTGAAATCGATAAAGATGTTATTCCATACCTTCATGAAATTGATAGAAATAATCAAATTAACATTTTGAATCAAGATGCACTAAAAACTGATTATAGCCAACTTATTGATACCACAGTGACTACTCAAAATAAATTAATTGGTAATTTACCCTACAATATTTCAACACCACTATTAATTCACTTAATGCAGTATACTCATCAATTTGAATCAATGATTTTTATGCTGCAAAAGGAAGTCATCGATCGATTATGTGCATCACCAAATAATAAAACTTACGGCCGTTTAAGTGTTATTATCAGCTATTTCTGTCATATTGAGCACATAATCAATGTACCACCAAGTGCATTTAAGCCTCAGCCAAAAGTAGATTCTGCTGTTATTCGACTAAAACCTAAAAAAAATCGCCTAAGATTAGAAGACTATCATATATTTGAGCGTGTTGTATTTCATGCATTTCAACAACGTAGAAAAACTATTAGTAATAGCTTAAAATTATTCTTAAATGCTGATGACTTCAAACAAGTCAATATTAATCCTAAATTAAGAGCAGAAAACCTAGAACTTGAGTCATTCGTTGCAATTAGTAATTATGTGGCAAATTTATGAGTGTATATGCAATTGGTGATATTCAAGGTTGCTATCGTGAATTTATGACACTATTAGAGTTAATTGAGTTTAACCCTAAGAACGACCAACTATTACTATCAGGTGATTTGGTTAATCGAGGCCCTCAATCACTTGAAGTTCTTCGTTTTGTTACTAAAAACCATCAAGCAATCCACTGTGTTTTAGGTAATCATGATTTACATCTACTTGCAATTGCTTATGGATATGCCAATCATAAACCTTCTGATACATTAATGCCGATTTTAAATGCTAAAGATAAAATTGATCTAATTGAATATCTAAGACATTTACCACTTTATTTAAATTATGAAAACTATCATTTAACACATGCGGGTATCCCTGCCTTTTGGAGTACCTCTGATACTCAAGCATATGCTGATGAAGTAACCGAAGCGCTAATATCTGAAAATATTCATCAATTATTAAAACATCTCTACGGAAATAAACCTGATTTATGGAATGAGCAATTAGAAGGCATTGACAGACTTCGGTGCATTATTAATTATTTAACTCGCATGCGACTATGTGATCACGCAGCTCGACTTGATCTTAACTTCAAAGGTCCAATTGATTTAATTCCCAATCATTTAGTTCCTTGGTTTTTAATTCCTAACTTTCAATTAGATGATTTAGATATTTTATTATTTGGTCATTGGGCTGCACTGGAAGGTAAAACAGGCTTATCTAGTGTAATTGCTTTAGACTATGGATGTGTTTGGGGTGGTAAGCTTGCTGCCTATCACTTAGAAAAACAGCGTTTTTTTTATATTAATTCAACTAATCGAATATAGCGTTCTAATCATTTATTGATTTCTTTAGCGGTATCTTTTGTAGCATCCCAAGTATTACCCGCTGCTTGTGAGGTTGCACTAGCAGCTTTTTTTGATGCTGACACCACATCATCTGATGCTGACTTAAACTTATCTGAGACAGATGAATTATCATCGCTAGAACAAGCACTTAAAAATAGCCCTAATATGGCTAAAAAAGTCAATTGACAAATCAATTTCTTCATTACAAATTCCACTTAACTGAATATTAGATTAAATTATATTAATCATATATCAATTTCTGCTTAATTTAAGTATAATCACTGTTTATAAATTTAAACATTATATTGGCTAGAAAAACTAAAAGCTAAGAGTATTTATCATGAATTCTACTGTCAAATCAATCTTAACATTAATCGCAATTATTGTACTTGCTGCTGTTTTCTTTGTTGTTTTCTTTCCGCTATTTTTAGCAATTGCAGTTGTTGGTGTTATTTATGTGATCATTTTACGCTATCGTATTATGAAGCATTTAAAGGCAATGCAAGAAAAGCAACAAGAATATAATCAGCAAAATAATGAAGAGCATCATGGCAGAACAATTGATCATGATGAGATTAAATAAGCCTATAAAAAAGTTGCAAAAAGAAGATTTATCAACTATTTATAAATTATCAGCAATAAAAAAAGGGTTGACCTATGAGCAATAACTATGTGACAAGATCTGAGATTATTAAAAAACTTAGTCATCAAGTTCAAGTGCATAATGAACAAGCTGCAGAAGCAGTTAAAACTATCGTTAATGTTATGTCACAAGCTTTAGCTAGAAATCGTCGTATTGAAATTAGAGGATTTGGTAGTTTTGAAGTGCATGAACATAAAAATAAAGTTGTACGCAACCCTAAAACTGGACAAGTTATCCCTGGTGCTACACAATATGCCATTCATTTTAAGCCAGGTAAAAGTTTACGTGAAAAAGTACTTCATTTAAGATAACATAGATAAACTTAACATTATCCTTTTTATTAATTCTCTAATTCGTTACAATTTCTCTAACCCCTTAACCATAATAGTTTCGAGTAGTTGTAATTTATGCTAAAACAAAAAGACACCATTGTTGCTTTAGCAACTCCACCTGGACAAGGAAGCATTGGCGTTATTCGCTTATCTGGAAATACTGCTTATACAATTGGTTGTCAATTAACTCAAACTAAGTTAAAAGCACGTCATGCTCATTACCTAAATTTTTATGACGATAAAGAACAGATCATTGACCAAGGTATTGCCATCTACTTTAAAGCACCTAATTCATTTACTGGTGAAGATATTGTTGAACTTCAAGGTCATGGTGGCCCTGTTGTTATGGACTTAATCATTAAAACAGCCCTTAAACATGGCGCACTACTTGCTAAACCTGGTGAATTTTCAGAACGTGCTTTTTTAAATGAAAAGCTCGATCTTACTCAAGCTGAAGCAATTGCAGATTTAATTGCCGCTTCATCTGAAAATGCTGCCAAATCGGCAATGCGCTCCTTAGAAGGTGTTTTTTCCAAACAAATTAATCAATTAGTTGAGCAGTTAATCTATTTAAGAACTTACGTCGAAAGTGCGATTGATTTTCCCGATGAAGAAATTGACTTCTTATCTGATGGTCATATTGAAGATAAATTAAGCAATTTGCAAAAGCAAGTTGATAAAATTATTGATACTTCCCGCCAAGGCGCCATACTCAGAGAAGGTATGACGGTTGTTATCGCTGGAAAGCCAAATGCAGGAAAATCAAGTCTTTTAAATACATTATCTGGTAAAGAATCAGCCATTGTCACAGACATTGCAGGTACCACACGTGATGTTTTAAAAGAACATATTCATATTAACGGCTTACCATTACATATTATTGACACTGCTGGCTTAAGAGAAAGTTATGACCCAGTTGAACAAGAAGGTATTAAACGCGCATTAACCGCAATAGAAGAAGCTGACTGTATTTTATTAGTTAATGATGTTAATGAAATGGCTGAACCAACTGCTAAGTCTAAAATACCAACTAATCTAGCTAAATTTGACACATTACCTGATAACATCCCGACGGTTAATATTTATAACAAAATTGATTTACTCAGTGAACTACCTAAAGACAGTGATAACAGCATCCATATCTCGGCTAAAACTGGCTATGGTATTGAAAAACTAAAGAATAAACTCTTAGAAATTATCGGATTTAAGGCAACCAATGAAAGCCTTTTTACTGCACGATCACGTCATATTCAAGCATTAGAATCTGCTTTAAACCATTTAAATAGTGGCTTTGAACAATTAACATATCATCATGGTGAATTATTAGCTGAAGAATTAAAATTAGCACAAAATGCCTTATCATCAATAACTGGTGCATTTACAGCAGATGATCTATTAGGTGAAATTTTTTCATCCTTCTGTATTGGTAAGTAACTCTAATTTTAATGCAGTTTCAATCATTTTCTTAGCTGGTTTTGATAACACCGTATCCTTTCGATAGATAATGCCCGCACTTATTCTTAATGGCTGATCTAAAACAGGAATTTCTTTTAGTCGATCATTCAGCATATAATCGTGCAAAATTGACCAACCTAACCCTGTTTCAACTAACTGCTTAATCGCTTCAATCATATTGATATTTGTAATCTCAGGTGGCTGAATATTAAATTTTTTAATGAGTTGATGTAATTTACTATGGTATTGATTTTGCTTTTTAGGCGTAATCACTGGCACTTTAGCCAACCTGGATAAATAACTACCTTTTTCATTCCAAAATGGATGTGATACTGCTATTGCAACCAACATATTGGATGTTCTTATTTTTGTATATTCAATTTCCTCAGGCAGTTTATCTAATAATGTAATTAAGCCTATTTCTGCCTTATAATCAATTACTTCTTCAATAATTGAATATGAATCATTAAAATCCATCTCTAAATTAACTTTGGGATAACATGCCATATACTCTTTCATAATCTTAGGAAATACATATAAGCCTAAATGATAGTTACAACGCAAGACTAATGTTCCTATTACATCCTTATTATATTCAGCCATTAAATTAATCGTATCTGTCCAGTTTTGTTGAATTTTTCTTGCATAAGGTAAAAAAGCCTCACCTGCATCGGTTAAATATACTTTATGACCAACTCTCTTAAATAGTTCATTATTAAGCTTTTCTTCTAATTGAGCAATACGCTTTGTAATCGTTGGCTGAGTTAAAAATAAGCGTTCAGAGGCTTCGGTAAACGAACCATAATCAACAATAGCTAGAAATGTTTCAATATATTTCATATAGATACCTCTTATTATTCCATTTTGGAATGTTATATATAATTTTAATTCATTTGAGTAATTTATACAAACACAATAAACTGATCATCATCAATTAACAACAATAATAAAATGAGGATTGTTAAAATGATTTTAATTACCTATATCATAGCTGGAATTATTGCAGGCATCCTAGCAGGCTGGATAGGTGCTGGTGGTGGTGTCATCATCATTCCATTAATGCTTTGGATCAGTCAATATCAACATATCCCGTTTCCAATTGCCATGCATTTGGCTGTTGCAACGTCACTAGCCTTTATTATGGTTAATGCTTTATATAGTTCTTATAAGCATCATCGTCAGAGAAATATCATCTATCCAATTGTAAAATTTGCTATTCCAACCATATTAATTGGAGCCATTGTTGGTGCTTTATTAGGAAAAATTATTCCAAGTGAAGCAATAAAAATTATATTTTTATTGGTTATTATTTCTGTATTTATCAAAACTTTTATTAACCTTGACAAGCATCATCATAACCCAATTATGCCATCTAAAGTATCTTGTGCAACCATGGGGGCTGCAACAGGTATGTTAGCTAGTTTAGTCGGTATTGGCGGCTCAGGTGTTGTTAACCCTTATATGCAACACTATCATTATCCTATGAAAAATGCAGCTGCTATGTCTGCAACGCTCGCATTTCCAATGGGATTTTTTGCAACCGTTGCCACTGTCGCTACTAGCTTACATGCTTCTAGTTTACCCGCTTACAGTTTAGGCTATCTTTATTTACCAGCTTTTATTGGTTTATTAGTTGGCTCATTAATTGGTACACCAATTGGTGTTAGAATTGTCAAAAAATGTCCAGAAAAAGTATCAATTTGGGTCTTTCGTATCGTACTTATCTTCGTTATCATAGAAATGATTTAATTTATTTTTAAATTTTAACTGATATACTAATAAGTAATTTATAATCATATCCTTATCCATCATGCCTAAAAGCAACCCTAAATCAGTTTATCAATCATATAATCAAATTGCTGACTGGTTCTCCAAACATCGCTCAACTGAACTATTTGAAAAACCTTATCTCGATTGGATTATTCAACATATTAAACCTTCTGCAACGATTCTTGATCTTGGCTGTGGTAATGGTAAACCTATCTTAGCGTATTTCTATAATCAAGGATTTGAAATTACAGGGGTAGATGCCAGTATAAAAATGATTGAAATTGCCAAAAAAGCGTTTCCAAAGTGCCAATTGATTTTAAAAGATATGCGAGCACTTAAACTAAATCAAAAATTTGATGTTATTCTTGCCTGGCATAGCTTTTTCCACTTACCACCTGAAGATCAAAAACTTATGTTTGGTGTTTTTGAACAACATATCAAAAAAGACGGTTATCTACTTTTTACTGCCGGACCAAGTGAAGGTGAAGTTTGGGGTAATAATGGCGGTATTGAACTATATCATGCATCCCTTTCACCAAAGGCTTATGAAAGCTTACTTAAAAAGCATCATTTTAAAATTATTCAACATAAAAAAGAAGACCCACAACTAAAAGGTACTACGTTTTATTTAGCGCAGTATGATTACAATTATTGATCTGGCGATAATGGAGTTCTTTGTTGTTGCTTTTTAGCTAATTCAGCTACTATTTCACCTTGCTTTTGGAATGGTTTATTTGTTTCTTTAGGTTCTGGTAGCTCCTGTATTTTAACCTTTTCGTTTTCATATTCTAGTTTTAATTGCGCATGTTTTTTTACACCAAACTGACTTACCGTTGTTTCTCCATCATAAATAATAGACTTTCTATCAGCCTCAGAAATGGCAAATTTATTTTGAACAATTTTTAAATAAGGATCACTAACAACATAAGATTGAGTATATTCAGGATAACCATAAGAGCGGCTCCACCTAGCTGGGTCATACGTTAACATCCTTAATGACTGTTTATAATAGCCTGATACTTCTTCTAAAGTAAGACTAGGACTATCTAATTCTTTAAGTGTTCTTGAGATAAATTCATTCACCGTATCATCTATTATATTTCCATGGTTTTGTGCTTGAATTAAGCCAACTTTTAATGCATTAGCGACAAATGATACCTGTAAGTCTTTAACTTTTAATTTATTTTTCTCTACATCAAAATTTAATAAGTTTTTAGCCGTTTGTATTTCCAAATTATGTAATGATTCAATCTTTGGACCAGCTTGATCAAATCGATGGTCCAATAGCTCAATTTCGTCTAATTGAGATAATAATAAAAGTAGTTCATTCCTATTGAAATACTTTGAATCAACATCTTTAAATAACTGCTTATATAAATTAGCTTTAATCCCATTTACTTCAACATCTGAATGATTATAAGCTAGTTTCATTAGGCCACCTTTAACCAATTCATGTACTACTAGTAACTTATCATAATCATTCTCTTTTTGTTGTTGTGCGTCTTTTAATGTTACCTTTGTTGTGCATATAGGTATTTGAGAAAATACGGACTCTAAAAACTTTTGATTTACTGCATTTGTATCTAGATGATAAGCTCCGATAATCATAGCTCTAATCTCTTTACTATTATTTAATACATTTTTTTGTGCTAAATTTAAATTAGCTCCAAGCTTACCATTAATGATTAAATCAACAATAACTTTATCAATGAAGTCAACTGCTTTATCATCACCAAACATCTTCTTTTTTATTCTTGATGCATTATCAATTAGCTCATCTATATTTGATTTTTGACTAATATTGTCACCATAAATGTCAACCTTATTTTCACAATTAGGTAGCTTTAAAAATAATGCCTCTAACAAAGATTGATTAATATTATCTGAATTAAGTTGATACATATTAATTATAAAATCTCTAGCTTCTTGACTTTTTTCAAGTGCATTTGCCTGATCAGAATTAAAATTAATATTAGATCTTGATGAAATAAGTCCAATTATTACAAGATCAATATGGCTTGATAAACCACTTATCTCTCCAAAACCAAATATTTGAGCAATGGATTTAATATTATGGTGCTGATCTTCTATTTTTATACTTTTCTTTGCTTGTTCAAAATTAATGAAATGAATATCACCTTTAAGGTCAATCATTATATTTTCTGAATTAATGCCTTTATGAAGAATACCTCTATAGGCTAACTCTCTTAACTTAAGATAAATTTTAATGACTAACTTACTTTCATCATCATTAGTTACCTCTCCTTGCTGTTTTTTAGTTTTAAAATTTTCTAAATATTGATCCAATTGTTGGCCATAAGGATATAAAAATCCAATCTGCTTCTCTTTTTTTTCTGGATCATCAATTTCAGCTGAAGGTGCAATACCAATTGATGCAGCATGATCTGTATGAACAACATAACTTTTCTCTACTGGTTGAGTCTTTAGCCAATAAAAATTTCCATCCTTTTTATCTTGCGCTAAACATATTTTTGTACTTTCACCTAAGCTATGCGTTAAAGTAATTGACTCATCAACGACTAGATTTTTTTCTGCAAATTCTATTTCTTTAATATGTTGTGATTTTTTTGGATCAGATAATTGATCTCTAATTGACTTTGGTTCATTAACATTTGGTAATGGCATTTTATCTCTCCTTGTTTACTCTAATTCTAACGTCTTATCAGCTTTCTTCAGTTGAAGTTCTTCATCCCTTTTCTGAAAAAAATTCAATGCTCCCCAATAGGAAGCATTTTCTTTTTCTTCTTGTGGGTGTGTTTGATCCCATTGTTGATAAGTCATTAAATTCATTTCTGAGTGCCGTTGCTTTAATTCATCCAGCTTGCCACTTTGCGCATTTTGCCAATCTTCATCTGAGAGTTTAATACCAATAGAAGCACCATTAATCGTATTCTTTAAAGCAGTAAACATTCTTTTTGATTCTTTATATGCAGTTGTCTCATCTGAACTAACCCAGCCAACTTGATGATTAAAAATAATAAGCGCCTGTAAAATTACTTCCTTTATTTTAGAAATAGACTCTACTGTATTAGGTAATTCTTTCACTTGTTTTAAAGTCATATTAGCGTAATGCTTTTTAACTTTATCTGATGTGGATTCTAATACTTCTTCTAAAGCTGTTTTCATAAACCCTTTTAAAAGATTAACTAAATCAGCTACTTTATGATTAACTATTTCTAATAAGTTTTGATCTACTTGATTTATTTCATCTGATGGAGAAGGTTTTAATACTTGTTGAACTTGCTTTTGCGCTAAACCAGTCATGTAAGATGGCATATATTCCTGCATAAATAGATCAAACTGTTGACCATATACTTCAGACATATTGGATAAAGCACTTGGCATTTGATTAATAAACTTTTGTGCTTCACTTGAAAATGTTGCCTCCAGCCAATAATTTTGTATTAAGATCATATCTTTAATTACATCATCTATTGTATCACCAACAGGTAATGTTAATTGCAACCCTTTAGCATAACTTACAACAGCATTAGTTTCATTATGACGGAATATTGTCCCAACATGATCTGACTGACTACGATAAAAATTGATATCAACACTAATATCATTAACTATTTTTTCTATATGAAAGTTTTCAGGCAACCCGATCATTCTTAAAATGCTGTATAAATGAGATTTCCATATATTTTCAGCATCATAATTAGATCTCGCATAGAAAATTGGCTTTTCATTCCAGTTAGGACTATATTCTTGATCTTGATCCTTTAAACTAATTTTTCCTTGTGCATTTATTTTAAAACTACTAGGACAAACTATTCTTAATCTAGCATCCTTCCCCTCCATTTTATGTAGATCTCTTACAATAAATAGTAATTGAAATGCTAAATTAAATTGATGTTCTCGAGTAATTTTTCCTTTATTTTCTTTTAAATAAGCTCCAAAGTCTTGAAAACTATCTTCTTGCTCTTTTTCCTCTTTTTTAGTTTCTGTTTCCTCTAACCTACTTTCTAATTGCATTAACCTCAATTTTAATTCTTCTATTTCTCTAGCTTGTCGCTCAATAATACTTTCATGACGCTCATTTTGTATGCCTTTATCTTTACTGTCACTTTCTAATCCCATTAGATTAATCCTCCTTTATTAATTAATGAAAATTGATATAAAAATTAGACTTTCAGTAATAAACCTTCTTTCAAGTCAGTATTTATCTCTTCAGTAAAAAAAATTAAATTAGCTGTTTTACACTCCATCAATGTTTTAATTTCAGCAAACCGTTTAACCCCTAGTCTTTCTAGTGCTACAAAATCATTTCCTTTTGCTATTTCTATCTCTTTAGCATCGATATTTAATAGTTGACTTGCAGAGCTAATTTTTGTTGAAAACTCATCTTCATCAATTCTTTGCCCACTTTTTAGCGCTTCTTTCATATACTGTCTTAACAATACGCCATAAGGATGGATAATGGGTTGGCCTTGACAGCCACTAAAATCAATTAAATAAGAATTACCTTGTTCATCTTCTGCTAGATTAATTGACCTTTCTAAGTCTTTATATTCTCCGGAAATATCATGATAATTACTAATCAAATATCGCCTAGTATTAATGATTTCAAAATAATAGAATTGACTTTGTAATTGATCTTTATCTTCACTCTTATAACAAGGCTTATATTTTTTTTTACTTAGATTTCTCTCAAAGTAAAAATTAGCATTATGCCAAGCAGCATTTCGCTTTTTTTCATCCCAAATAACTCGCCTTGCAAATATATCAGGCAAACCTTTAACCCAATTTTCTTGTAACTGAGGCATTTTAAATGAACTTTCACTATTGTCACTTAAACCCATAAAATATCCCTATCAATAATTATAATGAAATTCCATGTCCATTACGTACTCAATAAGAATAGCTTGGCAACTATAAAAAATAAATATTGAAATTATTTCAAAAATTTTAAAAGTAAAACAACCATTTTAATGGCTAAAGTGGCAATAAGTAATCAAAAATTTAAGAACTGTATTACAATTACCCATACTTAAGCCTTAAACTAAAAACGCCCAACACTTTGTGATGATATTGCTATGTTTGAGCCTCTGACATTAAGATTAACCCATAAAACTATCTTTAAGATGAATATTTAACTACAATAATTAACAAATCAAAAGGGATTAGAGATAAAAAACGATGCTAAATTCACTAAGTATTGATCATTTCGCTATTATTGAATCGGGACATATTCATTTTAATCATGGTATGACTGTCATTACCGGAGAAACGGGTGCTGGTAAATCTATTTTACTTGATGCATTAGAATTAGCGCTTGGTGCTCGATGTGATAAAGCACTTTTAAATGAAAAAGAGAAAACAACCATTACTGCAGTCTTTGATATACAATCAATACAAATTGCAAAAAAATGGCTTAAAGACAGTGAACTTAATACTAATAATGATGAATGTATTTTAAGGCGCGTATTAAAAAAAGATGGTTTATCCAAAGCCTATATTAATGGATTTCCTGTAACATTATCTCAAGTTAAAAACTTATCAAGACTGTTAATTGGCATTTATGGCCAACATGCACATTATGATTTATTAAGTCCGAAAGAGCAGCTAATTAAATTAGATACTTATATGAATGAACCTAAATTAGTCGACTCAGTTAAATCAAATTTTCATGCAATTGGATTAATCAACAAAGAACTTAATAAACTCTATTTAAAGCAAAAACAGGCAGAAACTGAACAATCATTATTAGCTTATCAATTAAATGAACTAGATGAACTATCACTTAATGCTGATGAAATTGAAACACTTAATCAACGCCAAAATGAGTTAGCACATGCTACAGAGCAACTCGATAAGCTACATCATATCTGCACTAATTTATATGAAAATGATGAAAACTTAATTGGCCAATTAGATGAAATTATTTATTCACTTTCTCAAGCAAATTTCAATCAAAAAGCCATTGAAAGCCCGCTACAAATGCTTGAACAAGC
Organism: Thiotrichales bacterium 19X7-9; assembly: GCA_021713415.1. Lineage (GTDB taxonomy): Bacteria > Pseudomonadota > Gammaproteobacteria > Francisellales > Francisellaceae > M0027. The sequence goes on from JAKJJQ010000006.1 coordinate 62,517, forward strand.
AAATTTACTCATTAAAGAAGCTTATGCTGAACTCAATCAATTAAAAAATAATATTGAGATTAATCCTGAAGCATTAGAAACCATCAATGAACGCCTTTCACAAATCCATAATATTGCCAGAAAACATAAAATAGATATTCATCAACTTTACGATCATCAAAATCAGTTACAAAATCGTCTCAATCAACTAAATACCATTGATAACGAAATTAAACAGTTACTAGATAAAAGAACACAAGCAGAAAATGAATATGACAAGGCTGCTAACGTACTTTCTGATAAACGTAGAAATGCTGCCAGATCATTTGCAAAACGAACGAAAGATCATATACGCAAGTTAAATATCCCAAAAGCAGAATTTGAAATTATCTTTACACCTTTAAGTGACCGAAATGAAACTGGTATAGAAAACTGTGAGTTTATGATCTCATTTAATCAAGGGCAGCCTTTAATGCCAATTCAAAAAATTGCATCAGGTGGTGAACTATCACGCATTGGATTAACTATTAATGTCATTGCTTCTGAAAAAGTAGCCCCACCTACTTTAATATTTGATGAAGTTGATGTTGGTATTAGTGGTGCAACTGCTGAAATCGTTGGTCAGTTACTATCAATTTTATCTAAAAAAGCGCAAATTTTATGTATTACACATCAAGCACAAGTTGCATCACAAGGCCATCAACATTTGCATGTTTATAAAAAACAAACAAATAATAAAACACGTTCTTTTATTAAAGAACTAGATAAAGATGAACGCATTAAAGCCATAGCTAATATTATTGGTGGTGTTGATTTAACGAACCAAACCATTGCCCATGCTAAAGAGATGATTGATAAATTTTCAGATCAAACCAACCCAAAATGAATCACTCTGTGCTACAATACGCCGATAGAATACAAATAAAAATTTATCTTAAACTTAATACTATATAAGGTTTATCTATGCATTATGATACCATTGTTATCGGAAGTGGCCCAGCGGGTGAAGGTGCTGCACTGAAATTGGCAAAGTCTGGTAAAAATGTTGCAATCATTGAAGAGAAACGCTCGGTTGGTGGCAACTGCATACACCGTGGCACCATTCCTTCAAAAGCATTACGTCATGCAGTAAAAGAATATGCATTTCACTCTAAATACCATGACTTTAGCTACACACAAATGCTTGAAAGCGCAAAAGAAGTTATCAAACAACAAGTTGAATTACGAGTTGGCTTTTATAAGCGTAATGATGTGACAATGCACCATGGCCATGCACAGTTTATTGATGCCAATACAATTCTAGTTACTGCCGATGATCATCAAACTGAGACATTAATAGCCGATAGCTTTGTTATTGCAACTGGCTCGCGTCCTTATCGACCTGAAGGTGTTGATTTTGATCACCCAAGAATATTAGACAGTGATAAAGTACTTAACTTAAAAGAAAGCCCTAAGAGTATTACCATTTATGGTGCTGGTGTCATTGGTTGTGAATATGCTTCTATTTTTAGAACGCTAAAAATGCGTGTCAATCTAATTAATACACGCGGTCAATTATTATCTTTTTTAGATGATGAGATTATTGATGCTTTAAGTTATCACTTAAGAGAACAAGGCGTTAGAATTCGTCATAATGAATCTTATAAATCTATTGTTGCTGATGATCATGGCGTTACTCTAACTTTAAAGTCCAATAAAGTAATCCACTCAGACTACTTTTTATTTGCTCAAGGTAGAACAGGTAATACAGATCATATGGGATTAGAAAAAATTCATATCAAAACTGACTCCCGGGGTTCTGTAGAGGTTAATGAAAACTACCAAACATTAAATCACTCACACATCTACGCTGTTGGTGATGTGGTTGGTTATCCATCTCTAGCATCTGCTGCCTTTGATCAAGGTCGTTTTGCCGCAACGCATATTTTAGAAGGCCATTGCGACGCACATTTAGTTAAAGACATACCAACAGGTATTTACACACTGCCAGAAATATCTTCAGTTGGTAAAACTGAAAAAGAATTAACCGCTGAAAAAATACCCTACGAAATTGGTCACTCCTTCTTTAAAGATTTAGCCAGAGCACAAATTGCTGGTAGAAAAACTGGTATGTTAAAGATTTTGTTTCACAGAGAGAGTTTAAAAATTCTTGGTATTCATTGCTTTGGCAATCAAGCATCTGAAATTATTCATATTGGCCAAGCAATTATGTCACAAAAAGGTAAGGCTAATACATTAATGTACTTTGTTAATACTACCTTTAACTATCCAACAATGGCTGAAGCCTATCGTGTTGCTGCATTAAATGGTTTAAATCGGTTGTATTAGATCCTATTGATCTTTCAATTAATACTGATTATCTAACAAGAAAAACCTCACGCAAATTCATACCATTTGTAGAGACGTCGATTTATCGCGTCTCGGTATTAACTATATGTTTTTTATATTTTTTTTCAATTATCGATCTTTGTATTATGAAATAACGCAACTATAGCTTGTAGACTCTGGCACTGTATATGTATAAAAGGGTAGATTTTCTCTCTTCTGTTGACTTAATTCAATATTCTCACCATCTAATATCTGTAGCATATCTTGGTCATCTTTTTGCTCTGCAAGTTGATAAGCGCTAATACTATCTCTTGAAAAATAATGTTTATTTGCGCCAGATTGTATTAAAAGCTTTGCTATCGAATAATTACCTTGATTAACCGCTAAAAATAGCGCTGTTTGACCATTTTGATTGGTAAAGTTCAAATAATGGCCACCATCCATTTCAGCCATCTTGTTTAATAGTCCTTGCACAAGCAATTGAGAATTTGTTAAAACAGCTAAATGTAATAGCGTATGACCAAATTGATCTTTAATATAAAGATCTGCATTACTTATATAGTCTTGTAGCTTCTTTAGCGCATCCTCTTCAGATACGGTTGGATTTTTAAATAGTTGAATCATTCGCATTGTTGCTTCGGATGACATCATAAAACTAGGCATGTTACTCCCTTAACTACCTAAGTTAATTATACAAAAAACATCTTATGATTTTGAATGATTATTTGCTAGCTTGATATAAGATTAACTCAAGCTATTTTTAACCCTAAATGCGATAAATCGCGTTTCTATTCAATAATTTGTTCAATCTTATCACTATCTAATGCATCAATATATTCATCCAATGTCACAATATCTAAACATGGAAAAGCACCTGTCTTTATTGTATTGCCACGTACTAGTTTTTTAGCACAAATAATTGCTGGTGTAGTAGGTATTTTTATTATCAAACAAATTAATTATAGAAATATCAAGACAACCCTAAAGCCATTTCGATATTATACTTTATTTCACCTATTAAATATTATTGTTATAGTCAGCTTATTAATTGTCATTTATATGATGGTAACAAAACTTCAAATGCAGTATCCTCAATTAAAATGATGAATTGGAAATTTAAATGCATTTATTAGATTATGAGATTTGGATTCGCTTAGGCGCATTTTTTAGTATTTTTGTCATTATGGGTATGTTAGAGATCATTATTCCAAAGCGTCAATTAGCAATTAAAAAACCAACACGTTGGTTTAATAATATCACGATTGTCATTTTAAATAGTATTATCTTAAAAATTCTCTTTCCCACTGCAGCTATAGGGGTTGCATTATGGGCAAATTCACAACAATTTGGTTTATTTTATTATCTAAATCTACCCTTTTATCTATCAGTTATTCTATCTATTATTTTTTTAGATTTTGTCATTTATTTACAACATGTTATCTTTCATGCTCTACCGATTCTATGGCGCTTTCATCGTGTGCATCATATTGATCAAGATATTGATGTAACTACAGGTTTACGATTTCACCCAGGTGAGATTATTCTGTCATTATTAATTAAATTTGCAGCTATTATATTTATTGGTGCGCCAGCTGTTAGTGTGCTTTTATTTGAAGTAATCTTAAATGCAACTTCAATGTTTAATCATAGTAATATTCATTTAAATCGCTTATTTGATAAATTACTCCGTAGTTTTATTGTAACTCCTGATATGCATCGTATTCATCATTCAGTCATTTTCAAAGAGACGAATAGTAATTATGGTTTTAATCTATCGATATGGGATCGCCTATTTGGCACTTACCGCAAACAACCTAAAAAAGGCCATCAACAAATGCAAATTGGTCTAGCGCCTTATAGAAACCCACATCAAACACAAAAAATACTATCAATGCTTTGGTTTCCGTTTGTGAAATAAATTCTATACTCTCTAAGGCGCGATGAATCGCGCCTCTACAACCCTAACTATGCAAGACCACACTTTAGATTTAATGGTACTGCAACATCCATATATTTTGGATTTGCTAAATTTAAATTGTTCATAATTTCAGCATATTCATCAGCTGAATTCACTTGAAGCCTCGGATTAAAGTTTTTCTCTTCCCATATTGTACTTGAAGTACTTCCATTATAATCATGTGCGGGATAGACAAGCGTATTTTCATCTAATCTAAATAATTTATTAGTAATGCTATCATACTGAACATAGGGACAACCATTTTGAAAATCCGTTCTTCCAGAGCCTCTAATCAATAATGTATCTCCCGTAAATACTTTATTATCAATTAAATAACTATATGAATCATCAGTATGTCCAGGTGTATAAATTGACTCTAATACAATGCCATCAAAATTCATTTTTTCAGCATCTTTTAATTTTAAAGAAACCAGTTCTGCTTGAGCTTTTTCGCCCATAATAGATAAGCAATCAGTCTTTTGAGCAAGTGTACCAATTGCTGTAATATGATCGGCATGTACATGCGTATCAATTGCTGCGACTAATTTTAGTTTTAGTTCTCTAAATAACTGAAGATACTGTTTGATGTTTTCTTTAACCGGGTCAATAATAATTGCCTCTCTACCAATATCAGATGCTAAAAGATATGTATAAGTACAAGTTTCTCTATCAAATAATTGCCTAAATATCATCCCTAACCACTCCAATAACATTGTATTAATTTCAAAATTAATATGAACTTGAAATTAACATATTGCAAATGATATGTCTTTGAAAAACAATTTGACAAATGATACGCATCACCGTATCGTCAACTTAATTTAATTATTTCATCAGAAAGGAATTTAACCGATGAAATGCTTTAAAAATTATACCTCTATCATACAAATAGCGCTAATTAGCGTTACGTTTATTCCGCTTAATATCAATGCATCCCCCTTATCTGGTACATTTGATGTCACAGCTGAATCTTGTCCCGCCTACGTATCAAAAAATAAACAAACAAACCCAGGAGATATCACTATCTCCAAAGGTGAAACATATGATATTACTGAAGGTAATACTGACGAAAACCCATCCTGGTATCGCTTATATATTGCTAATGCACCTGAAAGTACTTTACGCTGGGTTAGTCAATCTTGTGGTATTGCACATGTTGATCCAACTTCAAGCTGTGTACAGCAACCCGGTAAAGCAGATAACTATGTACTCGCTTTAAGCTGGCAAAGTGGTTTTTGTCAAACTTATGGTTACAAACAAGGTAAACCTGAATGTTTAGATTTTCCAAAAGATAATTATAATGCAACACATTTTAGTCTGCATGGCTTATGGCCCAATCAAAATGCTTGTGGTACTAATTATGGTTTTTGCAATACAAAAAAAGAAAGTAGTTTTTGTGATTACAATCCATTACAACTTGATGATGATACCTCAACTAATCTATTACGATTGATGCCAAGTTATGCACATGGTTCATGCCTTGAACGTTATGAGTGGAATAAACATGGTAGTTGCCAATTACTCAATCAAAATGACTATTATGATCAAGCTATCGAACTAATTGATGAAATCAACAATTCAAAAAACTTAATGCTATTTATTGATAGCCACATCGGTAAATCTATGACAATTTCTGAATTTAACAATGAGTTTGATCAAGCATTTGGAAAAGGTGCCAGTGACAAAATCTATCTTGGTTGTCAGAATAATATGTTAGTTGATGTCTATGTCAATCTACCATTACTCAATGGTATTAATTTACCACATCTAGCTGAATTATTACCATTAGCTAATCATGCAAAAAATGATAATTGCCCTGAAACATTCATGATTTCTGACTTTCATACAAGCTAGCTTCAATACTTTTAAAAAGGAATAAATATCAATATGAAATATCTATATAGCATTGTATTTGCTTTAGTATTTTTTAAACCATTATTTGCACAAACCATTGATTTACAAATACTAGAGACAACTGATTTACACAGCTACTTCGATAATTATGATTATTATCAAGATAAACCATCAACACAATTTGGCTTAGCATTAACCGCCAGTTTAATTAAACAACAACAAGCTAAAAACAAAAATACCATCCTAGTTGATAATGGCGATATTCTACAAGGTAATCCTATGGGCGATTATGTTCACCATAAAGGCCTAGATAAAGAGGGGTTACATCCAGCTTATAAAGCAATGAATCAACTGAATTATAGCGTTGCAAACTTAGGTAATCATGATTTTAATTTTGGACTTGACTATTTAAATAAGGCAATATCTGATGCTAACTTTCCCTATATTAATGCCAATGTTTACTATGATAATGGTCACAGAAAACCATTAAAACCTTATTTCCAACAATATTTAATTAAATCTATGCAACTGCTAGATACAAAAGGTAAAAAGCATACGCTTAAAATTGGTTTTATTGGCTTTGTACCACCACAGATTATGCTTTGGGATAAACAAAATTTACAAGGAAAAGTTGTTGTTCGTGATATAATTGAAGTAGCTAAAGAATTAGTACCTAAGATGAAACAACAAGGTGCAGATTTAATTATTGCAATCCCTCACTCTGGCTTATCCAATGAGCCTTATCATAAAGGTATTGAAAACGCCGTATACTACTTATCTCAAATTAAAGATATTAATGTCATCCTATTTGGTCATAGTCACGGTGTATTTCCATCTAATGACTTTAAAAATATACCTAATGTTAATCTTAAAAACGGAACAATTAATGGTGTTTTTGCGACCATGCCAGGCTATTGGGGTAGTCATCTTGGCGTTATAAATCTTGTATTATCAAATAAAGATGGTCAATGGATAATTCAATCAGGTAAAGCTCAGTCTATTTCTGTTGCTAAAAGCAAGCTTAAACCCAACAAAGCCATTCTTTTAGCGTTACAATCTGATCATAATGGCACTGTCAAGTATATGAATCAAGCCGTTGGTTATAGTCATATTCCTTTAAATTCATTTTTAGCACTGATACAGTTTTCGCCTTCAATTCGCATCATTAATGATGCTCAAATTAGCTATATCAAATCAATCATTAAAAAAGACAAGCAATATGAAAATCTACCAATATTAGCTGCAATGGCACCTTTTAAAGCAGGTAATCGCCATAATGACCCTAATGGCTATGTTAATGTTGCTCAAGGTAAACTATCACTTAAAAACATCTCAGATTTATATGTATACCCTAATACATTAGTCGCGCTTAAAATTAATGGCCAACAATTAAAAGAATGGCTTGAGTGTGCAAGCGGTCAATTTAATCAAATTAACCCAAATATAACCAAAGAACAAAACCTGATTAACTGGCAATATCGAACTTATAATTTTGATATTATCGATGGCATTAATTATCAAATTAACGTCACTAAAGCACCTCGCTATGATAATGAGTGTCATTTAATCAATCCAAATAGCCAGCGAATTGAAAAGCTAAGCTATCATGGTAAACCGATTAAAAGTGATCAATTCTTTATTTTATCAACGAATAATTATCGCGCATTTGGTAAATCATTTGCCGGCACCAAAAAACCTATTATCGTTTATCAATCTGCTGATAGTCTACGTGAAATAGTAAGCCATTATATTACTGAAAAATCTAAAAAACACCAAAGCCTAGTATCATCATTAAAACCCAATTGGTCTATTGCACCTATTTATAGTCAAGCTAACTTAGATATTATATTTGAAAGTACACCAACTAAAGAAGCCAAAAATTATATTCTCAAACATGCCCAATACCCAGTTACTGCTCAAGGTATTAACCAATTAGGCTTTGAGGTTTATAAAATTGATTTAACTAAGCCTATCTAAAGAGCTATTAGCATAAGCATCGGGGTACGATAAATCGACACCTCTACATTTAAAATGTATAAATTTTTTCTTTTGACTGCTCATCAGGTATTAAGTTTATTTGCTTTATTTCACTATCATTTCTAGTTTGATAGGTTCTTTTAGCTGCAACTTTGCGTAAATATTGGTTTGAGTCACGTATCGAAAATGCACACGTGATTGTATCATCTATATATTTTTTAATAAATGGGTAGTATTGAGCCAAAACTGTAATAACTTTATCATATTTTTCTGGATGCAAAATTTCGTTTAAAGAGTTCATTTTATGATCTAATTGAATTTCAAACTGGCAATCAGCCCATGGATCAGAAATAATCACAGACTGCTTATCTAAGCCTAAAACAATTGCCACATCATGATAATTTGTAATACCAAAAAGCCTTGTTTCTAAACCTGCTTGTTCTAACAAATGACATAAGCACATTGCTTGAGATGTACAATTTGCATAGCTAAGTGCTACCACTTGATTATAAAATTCAGCTAAACTTAAACAATTTAGCTGTAGATACTCTATCCTTGCATCTAATTGATGGAAATCAAAACATAGATCACTTGCTTTACGCATCCTATCTTTAGCAATTATTTTTTCTAATAAATAGTCTACCTTATCATCAGAAATCAAAATTTTTGCTTGCTTAATTGTTTGTTTTAATTGCTCTTGATAAGCTATTTGATAACTATTTTGACGCTCAGCTGTTAAACAAGTTTGTTCACTTAAACCATTAATATAACCTGTTCGACTTAACCGAATATTATAAATTACTTCATCTTTTTTACGAAGAACAAATTGATTTAAGTCTCTGTAATCCTTTGGCATTTTACAACCCAACCTATTGTTATATAAAACTCACACACCTACACAAAATACAGTCACACACTGTATAAATTTGATTTCAAAATGTACTAATTATTTTTAGTTACGTCAATTTTTATTTAGCAAAATTAATTTATCTAAGTTTTTACAGTTACATTATAACTTAAAGTTGATACAATCTAAGCGTTTAACTAAATGACTAAAAAATGGATTTTCAACAATGGCAATTAGTATCTGGTGTATTGTTATCGCCTGTTTATTACCTTATCTATGGATTGTAATAGCAAAATGCAAAAAAGGTTATCTTGCACACAATCATGCACCAAGATTATTTTTACAAAAGTTACACGGTTATAGGCAAAGAGCGCATTGGGCAAGTCAAAATAGTTTTGAAGCATTACCTATTTTTGTAGCTGCAATTTTATCAGCTCATATACTGGGTAATATCAATCTATCAACCCTTAATATGCTTGCGATCAGTTATCTTATATTTCGAGTAATTTATGGTGTTTTATATCTACTTAATTTAGCCACATTGAGATCTCTAGCTTGGGCGATCGCCTTGGTAATTAATATTGTGATTTTTTTGATACCCCTTATATAAAAATTTAAAATTAATTAATACTAATTTCTTGAGCTTGGCCAGGCAGGCCCTGATTCAAACTAGCTGCAGAAGAAAAGGGTTGATCAGGTGTTTTTTTTATTGTGCATCTTAGTATCATAAATTTTCTCGTCAAATTAATCAAAATCCGTTATTATTGAGCGAAAATTTTTATCATAAATAAGCTTAAAACTACTTTTTTGAATTAAATGAAAATTACAGCAAAAGAAATTGACCAATTATTGCCACAAACACAATGTACCCAATGTGGTTATAAAGACTGTATGGACTATGCTCATGCGATTAGTGAAGGTACATTGCATAATCAATGCCCTCCAGGTGGAAAAACTGGTATTGAGAAATTATCCAAATTACTTAATCGTCAAGTTTTAGAATTAAACCCTGATAATGGCATTGAAAAACCACGAACTGTTGCCGTAATTAATGAAGATTTATGTATTGGTTGTACTAAATGTATCCAAGCATGCCCTGTTGATGCAATAAGTGGTGCTAATCGTCTAATGCATACTGTCATTGAATCAGAATGCACTGGCTGTGAGCTATGCGTTGAACCTTGCCCAATGGATTGTATTGATTTAATCGAGTTAGCTAATTACAAGCAACCAACAAATTTAGCCTATGATGAACAAGAAAAGCTAAAAAATCACTATCGTAGTCGCCATGATGCTAGAATCAAACGTTTAAACTTAGAAGAAAAATATCAACGTCAAAAACATATTCAAAATAAAATATCTGTAACTTCAGAGGAAAATAAGCTTGATGATAAACAATCAAAACAAGATTATATTCAACAAGCACTGGCACAATTTCGCGCAAAAAAGAAACAGCTAAAAAAGTAAACTTTATGAATAAAACCAAAATTAAACGTATTTTTGAGCTATTTAAAGCAAATAATGAAAAGCCAACAACTGAGTTAACTTATCAATCAACATTTGAATTATTAATTTCTGTGATCTTATCAGCTCAAGCAACTGATGTTAGCGTTAATAAAGCAACGGATAAACTTTATCCAGTTGCCAATTCACCTGAAACGATTTTAGCCTTAGGTGAAGATGGTTTGATCGAATATATAAAAAGTATTGGCTTATATCGCTCTAAAGCTAAAAATATTATTAAAACTTGCCAAATGCTAATTGAAAAACATAACTGTAAAGTCCCTGATAATCGAAAAGCACTTGAAAGCTTACCAGGTGTCGGTAGAAAAACGGCTAATGTCATTCTAAATACGGCATTTAACCAACCTACTATGGCAGTGGACACACATATTTTCAGATTATCCAATCGTTTAAATTTAGCACCAGGTAAAACAGTTAATCAAGTTGAAGATAATCTATTAAAAGTAATCCCTAAAGCCTATCTTCAAGATGCCCATCATTGGCTAATACTTCATGGCCGCTACACCTGTAAAGCTCGAAAACCATTGTGTGATCAATGTATTATTTATAAAGAATGTGAATTTAAAGATAAAGTTTTATATAAAGGTGATTAATAATGTTTTATGGCAATAATCGTCAATCATTAAGAGCCCAATTTTTTGATGCTTGGAAGAAATATCAAAATCATTTGCCCCTAACGCCACTTGAAAATGAAATTGCTCAAGTAATTAGTGAGCACCCTGAATATCAAGCGGTTATTGAAAACCCATCTAAATATGAAGATTATGATTATACACCTGAAAAAGGACAAACAAATCCATTTTTACATTTAAGCCTGCATTTAGCGATTCGTGATCAAATTAAAACTGACCGTCCGAAAGGTATTCAACATTTTTTCAATGAACAATTAAGCAAAAAACAGTCACAAGAACAAATTGAGCATCAAATGATGGAAATTTTAGCAGAGATGATCTGGCAATCTCAAAAAACAGCGCAAATGCCAGATGAATTAAGTTACTTACAATTGCTAAAACATCATTTTAAATAAAATATAAATCAATAATCATATTTTGTCTCAAAGTCTTATTTGTTAAACTTAGAATAAATCAACTAGCTATGATTCATAAAATTTTATGAAAATTAAAACATCATACCTTTTAACCCTGTTTATCACTATTTTAGTGATTTTTATTGCTATTTTTTTCTATGTAACTTTTTTTGGTCATTTTACTCGTGATGCTTATCTTTATAGCCGTTTTTCCAGAGTTAATGCCCTTCAAAGCAATCAGGTTGAAAAAATTTTTATTCATGATAATACCATCGTTAAAAAAGGCGATATTTTATTTAAGTTGGATGATAGTTCATTAATTTTAGAAAAAAATATTCTACAAGCTCAAAAACAACAATTAGAGCTACAAAAAATAGACATTCAAAGACAATTAAAATTAGCTAAAGCACAAATGGCTGTAGGCAAAAAACTATTTGAAATACAGAAACGAAAAACAAGTCGTTATACTGAACTATCCAAAGCAAATGAAATTTCACAAAATCAATATGATCAAAGTTTAGAATCACTAGAGCAAGAACACTCAAAATATATTACAACTCAAACACAAGTAGCCAATATCACGGCTAATTTAAATAATACCATCTCACAAATTAAAGTAATTACAGCCAAAATTAACCAAGTGTTACACAATATTGAACAGTGTCAAGTCAAAGCTAGATTATCAGGTATCGCTTCTAACTTTCATCTAGAGCCTGGTGATTACATAACCAAAGGTGAGCCACTTTTTTCAATTATCAATACTGATGAATGGGTTGTCATTGCTAATGTAAAAGAATCAGATTTAAGTGATATTAAAGTTGGTCAGTCAGTCACAATAATGACTAGTGTAACAGGCTTTCATCTATTAAAAGGCACTGTATTATCAGTAGGCAAAGGCGTTAATCGACCTGAATATTCAGCCTATAAAGCCTTACCTGATATTAGCCCGCTAGTTGATTGGATTAGACTTGATTATCGCTTTCCTGTCATTATCAAGCTTGATCCCACAGAGCTTAGCAAAGAATTTAGATTAGGCTCTGATGCAAATGTCTGGTTTTAAAGAACTTTTATTCAAAGAACACTCATTTGTAAATTTAATTGTTGCCTATCGAACTGCTTTTGCTGCTTTAGTAGCTATTATTATCACTTTTTATCTACATATCGGTTTATCCTTTTGGGCACCTATTGCTGCATTTGCCATTGCAGCGAATGTACAAGAAGGTATTGTTTATAAAAGCTGGCGTCGAATTTTAGGTACACTTACTGGATGCTTCGCAGCTTTAGGCTTCGTTTTAATTGTTCCTCCCCTTGTCTGGGGGTCTGTTATTATTCTGATTTTAATAAGCTTTATGGGGTTTTATTTATCAAAAAAAACAACTGAATTTTATTTTTTACTATTTATAGTCGTACATATGATTATCATTGGCACTTCCTTTATCCTCTCTCCTGGTGATGGATTAATGATTGCAAAAGATCGTATTTTTACAAATATCATCGGTGTACTCTGTATTGTCATTATACAGCTAGTATTTTTTCCAATTAAAAAAGCTAATAAAAAACCACAATTTAAAATTCAATCAACTTATCATGCATTACGTTATGCTTTATTTATTAGTATTTCTATTATACTAGCAATTTATCTGTGGCAGTTGTTTGATATTCCAGGTGGTATTTTGAATATGGCAATTACTATTTTAGCAATTACTCAGCTTGATTCAGGGGAAACCGTATTAAAAGGCTCACAACGATTAATTGGCTGCTTAATTGGCATTTTATTTGGCAGTTTACTGATTTTTATTGCTACTTATGGTTTATTTTATCTATTATTAGGATTCTTTCTAATTAGTGGTTTTTTTATTTATTATCATTTTCAACATCATAAGCATGGTTATGGTGGCTTACAAGCTGCGATTGCTTTATCAATTACAGCGTTTCCCAGTCTAGGCCCAACAACAGTTATCACTGATGGCTTGTTAAGAGCGCTTGGTATTTTAATTGGTATCTTAATTACTTCTCTCATGCATTTTATTTTTAACAATATAGAAAATTTATTTAAACTTAAACCACAAGAGACTATATAAGTTAATCGACTTTTTTAGATGTTTTTTTTAAAAAATATAGGTTAATAATACATAATATCAAGGCGACTGAAATAATTATGGCTTGTTGAAAAGAAATCTGTTTCATTAATTGATAACCACTAAAATGACTAATCAAATAACTTGCTAAGCCTGCTATGGCAAATTTAAATAAATTATTAATGGCATTACCTGCCCCAAATGCATGCGTTAATGCGTTTAATGATCTTGAAGTTAATAAACTACTAACTAATGCAAAACCAAATGTTAAGCACATAATACCCAACATAAAGCCAAATAAATTTGTTATAACATAAGTAAATAGCATGCTAATGATCACACCAACATAACACATGATAAAGCCTATGCCTATTAAGTATTGATCTGAAATATCATCCACTTTTTTCTTAATCAAAAACTGCCCTAAAATAATACCAATAAAATTGATACCAAATATCGTACAATAAATCACATAGCCATAACCAAAATAACCAATAATTAAAACTGAAGATGAGCTAATATAGGTAAAAAAAGCAGCAAAGCTTAATCCTGAAGATAGAGAGTACAGAATAAAGCGATAATTTTTCAAATGCTCGAAATAAGAAATAACCGTTTTAAATAAATGGCTTGTTTTTTCCTCATCTTTTAATGTCTCTGGTATAAAAAAAGCAAGAAAAAATAATATCACACCATAAATGGTTAAAAAATGAAAAATATCCTGCCAGCGTCCAAAAAATGTAATAATTAAACTACCAACAATCGGTGCAATAATAGGGGCTGCCATCATTATAATAACCATTGATGCAATCACTTTTGCTAGTTTCTTACCACTATAACAATCTCTTGCTACCGCCATCGCAATTACAGCACCAGAAGAATCGCCTAAACCCTGAATCAATCGCATAATTGTCAATGTTTTAAAATCTGGGCTTAGTGCACACAGTATGGTACTAACCATATAAATAAACATACCTACAATGATTGCTTTCTTTCTACCCACTCGATCCGATATTGCCCCCCAAATTAACATGCCCACACTAAAGCCAATAAAATAAGTTGTAATCGATACAATAACTTTTTCTATTGGCATATCAAAGTAATGTGCTATTTGGTGAAAGGCAGGCATATAAGTATCAATTGCAAAGGGCGGCAATGCAGCATACATCGCAAGTATAATGATTAAATATTTAGGATTTTTGACTTCGGGCATAAGTATATTTCTTAGTTACCTTATTGAAACGCATGCTTCATATTAATGCGTATCTTTGATAAAAGAAAGACTATTTAAACTTCTAGCATTTTTTCCTTAACAGCCTGTCGTTTAGTTTGTTCAATATTGGAAAAAGGTCTTTCTGGCTCAATTAATAAGCCAGATTGATAACAATAGCTTATTCTCGACTCATTACCTAAGTTGGATGATCTTCCAAAAATACCATAGCCCTTAATCCAGTTTCGCATTTCCTTTTGAATTTTAAGTTTACTTGTTTCATCCAGTTGCATTAACTTTACAACAAATTTAGCCGCCTGTTTTTTACCATGATCTCCATGTTTTGTCTCACTTCCAAAACAACCTGAATTTAAATAATCATAAGAAGCAGTAATGGCTTTTTGTAAATCTGTATTTCCTATCATTTGCTGCCAACAATTTGAAAAACTAATTTCTGTACTTCCAAATGCTGCAGTAATTTTTTCTTGATAAAAGATTGAAACTGATTTTTGTAAATTAATACTGTTCTTTAAACTATTCCATTGCCCATTAAAAACAACTGACTTAAAATACAACATTGAAACACTATCACGTAATAATTCATCATTCTTTAACTCATTAGCTTGAGGATCAATAATTCCTTGTTGCTCTAAAATAACCAAAAAGAATGCTCCATTTTTAATTTCTGTTGTTAAAGCCTTATTCAATAATGCCTCGGCATTAAAATCTAATATAGATGAGTAACTATCATCTATATGGTATCCTTGATTATCTGAATGTATCTGTTCACGATAATCTAATGGCTTTTGCACTAGTGATGAAAGATCACTCGGAACATCAGCTCTTATTCCAAAATCATTAATTGATGCATTTTTCCAGTAAACTCTTTCAACATATCCCTGATAACTAAATACATTACCATCATCACCCAATGTTTTATGAACCCTTAAGGCATAAGAAATAATTAATTGATCTTCCAATTGTAAATCATTTCCATTATCTCGTTGCAGTGTTGATTTAAATAACAATCGCATATAAGAGTCTTGTGATAAATCATGTTGAAATTTAGCTCCATTACCATCACTATACCCCAAGCTTTTCGCTTCCACTTGAGAAACTAATGCCAAGTTTGATATTAGTGTTTCTTCTTGAAAAACTTTCATAGCTTCGATCATATGAAACTGCTTTCTTTGTACAGCCACATTATTTTTATATTTATTGCCTTCAGCAACTTCTTGAAGTGCTACTACTCCTACACTTTTTGTAACATCTCTATATTCACTTGCAAATATGTTTAAATAATTTTTTTTATTATAAAAATTTTTATACTTCTGCATACTATCTTTATCTAGATATTCAAAGAGACCTTCAAGATCCCCAAGGCTTTTAGAATTTAATATTTGTATAAACTCATTGATTTTATCCCTATCATTATTTTTTGAAAATTCATCTAATTTTTTATTTAACTCTGGAACAACTAAAGCTTCATGAATATACCCAGCTTTACTTTTAGCATCTAATTCATGCCCTTTCATGAAAGCACCTTCATAGGGACCTTGATTGCGGCGACAGCCACAAAATGCCCGCCAATGTGATTCACTATTAGATTTATAAAACCCTCTTAATACATATGCTTCATTTTTATCCTTTGTCAAGGCAAAAACAATAGGGTAGCGTCCCTTCTGTAAATTTGCTACAGGGATAAATTCTTGCTGAGTTTCTGGTGCTGTTTGAATATCAATTGTTTGCTTAAAATCTCTAAATGGCATAGCAACCTCCTAACCTAAATAATCAGAAATACCCAAAATATTGATTGTCAATTTCAGGCTAAAAGAAGCATATAAGTATATTGAAAATAAATTAACTTAAAAAAATCAAACATTTTTCAGTGGCGTTATAGTAGGACTTTTATTCTTTTAAGGCTTTATAAAGACTAACTACAGCTTGAAAATTAATTTTATAGTTAGATTTTTCCTTCGAATTTAATCAAATTTTAACTTGCAATTTAAAAGTTTGCCCTAATATTTACCTTATAAGCGGTTTTCTGGTATACTTTATAGCAGGTAAGCTGTATATTTAATAATCATCATAACAGGAGAAGCGTCGATGTTTAATAAGCCTAACAACGGTTGGGATCCAAATAAGAACCAGTGGAATCAGAATCAAGCACAGGTTAAAACAGATTTTCATACTGCTGGCCGTGGTCAGTCTGTACTTTCACAGAATCGTATACTTAGAAGTACTTATATGATGCTATCTGCTACGCTGATATTTAGTGCTTTAATGTCGTTTATTGCTATGGCAACACAAGCTGCACCGATTAACCCAATATTTACGTTAATTGTTTATTTTGCATTATTATTTGGTATTAGTGCAACTCGTCGCAGTGTTATGGGTATTGTCTTAACTTTCGCATTAACAGGCTTTTTAGGTTGGACACTAGGCCCGATCCTTAACTTCTACATTGCTGCGTTCAGTAATGGTGCTGAGTTAATTATGATGGCTTTAGGTGGCACTGGGTTAATTTTCTTTGGACTTTCTGCACTTGCATTAAACCCAAATAGAAACTTCACCGGTATTGGCTCATTTTTAGCCATTGGTGCTATTGTCGCATTGGTTGGTATTGTGGTTAATTTATTTTTACAAATGCCTGCTATTTATATGGCATTATCAATATTAATCGCATTTATCTCTGGTGGCTATATCTTATGGCAAACTAATATGATTGTACGCGGTGGTGAAACTAACTATATCATGGCAACTGTGACACTTTATATTTCAATTTTAAATATATTCTTAACACTATTACAGTTCCTTGGCATGTTTATGGGCAACCGTAACTAATCTTTTTTATATTTCTTTATATAATTTATTCATTCTAAAATGGAACTTTGGTCTTTAAATTATGATTTTTACACTAATTATTCGATCTCATCCTTTAACAGACCAAGGTAGCCAATCTGCTTATCACTTTGCAAAGGCACTTTACAGTCAAGGTCATAGAATTCAGTGCGTATTTTTCTACCAAAATGGCGTCTATCATGCACAAAATTACAGTTTACCAGCAGATGAACCAAATATGACCCAACGATGGCTACAATTAGCTAAAGAATATAACTTTGAGCTAACCGCATGTACGACAGCCTGTCAAAAGCGTGGTATTACAAACGAATACTTTCCAGTTGCAGGTCTTGGTCAATTGTCATCGAGTATGTTAGCCTCAGAGCGTGTTATAGAGTTTTAATGATTATGAAAGTATTAAGCGTTATTATTCGATCTAATCCTTATCAAAATTATCTTGCTGAGATACAAGACCTTATTCTTTCGCAGTCAGCTTTTTTTGATCATTTAAACATCCTATTTACCCAGCAAGGTGTATTACAACTGATTGACCAGCAAAACCCGCCTAAATTAACACATAAGAACTTCTCCAATATCTATAAGACTTTTGGATTATATGATATCGATTCAATCTATGTGGATGAACAATCTCTAAAGCAGTTTAATATTCAAAGTAATCAACTATTACTTGATGGTAAAATAATTGCAAATGCAGAAATTAAACAAATTCTCGACCAAAGCAATTTTATTCTAAACTATTGATCAATTGAACAAGAAAACACTGTTAGGAATAAGCGATGAATCTTACTTATTGACTCTATTAACATCACTTCTGATTGCTGATTTTTATCATATACAAGTAAACCAACATCAATAATTTCTTTTAGCGGCTGCCCTGTTATAGATTCTGTTTTATAGCAATGAATCAAGCTTTGAAAAATTTGCCTATTTTTATTATATAATCTCTTTAATTGATCATGATAAAACTTAGCTAAATAATGTATCACTGATAATTCAACCCTAATCTCATGAAGTGAATTTTGAATTCTATCTAGCTTTTTCTGACTAAAACTTGCTTTATAAAATCGATATTTAGACAAATCAATCTGCTTTTGAAACTGCATAATCGACTCATTAAATCGATTAACATGTTCAAATGAAATTTTTTCATCCTTTGCTAAAGATTCCAAAAGATGCGCTAAATGAGCACTATAGGCTTTTAGTAAATCTTCTATTGAAATCTTAATTGTTTGTGCAGTTAATTTTGCTGGGCGAAACATTACTTCAAAACCTATACAAATGATGCCCGCAATAACTGTATCAATCATACGATCAAAACCGAATTGCAATGGTGAAGTATCTTGCGGATTAATCATCGCAAAAATAAAAATCACCATGATAGTAATAAAGGCGCAAGCAATGACATAATTACTGATAATAAAGTAAGCAACAAAAAATATAATTAACGGTAATACATACAATAACAACTCACTAAACTGCAAAAGAGAAACAAGTAAGATGCCAAATAAAAGCCCAATTAATGTCCCAAGCATTCGCTCTTTAACACGTATGGCTACTGTGCCTTCTTCAAATGGGCCAAACATAATCATTACCGTCATTGGAATCCAATAGCTTCTCT
Source organism: Thiotrichales bacterium 19X7-9 (assembly GCA_021713415.1). Taxonomy (GTDB): domain Bacteria; phylum Pseudomonadota; class Gammaproteobacteria; order Francisellales; family Francisellaceae; genus M0027. The sequence continues at coordinate 81,775 of JAKJJQ010000006.1, forward strand.
CAAGATTAAAAAATAATGAAATCCAAATGGCAAACGCAAAAGCAAGTGAAATCTGTATATATCGAATTAAGGTATAATATTTTAATTCAGACATGAATTGATTTCTCCACGTTATGCTTAATTAATTCATAATTTAAGAAAAACGCTTTAAAGTTTTCTATCATGTTGACCATAGCGTCAATTAAAATGGGTGAGCATACACCCGCTTTAGTTTCAATTCCGCATGAATCTTTCTGTTTTAAGCAATCATTAATTAGATGATGTAATAATACGATTAAATGTTGGTTATTTTCACTTTTTGCATAAACGAGATGAATAGACAACATAGCAAGACGCAAATGATAAAATGCGCTTTCTAAATCTACTCTTAGTTGATCATTTTCAGGTAATTTTTTAACTAAATTACTAACGGTTAGGGTATGCTGTGATAATTGATAAAAATGCGCTTTACAAATATTTAATTCATCAAACTGTGTTAAATTTTCTATACCTTCTAATACATGCTGTAAACCTATATAAACCCGTTGTACTTCACGCTCTGGATAAAACCTTGTTAATAAAAAGGCGATTACTGTTACTAGTGTTACATTAATAATCACTGTATTAACTTGATAAAAACTACCATCAGCTAAATGGGTTAATACCGCAGATAAGGTTAGAACTAGTGAAACATGTAATCGATATAATGGCTTTTTTAAGGTTCCCAAATACATAAAAAATGCTAAAAATAAGAAAAAGCTAACCGTTCCAATATAGCTAATTGCAAATAAAGTACTGCCAGAAAAACCTAATAAGCTCATCGCATATATCATAATCAAAGCTTGATATTTCTCAGCCTTATTCTGATAAAAAGGAATATTACAAAGTAATACCATTAAACAGCCCAAAAGTGCAGGCATAAAAAAATTATCTAACTGAAAATAAAGATAGATAAAACCATTAATTATAACGGCTAAAACTGTTGCTGAAGCCACATGCAAAATTTCTAAATATGGATCACGTTTAGCTTGAAATTGATGAAACCATTGCCTTAGCTTAAGTATCAATTGAAACATAGGCACTCGCCCCCATATGCAATGGATAGTTTTTATCTGGTTGATCAATTTTAATTAACACAGGAAAGCGTTGTGGTAATAAAATCCACTGATTCTCATTCGGTACTTCTTGTAAATAATTCGTTGGATTAATATATTGACGTGAAACAGCCCAGTTGGTAGAGACTACTTGCCCATAATAAATTTTACTACCTAAGTACATACGCAATCGAATAGCAACTTTTTGACCAACCTTGACATGCGCCAAATCTGTTTCTTTAAAGTTTGCTTGAACCCACCAATGATCTGTATCGATAAATGAAAAGATTGGTTTTAATGCGGTGACTGGATAGCCTTTTGAAATGAATAAGTTAGTAACAATACCATCTGTTTTAGCATAAACTTTTGTCTCTTTTAGGTGATATTGAGCTAGTTGTAACTCTGCTTGTGCTTGGTCTTTCTTCTGCTGTAGCTGCTGTAATTTTATTTTAAATAAATCAAGTGCGTTTTTACTAATTTCTAACTTAGATAATTCTGATTGATAACTTAATGATAAATCATCGTACTTGGTTTTTGTCACAGCACCCGATTTAACTAATACTTGAGCATGTACATAATCTTCTCTAATTTTGGCAACAATATTTTTTTGTATTTTAATACGCTCTTTTAAATCTCGTAACTTTAATTGTCCCTCTTGTAGCTCAAACCCTGCAATTGCTAATGCATGTTTTTTGCTATTGACTGCTAATTGATAAGGTGTTGGGTCAAGTTCAAATAAAAGATCACCAACTTTAACTTTCTGGGCATTTTTGACATAAACCTTCTCAACAACACCAGAGACTTCAGAGGCAATAGGCCTTACATTAGCAACAACAAAAGCATTATCTGTTATCGGTGAAAAATAGAAATAAAAATAAATACAATAACCAATTAAAAGCGTTAACAATACACCAATAACAAATCGATATTTATTGATAAAACGAACGAATGACTGCATAAGAATCTCCGTATAGTACACTTGTGTTTAATCATACAATGTCGTGAAAATTAACTAAAGCATTGCCAATGGCATAAGTAAATTATTTTATTTAGCTTTGAAAAATATCGATACTATTTATTTAAGCTATCCAATTTGCAACATCAATTGCCGCATAAGTAATAATAAGTTTTGCCCCTGCACGCTTTAATCCATAAAGTGTTTCAAGCATAATGGCTTTTTCATCAACCCAACCTTTTTCAGCTGCAGCTTTAACAAGCGCATACTCTCCACTGATATGGTAAGCAACCATAGGTAAATTGGTTACTTCGCTAACTCGATAAATAATATCCATATAGGCTAGTGCTGGTTTCACCATTAAAAAGTCTGCACCTTCAATCTCATCAAGAGATGCTTCACGTAATGCTTCTTTTGCATTTCTAAAGTCCATTTGATAGGTCTTTCTGTCTCCTTTAGGTGAAGAATCGCAGGCAGCACGAAATGGACCATAAAAAGCTGATGCATATTTTACTGCATAGGACATAATTGCAGTATCAACAAAACCTACCTTGTCTAAGCCTTCACGCATCGCTTGAATCATACCATCGATCATACCACTGGGCGCAACAATATCAGCACCAGCTTGTGCATGAGATATGGCTGTTTTTGCTAATAGTGGTAACGTTTCATCATTTAACACAATATCATGATGATGATCATAAATACCACAGTGACCTTCTTCGGTATAGGCACATAAACATACATCGGTAATCACAATTAAATTAGGTGCTTGTTTTTTTATTGCCTTAATTGCCTGTTGAACAATTCCATCATCACTATAGTTTTCAGATGCATTTTTATCTTTAATTTTTGGAATACCAAATAAAATTACAGCTGGGACTTTAGCACTAACAACTTGAGCAATAATTTCATCTAAGCGATCAACAGACCAATGATACTGACCTGGCATTGGTTTGATTTCATTTTTTACATTATTACCATGAACAACAAAAATTGGATAAATTAAGTCATTAACTGAAAGCACAGTCTCTGAAACCATGTTGCGTAATGTATGACTACTGCGTAGTCGTCTTGGCCGCTCTAGTGGAAATACCATGATTTTTATTAATCCTTTTTATTCTTTTTCTTCTCTTTGCCTTTACGATATAAAACAACAATACGACCAATTTGTTGAACTAATTGGCAATGTAGTTTCTCTGTTATCTCCGTAGCAATTAATTTTCTATCATCACGCTCAGCGGCTATTTTTACCTTAATTAATTCATGATGTTCTAAGGCTTGGTCGATTTCTAATAATACATTCTCAGTTAAACCTTTATCACCAATCCAGATAATTGCATCTAAATGATGTGCTTTTGCTTTTAGTTCTTGTCTTTGTTTTGGGGTTAATATCATTAATATTTCCTTTAATTTTCTTAAATAGTGTTAATATTATTTCTAATGCGTTTTCAATTCATAATTAAACCAATCTTCAAGCCAAAGGGTTTTATTTAAATGAAATCCTTTATAAATTGCTTCATTAAGTTGGTTAAGTTTTTGATAACAGCTCATTAACACATCATACGAATAAAATTTTGATGCCATCTCAATTTGTTCTATACAATCTTTATGGATAATTGCATCAAACGCACTTAATTTGAGCTTTATTATATCAGTAATCAGTGTATATAACCAAAAAACAATTATCTCAAACTGATCATCTTTTATTGACTGAATAAAATCAAATAACTGCTTGCGTGATAATAATAAACTAATTAACTGATCTCTTAGTTGTAATTGACTAGTATCTTCAATTAATTTTCTAATGATTAAAGGCTTACCATAAGCCATTAACCAAAGTGCTGAAACATCTATATCCGTATTAATCAATTGGCCCTGTGACTGTAGCCATTTAACTGTATTATCAAGTGTAATATGAACAACTATTTTTTCACATCGACTGGCTATCGTTGGTAGTAATTGATCTATATAATCTGTCTCAAGTAAAAAGAATGTATTCTCTGGTGGTTCTTCAAGTAATTTTAATAAGGCATTTGCAGAAGCCTCATTTAAGCGTTGTAGTTTTTCTATGATAATAATGCGCTTACCTTTTTGATTAACACCGACTTTACTATGCGATGTTAAATAAACTCGTGACTTAAGCTCTCTTATCGCATCAACACGAATCACCGCATCATCCTTTGCAATCTCAAATACATCAGGATGTACTTGCAGAGAATTCCATAATTGACAGTCTCTACAGTTATTACAAGCAACTAAACTATCATTAGCATTACAAGTTAACCCTTTCGCTAACTCAACTAATAATGCCTCAATTCCACTACCTGATTTAGCTTGAAATAATAAAGCATGTGATAAGCGGTTTGCTTTTAGTGCTTTATCTAAGTTTGTGATAACTGATTCAAACCATGGATAAATCATAATTCAGGCTGCTTCATTAACCATGACTGTGTTTTTGAGGTTATTTTTTTCATTGCTGATTGTTTTTGTTTATAAGTGACTTCATAAACTGATTTACCTTCTGTATTAAATAAACCAAATAAATAATCGTCACTCGTTGAAATATGATCAACTAAGCCCAATTGATAAGCATCATCACCCAGCCAATATTCACCAGTTGCTACTTTGTCAACATCCAACTGCGCCCTAAAGGTTTGAATATGTTTTTTAAATAAACGATGAATTTCTTCTAATTCAGCTTTAAACTTTTCACGACCTTCTTGAGTATTTTTACCAAATACGGTTAATGTTCTTTTAAACTGGCCTGCTGTATGCTGTTCAAAGTCAATGCCACGACTCTCAAGCCAACGATGAAAGTTAGGTAATTGGCTAATAACACCAATTGAACCAATAATTGCAAATGGTGCAGCTAGTATCTTATCCGCAACAGATGCCATCATATAACCACCGCTAGCTGCTACTTTATCAATGATAATCGTTAAAGGTATATTTGCTTTACGAATACGTTCAAGTTGAGATGCTGCTAAACCATAACCATGTACCGTACCACCTGGTGAAGTTAATTTAATAACCACTTCATCGTCACTTGTTGCAATACTTAAAATAGCCGTAATTTCTTCTCGTAGTGATTCAACTTGAGAGGCATGAATATCTCCATCAAATTGTAACACAAATACACGTAGCTTTTGCTCGCCTTCTTTAGATTGTGCTTTCTTTTGACGTTTATCCTCTTTCAATAATGCTTTAATCTCTGATTTAGGTAATACTTCAGTGACTATTTTTTTCTTAGTTTCTTTATATTGCTCATCTAATGATTTAATATATAACTGGCCTTTTTTACGTACCTTATTCTTAGCCGCAATTGCAACAATACCTGCAAAGACAATTAAAATTGCAATAACAAGGGTTATCACTTCTGCTAAGAAAAAGACATAGTCTGTTAAATGTGCTAACCACATAAACGTTCATCCTTTATTTTTTTCGATAAATACTTCTTATATCATCACCTAAGGGCGACACTGACTCAAGTGTGAACTGACATTTTTCAGCCATTGTATTATAACTTAAATCAAATAATGGCTTCGCTGTTTTACCCATCACACATGGTGCTATATAATACCAGAATTCATCAATTAAATCAGCTTGTAAAAAGCTTGCTGCAAGCTTATGCCCTGTTTCAACTAATACATCATAAATAGCATATTTTTCTTTTAAAATAAAAAGTAAATTTACTAATAAACTTTCATCAAATGCTAATTTTACAATATCTACATTTTTATTTTCTAACATTGCTATTTTTTCTGCATCTTCAGATGCACTGACGATGACACATTGCCCCTGAGCATGGATAATATTAGCATCAACTGGTATCTTTAATTTACGATCAACTACAACCCTTAAAGGTTGATTTATCGCTACATCTTCAGTTAGCTTCTTTCTGACTGTTAATGATGGATTATCTGCTAGTACGGTACCAATGCCCGTAATAATTGCACCACTTCTTGCTCTAAGCTTTTGAACATCATTCCGTGACTTTTCAGAAGTAATCCATTTACTTTCACCTGAGGCCATTGCTGTACGTCCATCAAGGCTTGCAGCAAGTTTTAAACGCACATAAGGTTCAGATGTAGTCATTACCTTTAAAAAACCTTTATTTAAATTATCAGCTTGATCGGTTAAACAACCACTAATAACTTCAATACCTGCATTTTTTAGTATCTTAATGCCGTCAACTTGTGGATTTGGATCAACTGAGCCAATAATAACTCGCTTAATGCGAGCTTTGATTAGCGCATTTACACAAGGTGGTGTTTTACCATAATGAGAGCAAGGTTCTAGGGTCACATAAACTGTTGCATCTTCAGGACTAAAGCCTAATTCTTTACAATGATTTAATGCATTAATTTCTGCATGAGCAAAACCTGCCTTTTGATGATAGCCTTGACCAATAATCTGATTATCTTTAACGATAATACAACCAACAGCAGGATTTGGTCGTGCTGTATAAATTCCTTTTTCAGCCAGTGTAATTGCTTTTTGCATTATCCACTGATCAAAAGCATTTAAAACATAGGTACTCAAAAATTACTCTTCTTCTAAAACAAAAGGAATTTGTTTTTCCGCTTTAGATAGTGATTTTTTAAATGAATCACGCGAGAATAAACGCTCTGCATAAGTTTTCACTGCGCCAAAATCACCATTAAGTTGAATTCCTAATAAAGGTAAGCGCCATAATAAAGGCACTAAAGTACAATCAGCTAACGATAGTTCATCGGCCATAAAATACTCACTCGATGCAAAAATAGGCTCAATAGCTTTAAAGCTATCAATCAGTGCTTTTTTAGCAACATCCGCATCTTTATCGGCATTTAAAATCATATGCATCATTGCATACCAATCCCGTTCAATTCTTAAAATTGCAAGCCTTGTTTTAGAACGCATAACAGGATAGCCCGGCATTAAGGCAGGCATTGGATAACGCTCATCTAAATAATACATAATCACATCAGCATCATAAAAAGTCTGATCGCGTTCTTGTAAAACAGGCAGACTACCATATGGGTTTAATGTTTTAATTTTCTGCGCATCTTTTTTAGGATTTAATTCCACTAGTTGAAAAGGAATCTTTTTTTCAGCTAGAATATAACGAATTCTGTGACAATAAACACATTCGCTATTAGAATATAAAATCAACGACATAATAGCTCCAATTTCTTCAATAAAAAGTAAGATTAACTTTTACCATCTCAATAATTAAGCAATCTTAATCACTTTAATGGCAGCGGTCAACTGAATATGATTGTGCATATCATTTAAACTAACATGCTTGATTGTGATTTATATGATCTTTGTTATAATCTTGTCACTTTTATTGTAATTGATTTTTTGTAAATATAATTGCCAAAATTGGGAACTAACCATGATTGAGGTCATTGGAGCATATAGTTTAAATATTTCACTTATACTCTATTGTGTTTATTTTATTCCACAGATTGTTTATAACCAAATCATAAAAAAAACCGATCAAATTAGTCTTGTGACACAAGGTTTAATGGTTATAGCAAATTTATGTGATTTAATTTATGGATTTTATTTATTTATGCCGTGGCAGTATAAATTAGTAACGATTCTTTCATTAAGCTTTTTAGCCATTCAACAAATTCAAATTGGGCTAAAACAATATAAGAATTTTAACTTTATTGCTCTAAGTATCCTACTTGTTATATTTTTAGGAGTTGTTATCAATACCATTAATAAAATGAATCTTCCGCCTAGTTCAATTAATTTATTTGGTCTTATAACTGATATTATTTATTGGGTATATTGGATACCACAAATCCTATTTAACTGGAGACATAAAAAAGCCGATGGATTTAGCCAAGTTTTTCTTTATTTAACCTTATTTGCCAGTATTTGTGATGAAATATCAGCCTTAACCTTAGGTTGGAACTATCCAAGTATCATTGGGCCATTGGTTATTATTGCGATGATTATTACTATATTATTTCAACATAAACTATATCACACTACACGACAGTAACGGTGTAACCCATTGATTTTTCATTGTTATCGTTCATTCTTATAATCGCCAAAAAACAAAAAAGAGCGATATGATGAAACACATCAATGAATTACAACAGTCACTGAAGCACTATTTTAACTTATCTTTTTGGAATACTGAATGCCTAACTTACTTTATTATTGCTCT
>JAKJJQ010000060.1:0-14714 GCA_021713415.1 Thiotrichales bacterium 19X7-9
CTGAGCATGTGTTTACAGTTTCAGCTATAACAAAGGCATTAGTTTTAAGAGCTGATGCACGTGTAAGTAAAACTTGTAATTGATTAATTGTAAGATCAGATAATGCACTTAAAAATGAATTAAATTTTGATTTTCTCATAACTATATACCCCAAAAAGAATATTACTGTTATAAGAAATATATTCAAGTTCAACATATATTGCCAAAATAGCCTTTATTTAACATTAAATAAAACTAAAAAATATATCAATCTGTTAATTTTTATGATTTTATCAAATAATAGTTATAAATAGCAATGCAGAACAAGGAAGTAACCACCAATGACATCATCAGAAATATTATCAAATGAACATGCACTTTGGATTATACTTGACCAAATTAAAGGGGTTGGAGCAAAGCTTGCACTAAAAATAATAGAAAACACACCGTCACTTGTTGATTTTTTCAGTCACTTAAATCACTATCAATCATCATTACAACTACCTTATCAAACTTACTTAGAGTTAAAAAAAGGTATTACTGAAAAACAAATTCAATACTACCAACAAGTACAACAATGGCTTGAGGCATCAAAATCACATCATCTATTAACGATTAAAAGTCCTCACTATCCAAAACGTTTACTTCAAATTCATAACCCACCACCTGTTTTGTATGTTAAAGGTTCGCTTGATGCAATTTCAATGCCTCAAATCGCTATTGTTGGTACTCGAAAAGCAAGCCACTATGGTCTAAAGAATGCTTTTTCATTTGCCAAAGAACTAGCATTACAGCATTATGGAATAACTAGTGGCCTTGCACTTGGTATTGATACACAAGCACACTTAGGAACACTAGATGCGTGTGGTAAAACCATCGCTGTATTAGGTACAGGCCTTAATTATGTTTATCCCAAAACTAATCAACCACTGATTGAAAACATCTATCAAAATAATGGTGCAGTCATCTCTGAGTTTCCACTATTTAACAGACCTGATCGCTTTAATTTCCCAAGAAGAAATAGAATTATCAGTGGCTTATCTCTAGGCACTTTAGTTATTGAAAGCTCGCTTAAAAGTGGTTCATTGATTACAGCAAACTATGCACTAGAACAAAATCGTGAAGTCTTTGCTATTCCTGGCAATATTGATCAAAAAAACACACAAGGCTGTCATCAATTGATTAGAGATGGCGCGACACTTGTAACTAATATAGACGATATACTTCAAGAAATTGATCCACTACATCACTTAGCTAAATCATCTACTAATGAACAAAAAATAAATCAAAAAACAACAGATGATTCATCTCTTAATGAAATGCAAAAGAAAGTTTTATCACATATTGACTATCAAATTACCTCAATAAATATTATTATAGAAGAAATGAATCTTTCGCCGGGGGAAATTCATGAGCATTTGTTGATATTAGAGCTGATGCAAAAAATAGAAGTTATCCCTGGGGGTTATCGAAAAATATAAGATCATAGGTATGACAACTGATGAATAGTAGAAATTTATTAGACACGTTAATGTATTTGTTTGAACGTCTCAGTCAAGAAAAAGAGATAGCTTCAAATGAGCCTGCTTTTACAACACCAGATGAAATTGAATCTGGTTTATTAGAAGCTGGCTATGAAAAAAATGAAGTTAACCGCCTACTTGAATGGTTAGAATCATTCAATGCAAAAGAGCAAAATAAATCTCAATTATCAAAACTAAATCAATGCAATGGCTTTCGTATTTTCCATGATCGAGAATTAGAAAGAATTGAACCATCTGCTTTAAGCTACTTACTCAAACTAGAACAAAGTGGAAAACTAAAACCACATGTGCGTGAATTTATTTTAGATCAAATTGTTAAATTAGATGTTTCTAATATTTCGTTAGAACATGTGAAATGGATTCTTTCAATGACCAAATTAAATCATGAAGGACCTGAACAAATGCTTGAGTTATTAATACAAGATGTCATTGACTCACGTGATCATAAAAAAGATAATACTTTACTACACTAAGTTTAATTAAATGATAACCGTTATAGTTTATTTAAAATCAATACAACTTTAAACTCTTTATAAGGATACAACATGGGTTTAGATGTTATCCTACCCATTATTTTTATCATTCTACTTATTGGCTGCTCTGGATTTTTTTCAGGCTCTGAAACAGGGCTTATGTCATTAAACCGTTATCGTGTACGTCACTTAGCCAAACAAAAACATCGTGGTGCAAAGCGTACCATTACACTACTTAGACGGCCTGATCGAATTCTTGGAATTATTTTAATTGGTAATACATTTGCCAACATTTTAGCTTCTGCTTTAGCGACTATGTTAGCCGATAAGTGGTTTGGTCAAATAGGCTTGTTAATTTCAACTGTCTTATTAACACTTGTTGTACTTATTTTTGCAGAAGTTATGCCTAAAACATTAGCTGCTATCTATCCTGAACGTTTTGCATTTCCTGCATCATTGGTTTTAAAATTCTTATTATGGTTATTATATCCTGTTGTTTGGCTAGCCAATACGGTTGTTAATTCTATACTTAAACTTTTTGGTGTTCATATCCCTAAGTCCATTTCAAATGACCCATTAACAAAAGATGAATTACACTCAGTAGTAACAGAATCTGGTGCGACATTAACACGAAAATATCGTAATATGTTATTAGGCATACTTGAATTAGAGTCAATCACAGTATCTGATGTCATGCTGCCTAGAAAAAAAGTAGATGCCGTAGATTTAAATTTACCTGTTAATGAAATCCTTAAAACTATTGCTCAATGCCAACACAGAAAGATTATTGCTTATCGAGGTGATGTTGATCATATCGTTGGTGTTTTAAACGTGCATCGAGTATTAGGCTTTTCTAGTCATCGCGAATACACATCTAAAGCAGATATCTTAAAATTAGTTCAAGAAGCTTACTTCATCCCACAAACAGCAACTTTACAAACTCAATTATTAAAATTTCAACAACGTGGTGAACGTTTTGGCATTGTTGTAGATGAATATGGCTCATTTGAAGGTATTATTACGATTGAAGATATTATTGAAGAAATTGTTGGTGAATTTGCTGATACCTTTGAGTATTCTGAATTAATAACAAAGCTATCGGATCAATCTTATTTAGTATCAGGCAGTATTACCATTCGCGAGCTTAATCGTCATTTAAATTTAAAATTACCAACTAAAGGCCCTAATACTTTATCTGGTTTAATTACAGAACATTTAGAAACCATCCCCTCAGCACCTTGCTGCTTAAAAATAGCTAATCGAGTTATTGAAGTGACAAAGGTAAGCCACAACATGATTGAAAAAGCTCGAATTTATCCACTTACATTGTAATCAAAATTAAAACACTAACTCATCATCAATTGACTTAAACCATGTCTTAAATCGATTTTGAATATCGATAAGTACTTTTTCACTCTCAGCTTCAAAACGTAAAGATAAACAAGGGGTTGTATTGGATGCTCTAACCAAACCCCAGCCATTTTCAAATTCAACTCGTACACCATCAATAGTAATAATATCTGTTGCATTAGAAAATGTTACTAATGCACTTGCTTGTAATTGTTTAACTAAATCAAATTTTTTATGATCACTAACTTTAACCATTATTTCAGGTGTATTAACTGTTTCAGGAATAGCTTCAAATAACTGATCAATCGATTGATCTTCATTAGATACGGTTTCTAATAAGCGAGCAGCAACATATAATGCATCATCAAATCCAAACCAACGATCATTAAAGAAAATATGACCACTCATCTCACCAGCTAATGCTGCATCTAATAATTTCATCTGACGTTTAATTAATGCATGACCTGTTTTATACATGATTGGTTTACCGCCATGTGCTTTAACAAATGGCGCTAGATTTTTAGTGCATTTAACATCATAGAGAATTTTTGCCCCTGGCATCTCTCTTAATACAGATAAGGCATATAACATTAATTGGCGATCTGGATCGATGATCTTACCACTTGATGTAACTACCCCCAAGCGATCACCATCACCATCAAAAGCAAGACCAACATCGGCTCTTTCTCTCTGAACCCGATCAATTAAATCTTGAAGGTTTTCAGGGCGCGAAGGATCAGGATGATGATTTGGAAAATTACCATCAACATCACAATATAATTTAACAACTTCAACACCTAGTGTCTCTAATAGTTGAGGTACAATACTACCAGCAACGCCATTACCCGCATCGACAACGGCTTTTAGTGGATGGATAATTTTAATATCATTAGCAACGCAATTGATATAATCCCAACTTACTGATTTTTCATGTAGAAGCCCCTTTCCTTGAAAAAAATCATTGGATTTTATGCGCGTTAATAATGCTTGAATCTCATCTGATGCCAATGTCTCTCCAGCAATAACCATCTTAATACCATTATATTCTTTGGGATTATGACTGCCTGTTAACATGACACCAGAGCCAGTTCCTGTTGCTTGCGCTGCATAATATAAAACTGGCGTTGGCACAACGCCAATATCAATCACATCACAACCTGTAGATAACATACCACGTCGTAAAGACTGCATTAGCTGTGCACCTGATAGACGGCCATCACGTCCCACAACAATGGTTTTTTCACCTTGCTCTATCGCTTTTGATCCAAGTGCTTGACCAATTAATTCAACGACTTCTTCTGTTAATTCTTTAAACGCAATACCTCGTATATCATAAGCGCGAAATATATGCTCAGGGACACTAATAGTTAGTTGTTCACTTTCTTGAGCCATTTTGATTTACCTTCGTTAATTTTAAAACTTGTACTTTCTTATGCTCTTTTCGCCAATAGCTTACCACAACAGGCAAAGCAAACAAAAACAGTATAAGAAAAATTATTAAAACTGGCCAAAATAATGGTTGATTCCATTTATGACGTAATGAGCCTCTTAAGTCAGTATCTATCTTTGCGTATTTGAGCATATTATTAGCAATTGAATGCGGTTTAATTGGATAATACCACGCATGACTTAGTACAAAACTTTTTGGATTAAGCCCCCAAATCCATGGCGCATCATCACGCAATATATCAGTCATTTCTTGAATAACCGCCAATCGTTGTGGAGAATTATCCATTTTAATCATTTGCTCATATAATTGATCAAATAATTTATTTTGATAGTTGACTGCATTTTCTCCCTGGAATTTGACTTTACCATTAGGCCCATAAAGCAACATTAGAAAATTCTCTGGATCAGGATAATCAGCATTCCACCCCCAAAAGAACATCTGTACTTGAGAATTTCTTACTTTTTCCTGAAAACGGTTATACTGTGTGATTCGAATATTCAATTGAATGCCAAGTTTTTTAAACTGTTGCCTCATCCATTGAAATTTGGCTTTTTCATCAGGTGAACCACTACCAATGGCATCTAAATATAAAACTAAAGGTGCATTTGTTTTCGGATTTATTCCATTTAAATAACCTGCCTGCGCTAATAACTGCCTTGCTTTTAAAAGCGACTTTCTCTTTTTTGTTACTAAATTATAAATAACAGGATTCATATCACCTTGATTACCAAATATACCTGGTGGGATTGGTCCTTGTGCAGCTAAAGCCCTACCATTCATAAAAATTGAGATAAATTCTTCCACATCAAAAACAATTGAAATAGCTTGACGTAGTTTTTTTTGTTTTTCAGAATATCCACCTACAACAGGATCTAGCATATTAAACCCCCAATAAAAAATACTTGGTTCAACTGCTGTAGATAATTGAATCCCTTTACTTGCAACTTCTTCAGTAACTAAAACTTCACCTTGTTGATCAAAATATACCGCTTGATCAAATACATCTGAGCTAATACCTGATCGATCATAATAGCCTTGCAAAAACTTATTCCACATTGGGATTGATTCTTTTTCTAAGGAAAATATAATCGTATCTACTTGTGGTAAGCGCTCTCCTTTTCGATCTAAAAAGCCATTATCTAAATCACTTTTCTCCCCTTCTTGTGGGTAAAAATCTGCATGATAGTACGGATTTTTCTTTAATACCATTCTACGGTTAGGGTTATTTTCACTTAAGTAATAAGGCCCTGAACCAACTGGATACCAATCCAATGAAATGTTTCTATCTTTCATCCCTTCTTGTCGATAAAAAGCTTCTGCCTCATAAGGCATTGGCGCAAAAAATGGCATTGCTAACCAATAAATAAATTGCGGATCTTTTCCATAAATAGTGATGCTATATTGATTTGGATGAATTACTTCAACACCATCAACTTGAAATAAATCCATTGGTAATGGTGCATGAGGGTGCTTTTTTCTCCATAATGCTAATTTTTTTTGTAATTGTTTAAATCCAACAATGCGCTTTGACATAATGCCAGCAATAGGTGAATGATTAATAGGGTCAGCTAAACGCATGATTTGATATTGATAGTCACTTGCTGTCACTGAACGGTTAGCTTGATACTCAAATTGATTTATTGTATAAATTCCATCTAAATCTTCATCAGACAAATTATGATATATATAATTACCATCTGTATCTTTAGCAAAAGCAGGATGTAATTGATAGATAATATCATCACGCAATGTAATTAAATATGTTGTTGTTGCAATTTGATCATCTGATATCGGTTGTATCAGCACTTTACCTTTGGCATTTTTATAAATAACCTCAGGCATTTTAGTTATTGTTAAAGGAATCAATATATAAGGGCGTTTTAAATAATGATACTGTAGCGGTGGTTCATAAATTTGACCGGTAAAAATTGCCTCATTACTAGAATAAGATTTTGCCGGATCTAAATGCTTTGGACGTGCTGAAAACACACTATATAAAATAGATTTATCTTTATCTTCAGCTTGGTAAGGATCATTAATCTGTGCATGTGCTACTGAAAATAGACACATAATTATAATATAACTAATACCAATGAATTGTTTTACCATAAAGGTGCTTCATCCTTTAACTTCCCTTTAAAGCCTGTAACTTAAATCATTTAACTCAAAACCCAATAAATCACTTTGTAAGTTTTGACTAAATGCAATTACTTTAAAAACTTCTCCCATTGCACCAGGCATTAAAAGGGTTTTTATCTTACTTGCTAACTCTAACTGTAGTTTAGTGGATAAACGATTATAATGTGCATGATAAAGCTGATCTAAATGGCAACTAGATAAAAATGCAGCTTGAGTTGTATAACCTTCAAATTCTAAATTTGCATTTACCCCAGCTTGGGCTACTTCGGTAAAGTTAACATGGGCTGTAATATCCTGAATACCTGGATAC
Source organism: Thiotrichales bacterium 19X7-9 (assembly GCA_021713415.1). Taxonomy (GTDB): domain Bacteria; phylum Pseudomonadota; class Gammaproteobacteria; order Francisellales; family Francisellaceae; genus M0027. The sequence goes on from JAKJJQ010000060.1 coordinate 7,246, forward strand.
CAAAGCGCATCATCATGTACCTTATGTTGAAAATAACACTGCATGGTCCCCATTAATCGATCAGGTCGATAAAAGTCATTTTGATCATAACCATAATCAACAAGAATCAGTGCGCCTTGATTTAATATCTTTGCTAATGACTTTAGCCAATGATCTATCCATAAATTAATTTCAGAAGTATAGCCATCATTTAAAACGCCAAGTTTTTCTTCTATTGTAGATACTTTGTCTACGACTTCTTTACGTGCTAAAACTTCGATTAATTTTAGCTGATCATCTTCTATGCCAACAGCGACTTCTTTTATTTTTTGTTCACTTTTAACAAAGCGAGTAACTGGCATTGCATCAAGCACTTCATTGGCAAAAATAACCCCTTTAAATGAATTTTTTTCAGGTAGTTGATTAAGCCAAATAATATGATCAAAATACTCTGGAAAAGCATGTTTTAATAATTCTTGTTGTCGAGCTTTCAAATAAGCATTAACTTCTAAAATGTAATATTTCTCTGGTAATAAATTTTTCTCTTTTAATGACTTTAGTAATGCTAATGCAAATTGACCACTGCCAGCGCCAAGTTCTAATATCGATGGTTCACTTATTTCTTCAAGCACAGTCATAAATGAATTTGCAAAACATGCCGCAAACAGCGGTGTTAACTCAGGTGCTGTGGTAAAATCCCCCATCTCTCCAAGTATATTTGCTGCAGATGCATAATAACCTAACTCTGGTGTATACAAAGCCATTTGCATATATTCATCAAAAAATAATTTATCTTTTTCTTCTATTTTGGTTTTAATTAATTCAAGTAATTTTTTGCTTTGCAAAATTAAGTTTGAATCAGAAAGCTCAATAGCTGTATGCGTCATAGTATAAATACCGTCTATACTAAAAAATAAGGATAATGATTTTAGGATTGTAACAAATATGAATTACTCTGAATACAATTAATTTCGAAGCCTGTTACAAAATAAAATTAAAAGGAGGGTCGAGTTTTCATATAGCTTAAATTGAGTACTAGATTTTTATCAATTTTTATTGTAACTTAAACTTGTCATCAAAGGAATTGATGACAACTAAATGGAATAAAATACAGGAGTTATCTTATGACTGCAATCACTGTTGAAAACCGTATTGAACATGAATATGGCTGCTCAATTGTAGATTTTTTCCAGCAATGTGTTGATGATGGCATGGATACAGCCGATATCGCAGAAATGATTAACTGCAGCGTCAGCAATCTAAGAAGAATCGCTAGAAAGTATAAGTTTACATTTTTTCAACCAGACCCAGTTAAAATGTATTCAGAAGATGAAAACTTTCTTAATAATAACATTAATGTTCATAACTTTCTTTCACGACGATGGTTATCAAATGAAGGTGAGGTTATACACTAAAAATACTATCACCTTTATCTAATTTTAAATTATATTTGATCAATTAATAAAAGTTTTAATAATGCTTCTCTAACAAATAATCCATTATTTGCTTGTTGGAAGTAACACGCTTGTTTAAGTTTATCAACGCTAATATCAATTTCTTCTAGTCTTGGTAAGGGATGTAAAATTGCTAAATTTTCTTTTGCATAAATTTGTATTAACTTATCAGTAATACAATGCTTTAATTGCACTTTTAATGTTGAATCATCTAATCGTTCCCTCTGAAGCCGCGTCATATATAATACATCTAATTTTGGTAGTACTTGTTCAATTGAATCAAGATAATCTACTTTCATCGATGACTGATTAATAAATTCTACTAAATCTTTAGGCAATTTGAATCCATCTTCAGCAATTAGTGAAATATGTATATGATCAAATAAAGATAGTGCTTTAATCAATGAATGAATGGTTCTACCATATTTTAAATCACCTACTAATCCAATATGAAGCTCATCTAAGCTACCATGGTGTTCATTAATCGTGAATAAATCTAATAAAGTTTGCGTTGGGTGCTCATTTGCACCATCACCTGCATTAATCACAGGAATATCTGCAATCGTTGCAGCTATTTTAGCTGAGCCGATTTCAGGATGGCGAATAACAATTGCATCGGCATAACCATTAATCATGGTAATAGTATCTTCTAATGACTCCCCTTTTTGTTTTAATGAGGTATTGCCACTATCTGAAAAACCAATCACTTGACCGCCTAATCGATAAACTGCACTTTCAAATGATAGGCGAGTTCGAGTGGAAGCTTCAAAAAATAAACTAGCAATAATCTTGCCAGATAATAAATTGGGTTCAGGTGAGTATTTCAATTGATGTGCAACTTGGATAATAAATTCAATTTGCTTACGTGATAAATCGTTAATCGAAATAAGATTCGAAAATGAAACCATTCTTTTATATCCTTTTAATGATATCAAAACTATTCGCTCTATATCATATCGAATCATCAAAAAAAATAAAGCGCTAACTTGCACCTTCAAAAAAAATCAATTAGTTTGGAGAGCATTAATTTAACAGAATTAATAATAAGGATTTTTTTTCCTATGCTGGGAAATTTATTTTGTGTCAGTATAACAGGTGGCATTGCCAGTGGTAAAACGACGGTACTTCAACTATTTGAACAGTTAAATGTTCATACTGTTTCTGCAGATCATATCGCAAGAGACATTGTTAAGCCAAATACACATTTATTAACTCAGATTATTCAATATTTTGGTGATGCTATTTTACAATCAGATGGTACATTAAACCGTAAAGCATTAAGAGAAATTATCTTTATATCCCCACAAAAACGACAATGGCTTGAAAATTTATTGCATCCTGTTATTCGAGAAGAGATTATAGCCCAAGCTAAAAAAAGCCAATCTACTTATTGTATTATTGATATTCCGCTTCTGCCTAAAACTCATTCATATGACTATCTGGATTATATAATCACAGTTGATTGTTCTATAAATACTCAAATCACACGCTTAATTAACCGTGATAACACATCAATTGAAAAGGCTTACCAAATCATTGACTCACAACCTAAACGAGCAGAGCGATACTTAATCTCTGACTATATTATCCAAAATATAAATGAAAAAAACATGCTCAAACCACAAGTAGAGTCCCTTCATAAACATTTATTAGAACTAGCTAATAAAGTCATCTAATTTACAAGATTATTATCTAGTCCTTGTTGGTTATTACTATAAGTATAAAAAGGACTACTAGAATGTACAACTTTTCTAGTTAAAGCTAGCTCTTGTTGTGCTGATTCTATCATTAATGATTTCGATGGATGGTGTTGTACCAAGTAGTCTTTACCATGACTAATATGAGTAATAATTTTACCTGGAATTCTTTCTATATAGGCATCTGCAATATGTTTAAAAATCGTATTTTCAAAGTTTTTTCCTACTTCTTTAAAGGCAATCCCTTTGATCATTGAAACTGTTTTTATAATACTGCCATACGCTTGAGACATTGCTTTTGGATCAGAATGCATTTTCGCCCAACTAACGGCATAATATATTTTTTCAGATCGACTGATATACTGCTCTTCTCCTCTTTCACCATCACTTTTATAATCATCATCTTCTACAGCTGCTAAATAACAACCACTTAACCCAATTGCTTGCTCTTTTAGTGTTACCTTAAGGTCATCCTCTAAATCATAACTAGCTAACCAATGATTAAGGCCATAAATCACATGTATGCCTGCATTTTCAATATTACTTGGTTTTGCCGTCCAACTAAGTTCTTTTGATTGTAATGGGTGAGCTGTTACTTCCTTATGATAAGTCACACCATCTGTACTTAGTGCAAACGTGTTATGATTCCAGTCTTGGTGCCAACTACTATTTGGATTACTAACGCCATCAGGACACTGATTTGGTTTATGTTGAAACTTTCCATCAACTAATCTTAATGTTGGATCTTCATTACATTCTAAAATAATCCCAGACTCAAAAACGCCTAGCTTACCGCCATGATATAAATGATAGATTTGTAAAGCATGGCATTCTCCAATAATTGGATGATCTAACTCACTATGACAATGAATTGCGGTTAAATCCGCCATTTCTTGTGCTGTTAATGTTTCAGGCTTTGCTATATATAAAAAAAAGTCACTGCCTAGTTTTCTATTTCTATGATCCGAATAATTTTGACTAGAAAGTCGATTCCAACCACCTGAAGGAATAGCTAAAGCATCATGGTTTTTAACTATTGCTCTCATTTGATCAACATATTGTTGTTCTTGAGCATTTAAATCATTTTCCTTAAGCTTTTTTATCCACTGCATGCCTGTTAGCGTATGATTAATATTTTCTCTTTGAATAATTGGTCTTGGAGCCTCTTGAATTACTTCATTAGGCGCTAATGTATCAAAAAAAAATTGACGACGTACTTTCTCATCCTGATCGACTACTGTATGAAATCTCAATTTTCTATACTCTCTTAAACTTTCCAGTTATAGGGTTAAGCACTTATATATCTGATTATAATAACTAAGCCTAGAAGGTTTTAAAATAACTAAGTCTAAAAAAATGCTTACATATTACAAAACCATTATGCTGAATTACATTCTGCATCACCACTTAACTCTTTATCCCCTAACAATATATTTTCATTAAAAAAAACACACCCTGGATTTCCATTTGCATCTAAATGCAATATTAATTGATTTCTTTGTCCTAATTCATTAGCACCACATTCAAGTTCAGCCGATTTTGAAGGATGGTATTGTGTTAAGTAGTCTTTATTATTACCAATACGAGAAATAATATTACCCGGAATTTTTTCTATATATGCTTTTGCAATATGACTAAAAATAGTTTCTTCAAAATTTCTTTTTACACTCTCTAAGGGAAGACCTTTTATCAGTGCCACCGTTTTGATAATACTTTCATATTCACTAAGCATTGTTTCAACATCAGAGTACATTTTTGCCCAATTTGCTGCATGATATATTTTCTCTGATCTACTGGTATAATCAGCCTCTCCTCTCTCTCCATCACTTTCAAAACTTTCATCTTTTTCAAGCACTAAATAACAACCACTTAAGCCTACCTTTTGCTTTTTAAACGTTACCATATACTCATTTGCTATTTCATAACTAGCCAACCAACGATTCAAACCATTAATAACATGTATACCACTACTTTCAACTTTACTTGGTTTCGCACTCCAAGTAAGTTGTGTTGATTGCAAAGGATGTGATGTCACTACTTCCTGATAGTCAATACCATCTGTGCTTAACGCAAAGGTGTTATGATTCCAATCTTGATGCCAACTACTATTTGGATTACTAACACTATCGGTACACTGGTTTGGTTTATGCTCAAACTTTCCATCATTTAACCTTAAGCTTGGATCTTCGTTACATTCAAGAATAATACCAGCTTCAAAAACGCCAAGCTTACCTCCATGATATAAATGATAAGCCTGTAAACCATGACACTCACCAATAATTGGGTGTTGTAACTCTTTATGACAATGTATTGCCGTTAAATCAGCCATTTCTTGTGCTGTTAATGTTTCAGGCTTTGGTAAATATAAAAAGTAATCACTACCTGCTTTTCTATTTCGATGTTCTGAGTAGTTTTTACTGGACAGACCATCCCAGCTACCAGCTGGTATTGCTAAAGCATCATATTTTTTAGCAATTTCTCTCATATGATCGACATACTGCTGCTCTACAGCATTTAAATTATTTTCTTTTAGTTTATTTACCCATTGAACACCTGTCATATGAACGTTAGGATTAATAATTGGTTGTGGCAATTCAATTGTGACATCATCTGAAGCTAATGAATTAAAAAAAGGTTTACGATACTCAACATCATTCATATCTATCACTGCGTGAAATTTCATAGCAACCCCTTGTGTTTAAATCTCACTTAAAATATAAACATAAAATAACCAGACCTATTGTCAAGAGATTTATAGCATTTAGATAAATTTATCTAAATATAATATATATAGGTTTATGAACTTACTCCTCAAAAATGATAGGGTAAAATAAATTAAACCCACGGACAGACACTTCATCACATTAATTATGCAAAAATCATCAAAAAAGCGTTGACAGTATCACTAAAGATCAATAGAATTGACCTCGTTTTCACGACGCGCCCGTAGCTCAGCTGGATAGAGTACCTGGCTACGAACCAGGCGGTCGGAGGTTCGAATCCTTCCGGGCGCGCCAATTATAAATCAATAAGTTAACTCATAATTTAGCTCATTAATTCAAACCTAATTTTTACTTAAAGGTAACATATAGGTAACAAGAATTTTTAACTAACACGCTTCTGATTGTACAAAATAGCATTATGCATAATCTCACCCGTATTCAACGTTAAAGCTAATAAAATCACCCATAAATATGTAAAAAAACCCAACATACTAGCTACAGTGAATTCACTTTTAAATAACGAAAGTACCATCATGATAATTCCACATAGACTACTTACAAAAGCATATACAACAGCTTCTTCTAACACCTTATTTAAGTTTAAACAAGCTAAAGTATTTCTATAGTTACAAGGTAAGTCTCTAAACATACAAGATATTATAAAAACCCTAAAAATGAGTAAATATACACCTATCATAATATTCAAAAACACTATATACCCTACTAAAATTAAATTGTTCTGACATGGTATATAACTAGTACAAATGTAGATTATACAACTGAAAATTATTGAAGTTACTAATGCATATAAACTTATCTTCTTTCTATTCTGATACCATTTGATTTTCATTACTTCCCTTAAAGCAATATGATTTAATGAGACTTACATGATATCTAAGAATTTAAAAGTTATTGTACCAGTTAAAAGACAGCAGATATGATTCATCCTGACATCATCTCAACTGATTTCAATCAACATATCTGCTAAATGTAGTATAACTATCTGTTTTATAAATTAAAAGATAATTATTTAGCTAATGTAAGCTGAACATTCGTCTGGTATCCCTGCTTGCTCAAGCTATGTGTAGCAGTCTTTACATACCACTGTTGCGGAATGTCATCACGCAAGCCTTTAATAATAACTGGTACCCCAGCAATGATTTCTGGGTTCCCAACTATCGTAATATTTAGTGTATCTGTATCTTGTGTGTAACCATCTAATACTTTTTTTGCTATTGCTTTTGCTGTTTGTTCATCTTCATATGTATATGACAATAAAAATTCTGGTTGGCCGTTACCTACCGTTACCTTTTTAGTTTCTGCTGTATCTATATCATGATACTTAGCTGTCATGCTTCTAAATTTAGCCTCTCGTTTAGTTGAGTATGTTAGTTGCGATATCTGATCTAAGCTTAAACTTATTTCTGGCATATCTTCATCTTTAGTATTTTTGCCTTTTTCATTTAGTACAATAAATTTTGTATGGGTTGGTTTTAAAGTGCCTCCATATTGCCTAACAACTCGATATAAAAAACCGATATTACCTTCATCTGTTTGGTCAATATGCTTAATTAAGATTTTGCCTAAATCTGTGCTTACTGATGTCTCTAACCCAT
>JAKJJQ010000061.1:0-14505 GCA_021713415.1 Thiotrichales bacterium 19X7-9
ATGCTCGTATTTTTGAATACGATGGCAGTACTTGGAATCAAATGGGTACTGATATCATCGGCGAAGCAGCAAGTGATGAAAGCGGGTATTCAGTTAGCTTTAATGCATTAGGTACTCGTGTAGCGGTGGGTGCAACCAATAATGACGATGGTGGTAATAATTCAGGTCATGTACGTATCTATGATTGGGATGGTGCTAGCTGGAATCAATTAGGTTCAGATATTGATGGTGAGGCTGCAGATGATGAAAGTGGTTATTCTGTTGCGCTAAGTGCTGATGGAGACAGATTAGCCATTGGCGCAATTAATAATGATGGCAATGGCGCTGATGCAGGTCATGTAAGATTATATGATTATAATGGTACTGATTGGGTACAAATTGGCTCTATGGATATTGATGGTGAGGCAGCAGGTGATGCCAGTGGCTTCTCCGTTTCATTCAGTCGTGATGGTTCGCGATTGGCAATTGGTGCACCTTTAAATGATGCTACTGGCTCAGATGCAGGCCATGTCCGAGTCTATAATCTAACTTCAACACAAGAGGCGGTTACTTATACTGAAGGTGATGGTGCAGCACTTCTTTATCCAGATTTCTCAGTTACAGATGTAGATGATGACTATATGGAATCAGCAATCGTTGAGATCTCTTCAGGTTATGTTTCAGGCCAAGATATATTATCCTATGATACAGTTTATGCCTCTTCAATTGGTGTAACAGGTAATATATCAGGTAATACGATTTTCTTTAATTCAGATACACCAGAGACGGTAACTAAAGCTCAATATGAAACTTTGTTTGCAAGTGTTGCTTATGAAAATAATTCAGATGACCCAGATACAACACAACGTTATGTTGATTTTTATGTTGATGATGGTGATGATACATCTAATTTCGCAAGAATCATTATTAATGTACAAGCGGTTAATGATGCACCTGAGCTTGAAGTCGTTGACTTTAGTCAGTTAGGTGCAGATATTGATGGTGAAGCGCTAGGAGATGAATCAGGAAATAGTGTCGCATTTAATGATGATGGCAGCATTGTTGCTATTGGTGCAATTAAAAATGCTGATGGAGGGGTTGCTAGTGGCCATGTAAGACTTTATCAATGGGATGGTAGTGCATGGAATCAATTAGGTGCAGATATCGATGGTGAAGCAGCCAGTGATAATTCAGGTTTTGACGTTGCCTTAAGCGCTGATGGATTAACGGTTGCAATTAGTGCAATTGGCAATGATGCTGGAGGCACTGATCGAGGCCATATACGAATTTATGATTTTGATGGATCAAACTGGGTTCAACGTGGTTTAGATATCGATGGTGATGTAGATAGTAGCCAATTTGGTATTGGTTTAGATATAAGCTCAGATGGTAATATTGTTACAGCGAGTTCATTAATTTACCCAGGTCCTAGTAGCTCTATTGGTTTAGTTAGAACTTTTGGTTGGGATGGCTCAACATGGATCCAATTAGGTAGTGATATTTATGGAGAAGATGGTGCAACAAGTTCAATTAGGGGTGTTGCATTAAGTGCAGATGGATTTACTCTGGTTATTGGTGAAAATCTAAATGATGCTAATGGTGTTAATAGTGGTCAAGCGCGAATCTATGATTTTAATGGTACCAATTGGGTGCAGCGAGGTGTTGATCTTATTGGTGGTGCAGCTAATGATGAGTTTGGCTTTGATGTCTCAATAAGCCATGATGGTGATACAATTGCAGTTGGCTCTAAATACGATGCTTTAGGTGGTATTGATACTGGTTATACGCGTATTTATGATTGGGATGGAGCAAATTGGGTTCAGCGTGGTTCAGATATTATAGGTGAAGCATTAGATGATACAGATAATGGTATTTCTGTTTCATTAAGTGCTGATGGTAATACGATTGCAATTGGTACTTTAAATAATGATGGTACAGGTGCTGATAGTGGTAGTACACGAATTTATCACTGGAATGGTAGTGATTGGGTTCAATGGGAATTTGATATTGATGGGGAAGCTTCAGGAGATCTATCAGGTGTATCCGTTGCATTAAGTGCAGATGCTTCTCGTGTAGTGATTGGTGCGCCTGGTAATGATGGTGCTAGTGGTTTAGATTCAGGGCATGCACGTGTTTATGAATTAACACGTCAACAGACAATAACAGCGTTAAGTTATACAGAAAATGATCCAGCAACAGTAATTCATCCAGAGTTCTTAATTACGGATATTGATGATGACTATATGGAAGGTGCTGTTGTTTCAATGACGCTTGCAAGCTATCAAGCTTCTGAGGATGTTTTATCTTATGACACAGGCTATGCGACATCTATTGGTGTAACGGGTAATATCGTAGGTAATGTGATTACCTTTAGCTCAGATGCAGCAAATACAGTAACAAAAATACAGTATGAAGAATTATTAGCAACTGTAACTTATGAAAATTCATCAGAAGACCCTGATGTAACACAACGTGAAATTCATTATATTGTTAATGATGGTGATACCGATTCTAATATAGTAACAGTTTTAATTGATATTACATCTGTAAATGATGAACCAATATTAACAGCTGATTCATTAGGTATAGTCCAGCAGTTAGGTAGTGATTTAGATGGCTTAGCTGGTAGTGATAACTTTGGTTCAGCCGTTGCTACAGATGCAATCGGTAATCGAGTTGCAGCAGCATCGATTAATGGTGATTATGTCAGAATTTATGAACTTGATGGCATTGATTGGATACCAGTAGGTAGTGATATCTTAGCTGAAGCCGCGGGTGATATGATTTATTCACTAACAATGAGCGATGATGGTAATCGTATAGCCATTGGTGCAATTCACAATGATGATGTTGGTTCAAATAGTGGTCATGTACGAGTATTTGACTGGAATGGTTCAGCTTGGGTTCAGGCAGGCAGTGATATTGATGGTTTAGCCGCTGGTGATGAAGCAGGCTTTGCTGTATCATTTGATGGTAGTGGTAATCGCTTAGTTGTTGGTTCACCAAATAATGATACCAATGGTTCAAACAGTGGACAGGTACGTATTTTTGACTGGGATGGTTCTTCTTGGAACCAGCTAGGTTTAGGAATTAATGGTGAGTCTTCAACCGACTTCTCAGGTAGCTCTGTAGCAATTAGTGATGATGGTACTACGGTTGTCATTGGTGCACCATTAAATGATGGTGTGGCTGGTCTTGATAGTGGCCATGTGCGTGTATATAGTTGGGATGGTTCTTCTTGGAATCAGGTGGGATCAGATATTGAAGGAGAAGGCTCAGATGATCGCTTTGGTAGCTCAGTTGCTATTAGTTTTGATGGTGGCAGAATAGCAGTTGGCGCACCAAACAATGATGGTGCAGGCACACATGCTGGTAGTGTTAGAGTATTCGAATTTAATGGTACTAATTGGGTTCAATTAGGTGGTGATATTGATGGCTCAGCTGCACAAGACTTCTCAGGTCGTGCAATTTCAATGAGTGAAGGAGGTAACTTTGTTGTAATTGGAGCAGAGCAAAATGATGGCAATGGTTCTGAGTCTGGTCAAGTGCGTATTTTTGAATGGGATGGTAGTACATGGAGTCAGTATGGTTCAACAATTAATGGAGAAGCGGCAGGTGACCGTTTAGGAAGTGCCGTTGCATTAAGTGAAAGTTTCTCTCGTATTATTATTGGTGCACCATTAAATGATGGTAGTGGTTCCAATGCAGGACAGTTGCAAGTTTATGATGTATTTGTAGACTTTAATCAAGGCGATACCCCAGTTAGCTTATTTGAAAATGCCAGTGTTTCAACAGTTGAAGCAGGACAATCAATTATAGGCTTTGAATTCAAGTTATTTAATGTATTTGATGGCATTGATGAGAAAATGCATATTGATGGTACAGCCATTGATTTGGTTGACTTAAATTCTGGTACAACGGCAACTAATGGTTTTAGTTATAGCGTATCTGTTGTTGGTAGCATTGCAACAATTACTTTTGATAGTGCCTCAATAACAACGGCTCAGGCAGCGGCACTAGTTGATGCAATTGCTTATGAAAACACAAGCCTAGCACCAACTGAGACCATGAAGTCATTTAGAATTGAAAGTATTCAAGATAGTGGTGGGGTTGCCAATGGCGGAGATGATACAAATGATCAGTTAGCTTTATTTACCAATATTCGAGTAACCAATTTACCTGACGCACCAATTAATACAGTTCCTGGAGCACAGTCAGTTAATGAAGAGGCAATCTTAGCATTTACAGGTGCAAATACAATCAGTGTTACAGACCCAGATGGTAATTTAGATACGGTTCAATTAGAAGTTAATAATGGTACCTTATCAGTAACGTCAGTTGCAGGTGTTAGTGTTACAGGTTCAGGTACTAGCTCTGTATTGATAACAATTACAACAGGTACAGAAACGGATGTAAATACCGTATTAGCAAGTTTAACTTATACAGGTAATATCGATTTTAACGGCCCAGATACATTAACCATTACCTCAACAGACTCAACATCGCCAACTAATTTGACAGATGTTGATCCGGTAACCATTAATGTACAGCCAGTGAATGATGAGCCAATTGGTACTGATAATACAATCACAGTTGCAGAATCTAGCAGTTACACATTTAGTGCAGCAGACTTTGGATTTAGTGATCCATCAGATGGTCATAATTTTGAATCCATACTAATTACAAATATTACCTTACCAGCGGGTAGTACATTACTATTATCTGGTTTACCAGTAATGAATAATGATGTGATCAATGTTGCAAACTTTGGTAATTTAGTCTTTACACCAGCACCTGGAGATTTTGGTAATAATTATGCAAGTTTTGATTTCCAAGTTACTGATGATGGTGGCACTGTAAATGGCGGTGAAGATACTGATCAAACTCCAAATACAATCACATTTAATGTGGCATTTGCTTCAATATTAGCGAATGACCCGCTTGCTTCAGAGACAGCAGTTAATGATGGTCAATTTACGGTTGACTTAGGTGCAGTGAATAATTCAGGTAGTGATATTACCGTTAATTATACTGTAACAGGTACAGCAAGCAATGGTACGGATTATACTGCTTTAACAGGTAGTGTCATTGTTGCTAATGGTCAACAGTTTGCAACAATTGATATTACAGGTATCGTTGATGATGGATTAGTTGAAGGTCCAGAGACGGTTATTATTACGATAGATAGTACAGATAATGTTTTATATACAATAGATACAGCCAATGATAATGATACTGTTACCATTGAGGATAATGATGATACTTTAGGATTAAATGCTGTTTCAATTACAGCAAATGATCCAAATGCTTCAGAGACCCCAACCGATGATGGTCAGTTTACAGTTGATTTAGGTGGTGTTAATGGCACAGGTGGTGATGTAACGGTTAACTATACAGTGACAGGAACTGCTACAAATGGTACGGACTATGCATTATTAACAGGTAGTGTCACAATTGGAGATGGCCAACAAACTGCAACCATTGATATTACTGGTATTGTTGATGATTCATTTATTGAAGGTCCTGAAACCGTAATTATCACGTTAGATAGTACAGATAATCCATTATTTAGTATTGATGCAAGTAATAATACTGATACGGTAACGATTGCTGATAATGATTCAGGTTTAAATAGTGTTTCAATCACAGCGGTTGATGATACAGCCTCAGAGACACCAACTAATGATGGTCAGTTTGTTGTTGATTTAGGTGGTATCAATGGCACAGGTTCAGATGTAATTGTTAACTTTACAGTGACAGGTACAGCAGCCAATGGTACAGATTATACTTCTATTGTTAGTAGTGTAGCGATAGCCGATGGTGTTCAGACTGCTAATATTGATATTAGAGGTATTGTCGATGATTTATTAATCGAGGGTGATGAAACGGTTATTATCACTTTAAATAGTACCAATAATAGCTTATTTACGATTGATACAGCGAATGATACAGATACAGTAACAATCTTAGATAATGATTCAGGTTTAAATCAAGTATCGATTACAGCTACCGATGCAGATGCCTCAGAGACGCCAGTCGATGATGGTCAGTTTACGGTTGATTTAGGTGGTATTAATGCGACAGGTAGTGATGTTACGGTTAACTATAGTATTTCAGGTAGTGCACAAGGTGGTAGTGATTATACCTTATTAACAGGTAGTGTAGTGATTGCCAATGGTCAGCAAAGTGCCACAATTGATGTTACAGGTATTATTGATGATGCCTTAATCGAAGGTAATGAAACGGTTACTTTAACCTTAACAGGCACCGATAATCCAACTTTATTTAGTGTAGATACAGGTAATGATACTGCAACAGTAACCATTGCTGATAATGACTCAGGCTTAAATGAAGTATCGATTACAGCGAATGATCCAGTAGCCTCAGAGACTGCAACAGATGATGGTCAGTTTACAGTTGATCTAGGTGGTGTTAATGGTACAGGTGGTAATATTACGATTAACTATACAGTTACAGGTACAGCGACAGGCGGTAGTGACTATACAGCACTAACAGGTAGTGTCACCATTGCCGATGGTCAACAGTTTGCAACAATCGATGTCACAGGTATTATTGATGACTCAGATATTGAAGGTACAGAGACAGTTATTGTTACCTTAGATAATACAGATAATGCCTTATTTACAATCGATGGTGCTAATAATAGTGATACAGTGACGATCACAGATAATGATGCAGCACCAGCAAGTGTCTTTATTACAGCAAACGATCCAAATGCTTCAGAGATTGCAGGTAATGATGGTCAGTTTACAGTCGATCTAGGTAGTGTTAATAATACAGGTTCAGATGTAACGGTATTCTATAACATCTCAGGAAATGCCACAGGCGGTAGTGATTATACAGCATTAACTGGCAGTATCGTTATTGCTAATGGTAGTCAAACAGCAACAATTGATGTTACAGGCATTATCGATGATGCTTTAGTTGAAGGGGCTGAAACGGTTACTTTAACCTTAATGGGAACAGATAGCTTAGACTTTACGATCGATACAGCGAATAATATAGACACCGTAACGATTGCTGATAATGATTCAGGCTTAAATAGCGTCTTTATTACAGCCACAGATCCGACGGCTTCAGAGACTCCAACAGATGAAGGTTTATTTACCATAGACTTAGGTGCGCCAAATGGTACAGGTGGTGATGTAACGGTTAACTTTACAGTAACAGGTAGTGCAACAGAAGGTGTTGATTATGCAAGCATTGGTAGTAGTGTAGTCATAGCCGATGGTGTCCAAAGTGCAACCGTTGATATTAGAAGTATTGTAGATGATGCCTTTGTAGAAGGTTTAGAGACAGTTATTATTACCTTAGATAGTACGGATAATGTCTTATTTACAATCAATACAGCCAGTGATAGTGCACAGGTTGATATCATAGATAATGATTCAGGTAGTGTATCGATAATCGCAAATGATGCTTTGGCTTCAGAGGCAGGTTCAGATCCAGGTCAGTTTACAGTAGATTTAGGTGCTGTGAATAATACAGGCGCTGCAATTACCGTTAACTACAGTATTGCAGGTAGTGCCACAGGTGGTAGTGACTATACAGCCTTAACTGGTAGTGTCTTAGTAGCTAATGGTGCTCAAACAGCGACAATTGATGTCACCGGTATTTTAGATGATAACTTTATTGAAGGTGCTGAGACAGTAACGCTTCAATTAACATCGACTAGTCATGCTTCATTTACAGTCGATGCAGCGAATGATACCGATACGGTAACGATTGCTGATAATGATTCAGGCTTAAATGCAGTTAGTATTACAGCGACTGATGCTCTAGCTTCAGAGACACCAACGGATAATGGTCAATTTACCATTGATCTAGGTGGTGTTAATGGCACAGGTGGTAATGTAACGGTTGACTTTACAATCACAGGTACAGCAACAAACGGTGTTGATTATGGTCCAATTACAACAAGTGTTACCATTGCTGATGGTCAACAGTTTGCGACAGTCGATATAGACAGTATTGTTAATGATACCTTGATTGAGGGTCCAGAGACGGTTATTCTGACTTTATCAAGTGTAGATAATCCATTATTTAGTATTGATCTTGCTAATAACACAGATACAGTAACGATTGCCGATAATAATTCAAGTACTAATGTTACGATTACAGCGACCGATCCAAATGCAGCAGAGACCGGTTCAGACCCAGGTCAGTTTACAGTTGACTTAGGTGCTGTGAATAATACAGGTAGTGATATTATCGTTAACTATACAGTGACAGGTAATGCTTCAGCTGGTGGAGACTATACAGCGTTAACAGGTAGTGTAACGATTGCCGATGGTCAACAAACAGCAACAATCGATGTTACAGGTATTGTAGATGATGCAGATGTTGAAGGATTAGAAGATGTTATCGTTACATTAGATAACACCAATCAACCATCGTTATTTAGTATTGGAGCACCAAACTTTGCAGCGGTATTTATTGTAGATAATGATGTAGCAGGTGGTACAGTATCGATTACAGCAACGGATCCAACTGCCTCAGAGACACCAACCGATGATGGTTTATTTACAATCGACTTAGGCAGCGTTAATGGCACAGGTGGTGATGTAACGGTTAGTTATGTTGTAACAGGTACAGCGACTGATGGCACAGATTATACAGCCTTAAGTGGTAGTGTAGTCATTGGTAATGGTGATCAGTTTGGTACAATCGATATCACAGGTATTGTAGATGATGCCTTTGTAGAAGGTAATGAAACCGTTGTGATTACCTTAACAGGTACTGATCATGGTTCATTTAACATTGATGCAGCAAATAATAATGATACAGTAACGATCTTAGATAATGATATTAGTAATAATGTTTCAATTACAGCAACTGATGCGACAGCTTCAGAGACGCCAGTTGATGATGGTCAGTTTACAGTTGACTTAGGTGCTGTCAATAATACAGGTTCAGATGTTGTGGTTAACTATGTTGTTACAGGTAGTGCAACAGAAGGTAGTGATTATGCAACCTTAACAGGTAGTGTCACAATTGCTAATGGCCAACAGAGTGCAACAATCGATATCACAGGTATTGTAGATGATATCTTAATTGAAGGTGATGAAACAGTAACGCTTCAATTAACCGGCACAAACCATGGTTCATTTAATTATCGATGCAGTCAATCATACAGATACGGTAACGATTTCAGATAATGATTCAGGTTTAAATGCCGTTACTGTTGTAGCGAATGATGCTATTGCGACAGAGACGCCAACAGATAATGCGCAATTTACCATTGATCTTGGCGGCATTAATGGCACAGGTTCAGATGTTACGGTTAACTACTCAATTACAGGTACAGCAGCCAATGGCGTAGATTATGCAACCATTACAGGTAGTGTCGTTATTGCTGATGGTGCTCAAAGTGCTACAGTTGATATCTTAGGTATCGCAGATGATGCCTTTATCGAAGGCTCAGAGACAGTTATCTTAACCTTAACCGGTACAAGTAGTGCTTTATTTACAGTCGATGCAGCGAATAATACAGACACAGTTACCATCATAGATAATGATTCAGGCTTAGATGCAGTAACTATTACAGCAAATGATCCAAATGCTTCAGAGACGCCAGTTAATGATGGTCAGTTTACAGTTGATTTAGGTGGCATTAATGGCACAGGTGGAAATGTAACGGTTAACTTTACAGTCTCAGGCACAGCAACCAATGGTACAGATTATGCTGCTATTGGTGGAAGTGTCACCATAGCCGATGGTCAAAGTAGTGCCACTATTGATGTAGCAAGTATCTTAGATGATAATTTAATCGAGGGGGCTGAAACTGTTATTATCACTTTAAATAGTGTTGATAATGCCTTATTCAGTATTGATACGAATAATGATCATGCGACAGTCACCATTGCAGATAATGACTTAGGTTTAAATAGCGTCTTTATCAATGCCAATGATCCAAATGCTTCAGAGACAGCAACCGATGATGGTCAGTTTACGATTGACTTAGGTGCTGTAAATAATACAGGCAGTGATATTGAAGTATTCTATAGCATAGCAGGTAGTGCCACAGAGGGTGTTGATTATAGTGGCTTATCAGGTAGTGTAGTTATAGCCGATGGTGCTCAAAGTGCGACAGTTGATATCACAGGTATTGTCGATGACTTATTAGTTGAAGGTGATGAAACAGTTATCTTAACTTTATTAAGTGTAGATAATACGTTATTTAGTATTAATCCAACCAATGATACAGCAACAGTCACGATTACTGATAATGATACAACCTTAGGTATCAATAATGTTTCAATTACAGCGGTTGATGATACAGCCTCAGAGACTCCAACTGATACCGGTCGCTTTACAGTTGACCTAGGTGCCCTAAATGGTACAGGCTCAGATGTAATTGTTAATTATACAGTGACAGGTACAGCAGCTAATGGCCAAGATTATACTTCTATTGTTAGTAGTGTAGCTATAGCTGATGGTGCTCAGACTGCTAATATTGATATTAGAGGTATTGTCGATGATTTATTAATCGAGGGTGATGAAACGGTTATTATCACTTTAAATAGTACCAATAATAGCTTATTTACGATTGATACAGCGAATGATACAGATACAGTAACAATCTTAGATAATGATTCAGGTTTAAATCAAGTATCGATTACAGCTACCGATGCAGATGCCTCAGAGACGCCAGTCGATGATGGTCAGTTTACGGTTGATTTAGGTGGTATTAATGCGACAGGTAGTGATGTTACGGTTAACTATAGTATTTCAGGTAGTGCACAAGGTGGTAGTGATTATACCTTATTAACAGGTAGTGTAGTGATTGCCAATGGTCAGCAAAGTGCCACAATTGATGTTACAGGTATTATTGATGATGCCTTAATCGAAGGTAATGAAACGGTTACTTTAACCTTAACAGGCACCGATAATCCAACTTTATTTAGTGTAGATACAGGTAATGATACTGCAACAGTAACCATTGCTGATAATGACTCAGGCTTAAATGAAGTATCGATTACAGCGAATGATCCAGTAGCCTCAGAGACTGCAACAGATGATGGTCAGTTTACAGTTGATCTAGGTGGTGTTAATGGTACAGGTGGTAATATTACGATTAACTATACAGTTACAGGTACAGCGACAGGCGGTAGTGACTATACAGCACTAACAGGTAGTGTCACCATTGCCGATGGTCAACAGTTTGCAACAATCGATGTCACAGGTATTATTGATGACTCAGATATTGAAGGTACAGAGACAGTTATTGTTACCTTAGATAATACAGATAATGCCTTATTTACAATCGATGGTGCTAATAATAGTGATACAGTGACGATCACAGATAATGATGCAGCACCAGCAAGTGTCTTTATTACAGCAAACGATCCAAATGCTTCAGAGATTGCAGGTAATGATGGTCAGTTTACAGTCGATCTAGGTAGTGTTAATAATACAGGTTCAGATGTAACGGTATTCTATAACATCTCAGGAAATGCCACAGGCGGTAGTGATTATACAGCATTAACTGGCAGTATCGTTATTGCTAATGGTAGTCAAACAGCAACAATTGATGTTACAGGCATTATCGATGATGCTTTAGTTGAAGGGGCTGAAACGGTTACTTTAACCTTAATGGGAACAGATAGCTTAGACTTTACGATCGATACAGCGAATAATATAGACACCGTAACGATTGCTGATAATGATTCAGGCTTAAATAGCGTCTTTATTACAGCCACAGATCCGACGGCTTCAGAGACTCCAACAGATGAAGGTTTATTTACCATAGACTTAGGTGCGCCAAATGGTACAGGTGGTGATGTAACGGTTAACTTTACAGTAACAGGTAGTGCAACAGAAGGTGTTGATTATGCAAGCATTGGTAGTAGTGTAGTCATAGCCGATGGTGTCCAAAGTGCAACCGTTGATATTAGAAGTATTGTAGATGATGCCTTTGTAGAAGGTTTAGAGACAGTTATTATTACCTTAGATAGTACGGATAATGTCTTATTTACAATCAATACAGCCAGTGATAGTGCACAGGTTGATATCATAGATAATGATTCAGGTAGTGTATCGATAATCGCAAATGATGCTTTGGCTTCAGAGGCAGGTTCAGATCCAGGTCAGTTTACAGTAGATTTAGGTGCTGTGAATAATACAGGCGCTGCAATTACCGTTAACTACAGTATTGCAGGTAGTGCCACAGGTGGTAGTGACTATACAGCCTTAACTGGTAGTGTCTTAGTAGCTAATGGTGCTCAAACAGCGACAATTGATGTCACCGGTATTTTAGATGATAACTTTATTGAAGGTGCTGAGACAGTAACGCTTCAATTAACATCGACTAGTCATGCTTCATTTACAGTCGATGCAGCGAATGATACCGATACGGTAACGATTGCTGATAATGATTCAGGCTTAAATGCAGTTAGTATTACAGCGACTGATGCTCTAGCTTCAGAGACACCAACGGATAATGGTCAATTTACCATTGATCTAGGTGGTGTTAATGGCACAGGTGGTAATGTAACGGTTGACTTTACAATCACAGGTACAGCAACAAACGGTGTTGATTATGGTCCAATTACAACAAGTGTTACCATTGCTGATGGTCAACAGTTTGCGACAGTCGATATAGACAGTATTGTTAATGATACCTTGATTGAGGGTCCAGAGACGGTTATTCTGACTTTATCAAGTGTAGATAATCCATTATTTAGTATTGATCTTGCTAATAACACAGATACAGTAACGATTGCCGATAATAATTCAAGTACTAATGTTACGATTACAGCGACCGATCCAAATGCAGCAGAGACCGGTTCAGACCCAGGTCAGTTTACAGTTGACTTAGGTGCTGTGAATAATACAGGTAGTGATATTATCGTTAACTATACAGTGACAGGTAATGCTTCAGCTGGTGGAGACTATACAGCGTTAACAGGTAGTGTAACGATTGCCGATGGTCAACAAACAGCAACAATCGATGTTACAGGTATTGTAGATGATGCAGATGTTGAAGGATTAGAAGATGTTATCGTTACATTAGATAACACCAATCAACCATCGTTATTTAGTATTGGAGCACCAAACTTTGCAGCGGTATTTATTGTAGATAATGATGTAGCAGGTGGTACAGTATCGATTACAGCAACGGATCCAACTGCCTCAGAGACACCAACCGATGATGGTTTATTTACAATCGACTTAGGCAGCGTTAATGGCACAGGTGGTGATGTAACGGTTAGTTATGTTGTAACAGGTACAGCGACTGATGGCACAGATTATACAGCCTTAAGTGGTAGTGTAGTCATTGGTAATGGTGATCAGTTTGGTACAATCGATATCACAGGTATTGTAGATGATGCCTTTGTAGAAGGTAATGAAACCGTTGTGATTACCTTAACAGGTACTGATCATGGTTCATTTAACATTGATGCAGCAAATAATAATGATACAGTAACGATCTTAGATAATGATATTAGTAATAATGTTTCAATTACAGCAACTGATGCGACAGCTTCAGA
Organism: Thiotrichales bacterium 19X7-9; assembly: GCA_021713415.1. GTDB lineage: Bacteria > Pseudomonadota > Gammaproteobacteria > Francisellales > Francisellaceae > M0027. The sequence continues at coordinate 13,494 of JAKJJQ010000061.1, forward strand.
GACGCCAGTTGATGATGGTCAGTTTACAGTTGACTTAGGTGCTGTCAATAATACAGGTTCAGATGTTGTGGTTAACTATGTTGTTACAGGTAGTGCAACAGAAGGTAGTGATTATGCAACCTTAACAGGTAGTGTCACAATTGCTAATGGCCAACAGAGTGCAACAATCGATATCACAGGTATTGTAGATGATATCTTAATTGAAGGTGATGAAACAGTAACGCTTCAATTAACCGGCACAAACCATGGTTCATTTAATTATCGATGCAGTCAATCATACAGATACGGTAACGATTTCAGATAATGATTCAGGTTTAAATGCCGTTACTGTTGTAGCGAATGATGCTATTGCGACAGAGACGCCAACAGATAATGCGCAATTTACCATTGATCTTGGCGGCATTAATGGCACAGGTTCAGATGTTACGGTTAACTACTCAATTACAGGTACAGCAGCCAATGGCGTAGATTATGCAACCATTACAGGTAGTGTCGTTATTGCTGATGGTGCTCAAAGTGCTACAGTTGATATCTTAGGTATCGCAGATGATGCCTTTATCGAAGGCTCAGAGACAGTTATCTTAACCTTAACCGGTACAAGTAGTGCTTTATTTACAGTCGATGCAGCGAATAATACAGACACAGTTACCATCATAGATAATGATTCAGGCTTAGATGCAGTAACTATTACAGCAAATGATCCAAATGCTTCAGAGACGCCAGTTAATGATGGTCAGTTTACAGTTGATTTAGGTGGCATTAATGGCACAGGTGGAAATGTAACGGTTAACTTTACAGTCTCAGGCACAGCAACCAATGGTACAGATTATGCTGCTATTGGTGGAAGTGTCACCATAGCCGATGGTCAAAGTAGTGCCACTATTGATGTAGCAAGTATCTTAGATGATAATTTAATCGAGGGGGCTGAAACTGTTATTATCACTTTAAATAGTGTTGATAATGCCTTATTCAGTATTGATACGAATAATGATCATGCGACAGTCACCATTGC
>JAKJJQ010000062.1:0-14470 GCA_021713415.1 Thiotrichales bacterium 19X7-9
TGGGACAGTTGGTGAAGGAGGTAACTGGAAAGTGGTGGAGCGGTATGTTAAGAATCAAGGGTTAAAACTGGATGAAGCGCAATTGCGACTCTTTTAATACCCCGCTGCTTGCCGCGGGGATATTTATTTATAAATTAATAGCTTATATACTTGAAAAACATATTAATCATAATAGTGAAATTACTTGATTAAGAGATATTAAATGTTTGAGAGGTTAACTTTTTAATGCTTCTAGTTCAGCCCATAAGTCATAAAGACTTTCAAGTCTTGTCTCTAATTCGGCCAATTTTAACTGTGCTTGTTTAATTGTTTGAGCGTCATTTTGATAGAAGGATGCATCTGCTAATGACTCAGAAATGCTCTTGATTTCTGTTTCAGTTGTTTCAATTTCTATGGGTAATGACTCTAATTGTCTTTTTTGCTTATAACTTAATTTGCTTGTACTTTTTTTCTCTATTTTCTTTTGTATTTTTTCTACTTTAGGCTCGGGTTGTCTTTGATCTGTGTTTTCTATTACCTGTCTTTGTCTAAGCCAGTCATCATAACCACCAACATATTCTTGTAATTGGCCATTACCTTCAAAGACAATGGTGCTTGTGACTATATGGTTGATAAATTTTCGATCATGGCTGACTAATAGTAGTGTACCTGGATAGTCAACGAGCATGCTTTCAAGAATTTCTAAAGTCTCAATATCTAAATCATTGGTTGGTTCATCTAGGATTAATAGATTATTTGGCTTACTTAAGACTTTAGCTAAAAGTGCACGGTTTTTCTCACCACCAGATAGAGCATTAACAGGTGTTCTTGCACGTATGGGTGAAAATAAAAAATCACTTAAGTAGGATAAGATATGCTTTTTCTTATTATTAATATCGACATACTCACTACCTTCGGCAATATTATCAATAATGGATAGTGATTCATCGAGTTGCTCTCGTAGTTGGTCAAAATAGGCAAGCTCTAATTTACTACCTAAGGTGACACTACCTTCTGTAGGTTGAAGTTTTTTAAGTAACATATTTAATAATGTGCTTTTACCACAGCCATTGGGCCCTAATATACCAATTTTATCACCGCGTTGAATTTCAGTTGAAAATTCTCTAAAGAGCCAATCATGGTTATATTTAAAGCTAATATTCTCAGCTAAAATAACATTTTTACCTGAGCGTTCAGATTGTGATAATGCAAGCTTAGCTTGGCCTTGTATGTTACGTCGATCACTACGCTTTTGGCGCATTGCCTCTAATGCACGCACACGCCCTTCATTTCTTGTACGTCTGGCTTTAATGCCTTGGCGAATCCATTTCTCTTCTTGTTGTAATTTTTTATCAAACAATGCATTATGCGTTTGTTCAACTTCAAGTAAATGTTCTTTATGACGCAGAAATTGTTTGTAATTGCCATCAAAGTCGATTAAATGACCACGATCAAGCTCAAAAATACGATTAGAAAGCTTTTCTAAAAATACCCGATCATGGCTGATAAATAAAATACTACCTTGATACTCGGGTAGGAAATCTTCTAACCATTGAATTGATTCAATATCTAAGTGGTTGGTTGGTTCATCTAATAATAATAAATCTGGCTGGCTAACGAGTGCCTTAGCTAATAATACACGTCGCTTTAAGCCACCAGAAAGTGCACTAAACTCTATTTCTCCATCAAGGTTTAATTTAGAGAGTACTTTTTCAACATGATGAGTTAAATCCCAAGCATTATTAGCTTCAATGACTTCTTGATAATCTGCAAGTGCTTGATAATCATCATTACTTAAATTATTTTGTTTAATTAGCTTTTCATAGGATAAAACTGTTTGTGCAATATCACCTAGACCAGATAGTACAACATCAAAAATCGTACCAGTTGCATCATCTGGTACGGCTTGTTCAAGGGTGTGAATTTTTAGATTTTTCTGATAGATAATTTGACCACTATCAGGATTTAATAAGCCTTCAATGAGTTTTAAGAGACTACTTTTACCAGCACCATTACGACCAATTAAACAGATACGTTCGCCTTCATTGATATTAAGGTTGACTTGATCTAATAGTATTTGATCACCATAGTTTAAACTGACTTTATCGAAACTAACTAATGCCATTGTGTGATAACTTATATTTATTTTGATGACAGTTTACTTGAGAATGCTAAATTTATATAGATTTAAGTGAGTAAAGATGGTAAATCTTAACTAGAAATAAAGCTAAGACTTTGGACCTGTATTGGTATGATCTGTACTTTGATCAAGATTTTTACTAGATTGCTTATCTAAAAATAAATAATTTGGTTTATTTGACTGAACATTTGAAGATACTTCGTTTTGTAAAAACTGTATTAAAGCATTTTTTATTGTAGTTTGAACTCTTGTAGTAATATCAGCATTTAATTCTGAACCTTCTGGAGGTTGTAAAGCCCAATGTTGACTTAAGCTTAGAGCTAATCCATTTAATGATTGACTTTTTCCATCAGTCAGTATTTCTATGCTACCATCTTCATTTTTACATATATTAACTGTAAATCCTAAGAATTGTTTTGCCTGCTCTAACCCTATTTTTGTATTAAAATCATTAGGATGTAATCGTTGATAAACATGTTTAACATGTTCTGGAATTCTATTTACACCAGGTTGATAACAAGGAAAGTCAAACCGATCTCTATAAATTTCTGCCAGATCCTCTTCAAGTAAAATTTGTGGGTTATTAGGGAATACTATAGGAGAGAAATCTTCTAAAGGCTGGTGTTCTAGAGTACGTAAGGTATCTGAGTTTGCAGCCTTTTTACGAGGTATATTTGGTAAAAAATCTATTTCACCAGTGTTTTTATTTACAATACCGCTAAATGAAATATAGTGGTTAGGCTTAACTTCAAAATATGCAGATTGTAAGTAATTAAATGAATGGTCATTTAATGTAAAATTAGCGTTAGCGTGAATATTAAGTGTTGAATTAGATCTATTATAAGAATATGTAATATTTTCATTTGGCATTACAATGTACCCACCCCTGATATATAAGATAATTTTGGGATTGTATTTTATATTTGAACGGCAGTAAAGATGAATAATATTGCATGTTTTATTATAATTTTTTAATGATAAATCATATGCTTAAATTTAATTTTTGTGAGATTTCTTGCAGTGTGGTGTGATTAATATAATATGCAATGATTAATCTTTAATTTTTATGTTTGTTTTTTGAAGATGCGATGTCAGTATGAGTGATTTATTTGGGGTTTAAATGTTCAAGGTTTATTACTCCGACCAATTAAAATAGGCTTTTTCAGTCGTACAGTTAATAAGCTTTTTTTTAAGTGTATTTTGATTAATATAAATTTGTTTATAATTAGAGGTTGGATATTGTAAATACTCTGAACATTTTATACTTTGACCAGTACCGATAATTAATGTGGCACCTTCGGTAATAGTACAGCTTACTAGCCGATCTAATGGGGACCACTGATAGCATATGCCATAGTTAGCTCGATAGTCAGAGATAAGGCCTTGAGGCTTATCAAATACCCACCAGTGGCCGAGTTGACTGTTATTATTGGTACTATTCCATAGTCGATATATTGTAAAATGCTTAACAACCTGATACGTTCTACCTTGGCATAATGCACCACTTAATGGCTCTTTAATCGCTTTATGATGCTTCTTTTTATCATTAATCGGTTTTAAGTTGCTAGATAACTGACTTGGGGGGCTAAGATCACCAGTGCATTGGCTTGAATTTGTAATTAACGGCTTATAGCTTGTACAAGCAGATAACAAAAGCGTGCTGCTAAATAGTGTAATAAGTTGAGTCTTCATAAATAAGCCTTGCTGCCTTCTTAATTTAGCATAGCAAATTAAGATCAAATGACATCAAAATATATACCTTCTAGCAAATTGCTAAAATAGCGTGTGCTTAGTTTATCAATAGTCCATCTTTTAGATGATAACGATGATCAATGCCAATGGCTTGTAGAAAAGCATCTTCATGAGAGATAATAATCATTGCAGTTGGATAAGCTTTTAGTACCTCAATGACATGGTTTTTCGTGTCAATATCGAGATTATTGGTAATCTCATCTAATATAAGTAGGCTGGGTGTTCTAGCTGCAATAAGGCATAGTGAAAGTCTAGCCTTTTCACCGCCTGAAAGCACCTTAATAGATTTAGCAATGTCAGTATTATTTGAAAATAAAAAATCATTTAAATGGCATCTTAACTGCTTTTCATCCCACTGTGGTTGTATTTCTCTAAGATGATCAATGACTGAAAGATTAGCTTCTAGATGATCATAGTGTTGGTCCAAATAACCAATATTTTGATTGTTAGGCGTCTGCCACTGGCCTTGTTTAACAATCGCATCATCATTTAAAACTGCCTTTAACAAGGTCGATTTTCCAGAAGCATTGTCACCGCAAATAGCGATACGTTCATCTGCGCCAAGCGTAAGATTGATATTTTTAAGTATTTTATCTGTTTGGCTATAACCAATTTCAGCATTATAGATAGAAAGTATATTACCTTGAGTTATTTTATTTGAGGTAAGTGAAAATTTAGCTTTGATGACTTTCGGTACATGAAGTGATGCCTGTTGATTAATTAAGTTATCTCGTTTTTGGTTGATAAGCGCTCTTTTTTTATTCGATGTTTGTTGAGATCTTGAAGCTTTTGTATGACTTACAACGGTTGGCCATTTTTTCTGATGAATGCTTTTTTTACCCTTTTGTTTACTTTTTGCTGCACGCTGTTGTTCTTTCATTAAGTCAGTATGTAGTTGCTTTTTTTCTTTTTTTAAAAGTAATAGTTCTTTTTCAATAGCAATATGTTTTTGCTCAATTTCTCGGATGTAATCAGCATAATTACCAGAAAATGATGTAATTGTTTGATGATTAATATGCCAAAAGGTATCGATACAACTATTTAATAGCGCGATATCATGAGTAACGATAATCAGCGTGCCGTGATAATGCGCTAGCATGCGCATTAAACTTTTACGATTGGCATAATCTAAATGATTGGTTGGCTCATCTAATAATAATATATCAGGCGATAAAGCTAATGCTTGTGAGAGCTTTTTATTTAATCGTTGACCACCACTTAAGTTGTGATATTGACTGATTGTTTGTTCAACATAGCCCACTGTTAAATCGGCAGGTCTTATTATCTGACCACTTGTTGGGACTAGTTTACCAGCTAAAATATTTAATAAGCTTGATTTACCACTACCATTATTACCAATAATAGCAATGCGACTAAAAGGGTGTATATGATTTGTAAAATCTTCAAAGCAGCAGTGATCAGCGAATGATAGACTAATTTGATTAAGGAATATTGGTTGATGCATGTAGGATCTCTCTTAAATCTTTGGGCGTTATAAATTATGTGAATAGGTTAAAAAACATATTCAGTTAGCATTGCCCGTTTATATGGGCAGATTTAAGCGATCGTGTTCATGGTCTTAACTCAACCTTAGCAGTAATTGGAAAATAATTATTAAACATTATTAATATTTTTCACTGTAATGTCAAAGTAATTTTAAGTATTTTTAGTAAAATTGATCAAAAATGTGTGTTCAACTAATAAATTGTATAAAAACATTCTAAAATAAATCATTAAGTTAGAGATAAGGAGGTTAGACTATTATGCTTAAACAAATTACAGTATCTTTATTGACACTAGCTTTAGGGATTACATCGAATGCATCTTTTGCAGAAAGCCAGCCAAAGCCTAATGAGTATTGGTGGCCTAAAAAGCTAAATTTAGATCCATTACGTAATCTTAATCCAATTGATAGCCCGATGAGTAAACATTACCGCTATCAAAAAGCATTTAAAAAGTTAGATGTTAATGCCTTAAAGGCAGATATGATTAAATTACTAACCACATCTCAAGACTGGTGGCCGGCTGATTTTGGTAATTATGGGCCATTTTTTATCCGGCTTTCATGGCATAGTGCGGGTACTTATCGTGTATTTGATGGTCGAGGTGGTGCTGATGGTGGACAGATTCGCTTTGCGCCTTTAAATAGCTGGCCTGATAACGTTAACTTGGATAAAGCAAGACGTCTATTATGGCCAATTAAACAAAAATATGGTGATGAGGTTTCTTGGTCAGATTTAATTGTTTATGCAGGTACCGTTGCAATGGAATCAATGGGCGTTAAAACCATTGGCTTTGCTTTTGGCCGTGAAGATGATTGGCAGAGTGATCGTGTTAACTGGGGTACAGGTGATCAATGGCTTACAAGTAATCTAAATAAGAAGTCAAATCTTAAAAAATCATTTGCTGCAACACAAATGGGCTTAATTTATGTTAATCCTGAGGGGCCAGGTGGTAATCCTGACCCCCTATTAGCAGCAAAGCAAATTCGCGAGACATTTAAACGAATGGGGATGAATGATGAAGAAACAGTTGCCTTAATTGCAGGTGGTCATTCATTTGGTAAGGCGCATGGTGCTGCAAATCCTAAGTACCTTGGAGCTGCACCGGAGGCTGCGCCCATTCAAGAGCAAGCGCTTGGTTGGAAAAATAGCTTTGGTACAGGTAATGCAGATGATACCATTACCAGTGGCCTTGAAGGTTCTTGGACAGTAACACCAGCAAAATGGAATGATACAAATTATTTTGAAAATCTTTATACATTTGAGTGGATCAAAACCAAAAGTCCAGCCGGTGCCACGCAGTGGCGACCAAAAAGTAAGTCAGCAGATAATCTAGTTCCAGATGCCTTTAATCCAAGTAAGCGACATGCACCAATGATGTTTACAACAGATTTATCGATGAAGATGGATCCACAATATAATAAGATCTCTGAATATTTTAAATCTCACCCTAAAGCATTTGAAGAGGCATTTGCAAAGGCTTGGTTTAAGTTAACGCATCGTGATATGGGACCTCGTTCAAGATATTTAGGTCCATGGGTGCCTAAAGAAGTTATGCTTTGGCAAGATCCAGTACCTGTGGCGAATTATAAACTAGTTAGCCCTAAAGATATTGCTGCCTTAAAAGTTATGATATTAAATACTAACGTAACCATGCCAGATTTAATTAAAACCGCCTGGGCTTCAGCTTCATCTTATCGTAAAACAGATATGCGTGGCGGGGCTAATGGTGCAAGAGTTGCCCTTTTACCACAAAAGAATTGGCCTGCAAATGAGCCAAAAGAACTAGCAAAGGTTTTAGCTCAATTAAAAGCCATTCAAATGAAATTTAATCAAAGTAAAACAGATGGCACAAAAATTTCCCTGGCTGATTTAATTGTTTTAGCAGGTGATACAGCAATTGAGGCTAGTGCTAAAAAGGCAGGTTATGATATTATTGTACAATTTATTCCAGGGCGTACAGATGCTACACAAGAGGAGACTGATATTCAGTCTTTCTCTTATCTTGAACCTACAGCGGATGGATTTATCAATTATTTTGATGCTGATAAAACCAAACTTTCACCACCACAAGCATTGGTTGAAAAAGCTAGCATGCTGAATTTAACAATTCCACAGATGACGGTATTAATTGGTGGTATGCGTGTGCTAAATACCAATTATGATGGCTCTAAAGATGGAGTTTTCACTGATAAAGTTGGCAGTTTAACGAATGATTATTTCGTTAACCTATTGGATATGTCAACGGTTTGGAAACCATCAAAGACAGTGAAAGGTCAGTATGATGGCTATGATAGAAAAACAGCAAAACTTAAGTGGAGCGCAACTTCCGTTGATTTGATTTTTGGTTCTAATTCTGAATTAAGAGCCGTTGCTGAAGTTTATGGTTCAAAAGATGCCAATAAGAAATTTATTAAAGATTTTGTTAGAGCTTGGGTGAAAGTGATGAACCTTGGTCGTTTTGATCTACCTCAATCAGTGCTTAAGCATTCATCGTAAGTGTTAAGTTTTCATGTTGCTTACTTTTTTCAAAAATCATAATAATGGCAAGTCCAAGTAATGCTACGATTAATAACAACCACATACTACTGCTATAACCTTTGATAAAAGCATCTTCAAATAGCTGTTGTGCGTTTTGATAACCAGATTTTATATGGCTAGAGATTAAGCCAGTTGCATTATTTGGATCAGCAATGGCTTCTGTTACCCAGGATCCTGTTTTAATATGTAATGTTTTTAAGCCACTGATTAATTGATTGAAACTAAAGTGACTATAAATAACTGTGCCTAATGCTAATCCTAAAGCACCGCCAAAATTATGTAATGTGCCAAGTGTTCCCATCGCAACACCACCGATTTCTTTTGGCAAGGTACTTAAAGCAACGACAAAAGAAGGACTGACAATCAATGCCCAGCCGATACCAAATAATAAAAATGATAGTTCAATAAACCAAAGTTGTGTTTGTGATGAAAAAAAGATCTGCATGAAAGCAGAGCATGCAAATAAGAAAAATCCACAGGCTAAAACAACTTTTGGTCCGCTATGATGTAACCAAGATCCAACAACAGGGGATAAAATAGCAACCATTAACGATGCAGGTAATAATGCTAGACCGATTTTATAACCACTTAAATGATGGATGTTATGTAAATAAAGTGGCATTAAAAAAAATGCCAGCGTATAAAAGAAAGCTAATAAAAAGTTAGCTGAAAGCCCAATACGAAATAATGCATTATTAAAAAGCTTAAAGTTAATAATTGGATCTTTTATTTTAGATTCAATTTGATAAAAGGCAATCAATAGGATGATGGATAAGGCATAGAGAGATAATACAGGCACCGATGTCCAACCCCAGTGACTGCCCTGTACGGTAGCAAAGACAATACACGGTGAAATAATCATTAAAAGTAATAATCCCCAACAATCTATCGATTTTTGATCTTGATTAATTTGATCCTTAGGTAAATGGAAATAGCAAAACATAAAGCCAATGATAATAATGATTGGGTTGACTAAAAATATCCATCTCCAGGATAGTACACTTAAGATGATACCGCCAACGACTGGGCCTAAAGCAAGACCAAAACCATTAGCACCGAAAAGAATACCAGTGGCTTTGCCACGGTAATTATCAGGGAATAACGATGGAATGATTGCAACAGGTATTGTATAAGTAATGGCAATACTAATCCCTTGTATAAGACGAGAAAATAATAACCAGTTAATACTCGGTGATAGCCCTGCGCCAATCGAGGATAAAGCAAATAATCCCATGCCAATATATAAGATTCTACGATGACCATGATGATCACCCAGTTTACCCATCACCACCATAAAAGCAGTTAAGGCTAATAAAAAGATATTCACCACCCATTGTAATTGGGTAACTGTGACATTAAGGTTCTCTTGTATGCTCGGTAAAGCTGTATCAACAATGGTAAAATCAATACAGCCTAAGAAACTGATTAAACTAATGCCAAGTAATGAAAACCATGCTGATTTTGAAGGTTTTTCTTTTGTTATATTCATGGTGCTTTCCTTATATTTGTTATTGTTTTATGCTTATTTTTTAGTTAAGTGGCTAAATAGTATTAGGCTATTAAGTTAGATTGATTATTTGTATTTATTATTTAGGCATAGACTATATCACTTTGAATCTATACCGAGAATACGCTATACTGAAAATCATTGTTTCCATATAGAAACATAATAAGGCAAAGGTCATGCTATTAGATGAAATGAGAATTTTTTATTATGTTGTACAACAACAGAGTTTTTCAAAGGCTGCAAAACGCTTAGGGGTTTCTAAATCTCATGTTAGTAAAATGATTACTAAACTTGAAGAAGATATACAGAATCGATTGATTTCAAGAAGTACACGTAAACTATTATTAACGGATGCAGGCGAAAGCTTTTATCAGTATTGTGCTAAAGTCGTTGCAACGGGTGAACAAGGCTATGCCTTAATGAATGAATTAAATGCTAAAGCAAGTGGCGTATTAAAAGTTTCCATACCGCCAGCATTAGCATTTAATGCACTGAATCATATTTTTGCTCAATTTTTAGCTGATTATCCAGATATTATCTTAGATATTCAACTTGAGACTCAAATTGTTGATCTGATTAAAGATGGTTATGATTTAGCATTACGTTCAGCTGTATTAGAATCATCTAACTTAATTGCGCAAAGAGTCTATCGTTTTAAGCAGGTTATCTGTGCAACAGAGAAATATTTTAACCATAAAGGCATGCCAAAAACGCCTCAAGACTTAGTTAAACATAATTTCGCTATCTATGGTGATGCTAAATTATCTACGAGTATTACCTTAAAAAAGCAAAAAAAGCAGCAAGTTGAAGAGATTGTCATAGTTAAGGGTAACTTTATTTCTAATCAATTAGATTTAATAAAAAAGTTTATGCTAGAGGATGCTTGTATGTGTATCTTGCCAGAATTTATGCTTATAAATGAGCTAAAGGACCAAGTTGTTGTAAAATGCCTAGAAGATTATACATCTCCAAGTAATAATCTATATGCGATTTATCCTGAACGAGAATTTATGTTACCTAAAGTGAGCCTATTTTTACAAAGATTAAAGCAGCATTTTGACCAATTACAGCACTAACAATTAGTGCTTAAACTATTGATAATCAATGATTTTATAAGCGATAATGAATAACCAATTGAAAGTTTTGTGCAACTTTTAAATAATTGTCTGCTTTTATAAATGGTTCTGCTGTATGAATGGTATCAATTGCAGCGAGGTTAAGCACTTCAGAGTCACTGGGTTGAATAATTTTTAAATGTTCTATCTTACCATTAGGTAATAAAGTAAAAACTACGCCCACATCACCCTCAATACCCATCTTATAGGCAGATCTGGGATATTTTTTATATTGATTAATACGTTGATATAGATAGTTTACAAAAGCATCATATTTTTCACCTGAGATTTTCTCTTGTTTTAGTTGTTTGTGTGTGCTTTTTGCATGCTTTATTTGATCGGCAAGCTTCGTTTTAGGTTTTGGTTTCTGGGGTTGTTTTGGTTGTTTTTTTATAGCTTCTATCTTTTTGGTTTTTTTATTTATTGGTTGATTTTGATGCATTTGAGCAATTTGTTGATGCATCTTTATAGTTGATGGTATTGGCATGAGTTGATTGATATTAAATTGGGCTAAATGAGTTGGTTTAGTCGAAGGAGTTGATTTTTTTTCTACTTTCTTATCGTGAGCTGGGTTTATCAGGTTTGCGATAATTACTTGATTATTTTTTTTAGCAATTTGATAGCTTGTCTTTTTTGTAAGGTAATGGCCAATGACTATAAAACTAATTAAGGCTAGGTGAATGATAAGGCTAATTAATACGGCTTTTTTCATAAGCTTATCTTTTCTTTCTTTTAAGATAAATGAAACACTAAGCTTACTAGTACACTGATGCCATCACCAGAGTAATAGTTAATATCATTAGCTGAATAAAAATCAGCATAGCGAACATAGGATTGGTTAAATAGATTTAACACCCTTAGATTAAGGCTAAAATACTGCCATGATTTCTCAATATTAAAATTTGTTAGAAAGTAGCCTGGCATTTTTGGCCCTTGGTTTTCAATGTCATTAGAGGCATAAAAACTGCTATGATAGGACTCACTAAGATAAAGGTGCCAGCTGTGATAATCTAGCATTAAAGCTAATAAAGCATTCAAAGGCGATACAGCCGGTATTTGATTACCTTGGAAGCTGCCTGATGAAATTTCTGCATTAACATAACTTAATTGCGTATTAATACCAATGTAAGGATTAAAATAGCTGGTGAAATTTATATCACTGCCAATGCGTTGTGTTGGTGGTAAGTTAGACATCTGACCAAAGCTGCCAACTGTTGGATCATAGGCTAATTCATTATCTAAATTAAGAATATAAGCGCTTAGTTGTAGTTGATTTGCACCTTTATGATAATTAATACCTGTTTCATAGGAGACGCCAGTTTGTGTTTTAAGATCAGTATTAATTGAACCATCTGAAGTCATAAATAATTCATTGCCTTTGACAAAGCGAAAATTAGTATCACGCCTTAGGTAATAATCAAGGTGCGCTGTTTGTTGGTATAGTAGGCCAAGGCTATAGACAAAAGCATCATTATCATCATTACTCGTTGGGTTATTATTACCTTGTGCTTCTAAATATTGTTTAGCATAGCGACTGCCTAAAATTAGCTTTAATTTCTCAAGATAGGGCATCGGCAGTTTGAGATTACTATACAGTGAGTAAATTTCTTCATCTGCTGTATTATCTTTAGCTGTATTATAATTATGATAATGATTTTTTTGTAGGTTAAAGCCTGTCGTGAAATACTCTGAATAACGAAGTTCATTTTCAATTAAGCCACCTGTTTGATCAATGGTATTATCAAAATTTGTTAAGTGTGCTGTCGTATTCGCATTAACGAACATCGCATCACTTTTTAATGACCATTTGGGGGTGAGTCGATATAGATTGGTTAGATAGAAAATCGCATTCGTGATTTCAGATGACTGTGTCATAGAAGGGATACTTTGATCGGTGTCATAGTTTTTTGCTTGTGGTAGTTGAAGGTCATTATGGAAGGCTAGAAGATTAAGGCTTGTTGTATTATTTGTCCCTAAATAGTCTAACTTGGCATTAAGATTATAATTCGTCTGATCATTATGTGGTTGATCGCCATCGCTATGACTTGTCATTGCACCTAAGTTTATACCAACATTCGATGGGTAACGCTCATTATAAAAACCATAAGCTTGTGCTTGGCCATTATTACCAAGGCCAACACCTGATGTGATGATGCGTTTTTGTGGTGTGTGTGTTGTGATATCAACCACACCACCAACGGCTTGATTACCATATAAACTGCCATAACTACCAGGTAGGATTGTAATATCATCAATATTATCAACTAAGATGCTATTAAGATTAGGTCCTATGGTTGTAAAGCTTGTTAATGGAATACCATCGATTAATAGTAGGCTATTGCTACTGGCATTATTGCCAAACCCACGAATTGAGATTGCGCTTTGATCTTGTTGTGATGATGAGGTATTGACTTGTATGATACTTTGGTTTTGTAAAAACTCACTGGTTGTTGTGGCACCTTGTTGCTGTATATCATCTTGAGTAAATGTTACATCAGCACCATTAGCATTTGAACTATCTGTGTTGGCTTGATCACTTTGCACATTTATATCTGGAATGGTTAATGTATCTGAATAGGCTTTTGAGAAGTTAATGATAATAAAAAGCAGTGTAAAATATCGAAAGAAAGTTAATTTTAAATGCATTGTATTTGATTCTAACGGTGTTTTTTGGTTAAAATACATGGCGCTAGTATACAGAATAAAAGTAAAAAGGAAATAAAATGTTTGATGAATCTCAATTGACTGAAGTACTATTTGTTAAACCAAGTAATGAAGAAAAACAAGGTAAGTTTGTCAGTATTGCTACTGAAGAAGCTCAAGCGGGTTGTAGTGGTATCTGTGAAAGTGGACTTTGTCGAGGTTAAGTGTGCCAGAATCAATCGAAAGCACATATAAAGCCAATAAAAAAATTGATTTTCAAGCTATAGAGCGCTTAGATTTATCTTATATCGTCTCACAAATGTGCTCAACAGCATATCCACTACCTAGGTGGAAATTAGAAGATGCGAAGATTTGTCAGTTATTATATAAGCGTTTTTTATGGTTATTAATTCTCTATCCAGATCACTCATTAGTACCAACAAAAGAGATTGATGAATTTTGGCATAATCATATCTTACATACTAAACGTTATATTAATGATTGTTATCAACTAGCAGGGCGTTATATTCATCATCATCCAGCAGATCTTGAGACGGTTAATCAAAAGCAATTACTTGAAAATTTTCAACTTACACAAAGTTTATATTTGAAAGAGTTTTCTCAAGAATTAGAGGTTTTTGTTTAGGGTATTTTTGATTTTAATGAGTAGAAAATTAACTTTTCAGCTGATTTTTAATATTTTCCATATCAACAACAGCCCAGTAGTCGACTACTTTGTCTTCATTAAAATGATAAATTGTAATTCCAGAGTAGTGAATGTTTTTACCTGTCGGGCTAAATTCTAAAAACTGACCCTCGTGTATTCCTTTGGCATGCCAGCGGCAGACTATTTTTTTATCTTGTTCAATAAAATCATCCCAGTAGACTTTAAGTGATGGAAAGCCTTTATACCATTGTTGAATAATGTTCTTCATTTTTTCAGTACCACGGACAGATTCTAAAGGGCTATGAATCAATACATTCTCATCGAAAAGTAGGTCAATACTGTTAATATTTTGATTATCCCAGAGCTCTTGATGAAATTGTTGTATTTGTGCTAAGTGACTCATTTAAGTTTTTACTTATATTTAATATGAAAGTACCCGTTATCATACACAAGCTTGGGGTTTATATGTATAGGTTTTTGTATAAAGAACCTATAAAATAAATATCCCCGCGGCAAGCAGCGGGGTATTAAAAGAGTCGCAATTGCGCTTCATCCAGTTTTAACCCTTGATTCTTAACATACCGCTCCACCACTTTCCAGTTACCTCCTTCACCAACTGTCCCA
>JAKJJQ010000063.1:0-13846 GCA_021713415.1 Thiotrichales bacterium 19X7-9
CTGAGCATGTGTTTACAGTTTCAGCTATAACAAAGGCATTAGTTTTAAGAGCTGATGCACGTGTAAGTAAAACTTGTAATTGATTAATTGTAAGATCAGATAATGCACTTAAAAATGAATTAAATTTTGATTTTCTCATAACTATATACCCCAAAAAGAATATTACTGTTATAAGAAATATATTCAAGTTCAACATATATTGCCAAAATAGCCTAATATTTTGTAGAAACGCGATTTATCACGTTTAAGATGTGGATTAAAATTGTTGCTGTATCTAAGAATAAATCAATGAAATGATTAGACCCTGATACTTTTTAAGCTCTTTGATTTTCATTAATTTCAGCAATCAAACGATGATAATTAATTAAACGTTGCTGGTTGATTTTTCCATCATTTATAGCTTTAGCAATTGCACATCCTGGTGTCGATAGTTGATGGTTACAATTTCTAAATTTACATAAGCCAATAAAGGGGCGAAACTCAATAAAGCCGTTTAAAATATCAGCTTCAGATAAATGCCAAATACCAAATTCACGAATACCAGGAGAGTCAATTAGACTGCCTCCTTTAGGTAGGTGATATAGCTTTGCAGAAGTTGTTGTATGTTTTCCACGCTTGTTAATTTCTGATATATTGCCTGTTTTTGTTATTTCTTTACCATAAAGTGTATTTAATAAAGCCGATTTACCAACACCAGATTGACCAACAAAAATTGAAGTTTTATCTTTTAATACATTCTCTAAAGATGTTAATTCATTTTGATTGGCCGCTGAAGTTAAAAGAACTTGGTAGTTAAGTGACTCATAACGTTTAATCAATTGCTTGATAGAATCATCAATACCTAGATCTATCTTATTTAGGATAATAACTGGTAAAAGGTTTTGAGTATGAGTTGCAACTAAATAACGATCAATATAATGACCTATAGGTTCTGGTTTAGTAGCGATTACGATAAAAACCTGATCAATATTTGCAGCAATGGCTTTGTTTTTGCCATAAGTTTGGGGGCGTTCTAATAAATTTTGACGTTTGCATACCGCATGAATAAGCCCGTCAGGTGATTTTGAATCATCATAAGTGTAGAGAACATAATCACCAGTGACAATGCTGCCAAGGTTGCGTTTTTGAAAGCAACGTATTATTTTACCAGCATAAGTTTCAACATCAACTGTTTCATTGAAATTAGAGATAACTCTGCCTTTATGTTGAGGTAAGTCATCATCCAGAAGCTGCCGTTGTATATTTTGATCAATACGACGCTTTTGTTGTTTTGTTAATTTTTTCTTAGTCACTGAATAAGTAATTGTAGTTATCAAAGATAATCTTAAGTTATACTCGTTTGGCGATAAATGATCAATGATTATTTATTCATTATTATTAGACTGTTGTTGTTCTTGAGGTGGATTATTCGATTCAGCAGGCGGAGGAATATCATCTAATAACTGCTCAATACGATCTAAGCCTGGTAGCCAGCGAATTTTCTTAAGTAATTGGCGGTCTGAACTGCGTCCATAGAGATAATGAACAAAGACACCTGGGTGGCTTAGTTCGGTACCAACAACTTGATTTAATGTTTTTGATGCATCAGTTAATTCTGCAAATAGCTCTTTTGATTTAAATGCAGCATCTTTGGTTTTATTTTTAATATGATACCATAATGCGCGATAAAAATGATTCAATTGTGGTTGCGTCATTGTTGGAAAATAAATCATACGATCATTACCATCATAGTTTGTGCTATATTGATCCATAAGTAATGATTGAGTACATAAGCGGCATGCAGGTGCAAAGTTCTTTTTATGATTATCTGTATAATTATGGTTAATATTAACAATCTCAAACTCTTCGGGTGCTAGAGAGATACCACAGTATGCACAACTATTATGAAAGCGTTCAATAACTTCAGAGCTAACTTTTTGAAATAATGTGCTTTTTTTACGAGCTGAAAAGCGCTGATAGTTACCAGGTGTTGCTTCAAATTGTAAGTCTAATAAATTACTATTCATGTTTTATTACTCATCATCCTCTAATATTACCATATCAAGTGCACTTTGTAATGCCGTAACGGCATTAGCAACCATTGGATAAGTAATGGCTTTTTTCAAGCGAGATTCAGCAAGCCAATGTGCATGGACTGCACCAGCTTCAGCATAAACCGCACGGCGGCCAACATTATTTAAAACATACCATAGTTCTCGGTCTAATGGCTTAAGCCAAAGGAATGAAGATGTTGATACAATTCCACTTCCTCTAGCACCTAGAATTAAGCCAGTAAAGACTGTATAGGTATAAGCATGCGTTGCAAGCACTTTATTAATGCTTGGTGATTGGCCATATTTTTCTAACAGCGTTTGTGTTTTTTTATTGATAATAATTTCTTTTTTGCGTGTTGGGTTTGATTGATACTGCGCTACTTCTTTCAGAAAGCTATCAGCAGCTTTTCGATCCTTATTAATATAAGCAGCAAAAGCAGCAAAGAGCATTTGTCGATGCATTGGTAACTCAAAGCTACCAATAAAACGTTCACCTAATTGTTTAACAAGTACTAAATATGCTTTACTTTGAATAATGGTATTTTTACCATTTTCAGAGTGAATAAGGTGATGCTTCTGAGCAAATTCAACGGGTGATAAGGCCATAGACCACTCACCTTCTAATAAAGGAATATTATGTAAATTTTTACCTAAAACAGGCAAGACTGCTGGGAAAAAATTAGCCATTTTATTTGCAAGGTCGATTGTAGAATAAGCATCTTTGAATTTAGCTTGAGGATGACGAAAGTATAATAAAATAGCAAGCAAAATAGAAATAATAGCAAATGGCCAACGTAAGGCTAAACCAACGTTTAGTGCCAAATAATATAACTGTTCAGCACTAACTGTACTTTGTAATGTCTTATCAGACCAGTTAAGTAATAACTCAAAATTAGGGTTAAAAAAGGATACAAGCTTTAACTCAAATGATTTGATGATAAAAAAGATACGTACGATCGGTTCATGAAATGAATGATATAATACAGCTAGTAATATGAATAAGATAAAAACAATATATAATGGGGCTAAGCCTGCATCATTACCTTGTTGTCCTTGTGACATTATCGCTTACCTCTTTTATCTAAAAGTTATCTAGGTTAATTACTTTATCGGGTGCTTGATCTTGCCAGTTCAGTAGCTGATCATATAAAAACATGCATAAAATATATAACCTATCTAAATCATCGTTCAATTGTACTTTTCGCCCGTGAAATCCAGCGGAGTCTGGAAATTCTTGGGCTTGCGCACGCCAACCAAAAATAAAATCGCAGAGTTTATTTGCTTCATCTGTCATATAAGGCAAAATGCCATTATCAGCAAAGACAACTTCAGGATCAATTGTTTCGCCACCTCGAGTAAAGGTTAATTCCCTAGATTTTGCTAGGGTAGCTAAGACATCACTGATAAATTTCATTAACCTTCTCCCTTAAATGCATTTTTTGTAGACTGAATAACGTCACTTAATTTATGATCAGGATCTCTTAATAAATATTTAACAGTTGTTTTATCAATAATATGCTCGGCAACTTTTTGGAAAATTGCTTGAGATTGACTAATACTTTCACCAGCACAAACCGCAAATTTATAAGCAATGTGTTTGGCAACTGTTTCACTGATTAAAACATCATCAAAATTAGATACATCAATATCATGGTAGCTACTATCTAATCGCTCAGATAATGGAATTTGCATAAACATAAGTGTTTTACTCAAATCAAGAGCATTCTCATCCATTATTGTTTGAGCTTTATTTTTCGCAATAGCTGGTGCCTGTGGCTGTGTACTATCACTTTCACTTGTATCACTTTGAAGTAGCTGAATACATTTTTGTGCAAAGTTTTCAGAATTTTTTCCTAATTCCTTGGCCGCATCAACAATTGATTGTAGGTTATCTGATAATTGTATTGTTTCATAAGAAATACTATCATTTGGGTGAATGCCTTTATTATATAAAGTAACCAATGAACGAGCTGCTTCATCTGAAGGCGGTTCAATTTTTAAAAACTGATTTAGACGTAGCTCTTTTGTTTTTGGTGGGTTTGCATAGAAGAAACGACCACGTATAATTTGAGATTTGAAAAATACATGCATTTCACCTTCACGTTGATCTTTCAAATCCATTAAGTCAATACGAGCACGTTTTTCAATGGTAGCTTCTTTAGTATCTCGATAGCCCATTGCGTTGCCTTCATTACCCATGTTAAAGCTTTTAGCAACAGAAACAAACGCCTCTCCCGCACCTTTTTGGAAGAATTCCCACGTTTCAGTTGGATCTTCTAGCTTCATACAAATTTTAATGTTGGTGTTTGCACCGATAGATGCTGCTTCTTCTTTTGAAGCTTTTTGGAATGCTGGTAAATCTTGTCCGGCGAACACAACTGAGAAGCCGAGTGAACGGGCCTGTGCAGGTACAACTGCGAAACCTTCAACTGCATAATAACCATACTCATCAAGTACACATAAATAAGGTGTATCTGAGTTCGTTGGTTTTGATTCAATAACATCACGATAATCACCTTGAATGTGGCTACCAAGACCTGTTGCAAGCATTGCTTTTAATGCTGCAATAATCAAGCGACCTAAGTTAGCTAATTCATCTGGTGACTTTTCTAGTGCTGGTAATAGCACAACTAGAATGCGTCGATTTAATACAACATCATTAAAGTCAACTTCAGCTAAGTTAGTACGCATAATATGAGAATAAACATCGGCTAGTGAACCAAAAATACGGGTTAGCTGCATGGTAATATAACCATGTTGTTCAAATGTTTTATCTGATTGCTTGCCTTTATTCTTACGCTGATAGCCAGGAAGTGTTGCAAGGTAGTTATACATAGGGTCAGTAACAGAGTGTGGTAATGGTGGTATTTTAACTGTGTTATCATATTGATCAATGGCATTACCATCTAATAAATTTTCAACAATATCTAAAACGAAGTATTTCCTAATAAGGCTTGCATCTAATAGTAATAAATTTTCATCACGAAGATATACTAAGACACGCATCAAAGCTTCAACAAATGAAATAGCACGACCTTTCCACATATCACCGTCACTGCTACCACCTTGACCTGAGCTACCCATCATACTTGTAACAAGTTGAGCTAACATACTAGATGATCCAATAGCAAAGGGGTTTAGAGTATTTGAGATTGCTTTTTTCTGTGGCCCGATAATATCGGCAGCGCCCGTCATATAGTTAACAACTAATAAGTCATCTTCACGTCCAAGACTTCTAGTCATTGAAAATACTTTAGCATAAAGTGAATTATCACCTTTACCGTCAACGTAAATAAAACCACTACCTTGTGATAGTGCATTATAAGATATTGAGATAAGCGCTTCTGTTTTACCTGAACCAGTTGATCCAAAGATTAAGCAGTGTGTACGCATATCTGAGTTATTAAACCAAATCTGGTGATCAGTATTAAATTCGTTACCAAAGAAATATAAACCACTGGCTTCACCTGGGTCGCTACTACCAGGCACAGGGTTATTTTTATCTTTAAAGCGAGTGCCTAGTGGTAACTTAAAAGGTAGGCTTGGCATATCCCAATAAGCATACCAAAATAACAGAATAATCACGATAAAAATAACATCTGCAAACATTGATACCATAGGAATTAACATCAAAAGTGCTAATGCAATAATAGCAACGGATCCCCACATACGGTGAAGTATAAAATCACTAAAACGCTCAAGTAATGGTCTGGTATCACGGACACTAAAATCAGGTTTAGACTCTTGAGCCTTGCTTAGGCCTCTAAATGTTTTTCTTTTTCTCATCATAAACGTGTAACCCGCTGTTTTTTGCGACCGGTAAAAAACTCGCGCGACAATCTAATAAAAACGGTCAAAGGTATATGAAAACGCTCTAGTATGCTAAAAAATATAACAATACAGGCACATAGAATCAATGTCCAAACACGAAAATGAAAGATTGTAAAGACGATAGGAATAAATGCACGGGCATCAATCCAAAATAATCTTGGCTTTCTACCAGAGTCTCGCCAGTGGGCACCAATATCTTTAATCATTTTTCATATAACCTTAATTTTACGTATTTATCATTTATTTAACAAAACCGTTGTAGAACTGTTTCATCAATTTTACCACTTTCGTACAATTTTTGTGACTGAGATTTAATATCTGTTTTATTTTCTTCAAGCAATCGATTGAGTGTTGGGTAAATATCATGAATCGAACTTTCAAGCATTTTACGTTTTATTTCATTAGTAAAAACAAGATACTCTCTAACGGGTAATCGTTTACCATCTTTACCTATGACTAATGCTTGCCATATTATCACTTTAGTTGATTGTACTAAATCATAGTAGCGTGAATCACGTTCAAGGTGTGGAAATAATGTCACCATACGTCTAAAAGTATCTGCAACACCATTACTATGAACCGTTGTATAAACAGGGTGTCCAGTTAATGATGCCTCCATTACAGATGAAATTGTCTCATAATCTCTTGCCTCACCAACTAAAATTAAGCCTGGCTTACGGCGTAGTGCATTACGAACACCAGAAGCAAAACTTGGTAAATAACGTGGTATTTCAGTTTGGCTAACAATTGCATTTTCACCATATACCTCATCATATACATATTCAATAGGTGATTCATAAGTTAGTACTTTTAAATGACTTTCAGGTTTTTCAACAAGGCTTCGAACTAATGAAGCCATTAATGTACTTTTACCAGAACCTGTTGCACCACTGACAATAAATAAACCTTGTGGAATATCAAGCGAGTCAATTAATTCTTCAGGTAGATTCATTGACTCTAATTTTGGTGGTCTATCAGGTATTGTTCTTAAAGTAATTTGTATGCCTTTATGTCCATGCACTTGACATGCAGTCATATTAACACGATAGCGTTGTTTATAATTTTTAGCACGATCACGTGTTTCATAACTTGAGTCAACATCTGTACCACTAAATACTTTTGAGACAGCATTGGCACCATAAATATGGTTTGCAATATCACTTACTTCCTGTAATGTTAAATCTCTTTTAGTGACACGATGTAATTTACCATGGCATTCAGCCATAATTGCATGGTTACTTTGAATGGTAATATCTGAAGCATTACTACTACAGCAGTGAATCAAAAGATCATCAAATGTAGGCGGTGTGAAATAAACCGGCTCGTTTGGAACGTGTAGTGTTTGCATTGATACAACCTTTTTAGTTATTGTTATTTAGTGATATGTTATCAATTTGTTTGTTATTTTTTTATTTATTTTTTAGTGTTTTTATCACTTTGTTTAGTAGTCGGTGCTTGAATTTGAGGTTTTTTACTGTCATTAACAACAATTGGTGTCCACAAGTTACTATCAGTTTGAAGTTGTGGCTTGTCAGTTAATGTCCAGCTTTGATCATCAATCACCATTTGATTACCGTTACCAGTAATACCTTTAAGACTCTTTTCTACATATGGTGGATTTACCATACGTTTTGCAAGTAAATTGCGGTATAGTAACATACCTTTATAATCTCGCGTAATCTCATTAACTTTAATTTTATAAATGGCTTCTGCTTGTTGAATGCCCATATACCATGCTTTTTGAATGGTTTCATCCCAGACTTTCTTTTCATTATTATTCTCTGGCATTAAAACTCTATTAGGTAGTTCAGGTGTTTTATAACTCATCCACAGATAGTCACGCCAAGTAGGTGCTACTGAGACTAGTCTTGCTTGCTTAACAATGCGATAGCTTTTTCCACCTAAGCGTATTTTATCACCATTAGGTCCCATGTTAACTAAGTTGTTACTTTGTACAATTACAGGAGGCATAACGTGGTTTTTAAGCATTAGGCTATTAAAGTTATACATTTGATTAAGCGTTTGAGCCATAGACTCTAGGCGTTTATCAATAACTTTAGCACTCCAGGCAAGCGCAGCTTGTGTGCCAAGCTCTAAAGCTGCTTGCTGAATTGCTTTCATACGAATATTATCATCTGCTTTTTGCTCATCTTTTTGATAATAAGCTTGATTAGGCAGATTGGTTAAATCTTGTAAAGAGTAATTATCAGCTGACAGCATTGTTCACATACCTCAAACTAATAATTTTATTTTCAGGATCAACATAAAGTTTAGCCTGACTTTTTGATTGTATATCAATATTTCTTAAAATACTTAAGGCAGATGCTTTTTCATTTTTATTTGAGCTGCCTAAGTTAACAATGACAGGAAACGGTGGTTTCTTGCCATAGACTTGTAATTTATAACCAATAAGGTCAGTAATTTGTTTTAATAAAGGTTCAATCGGACCATACCAACTAACCGATAATTCTTTACTTGCAAGTTCAGGTGCATTAACGTTTTCTAATGGCAATGCAGAAGAACCATAACGAGCTTTTTCTACTCCATTAAGTGTATTAATAGAGTCTTGGATTTGTTGCGCAGATAAATAAATGTTATTTAACACAACCGTATTTAAATGCTGCTGCTGGCCATACTCAAGGCTTTTGTCATTACTAGGATTAGAAGCGCAGCCATAAAGTAGTGGAGTCATCATTCCAAGTATTATCAGTGTTTTTTTCATCGTTATTATGTCCGATATTTTAGTTTTTATTAAAATTATTCTATCGTTTCATATAGTGAAAAGCTATAGTCTAAGTTTGATTTGAAACTAGACTATAGCCTCCCTGCGTATTTATTAAATAGGTCTCAAAAGTAACCTATTATGAAGTAGAACCGCCACTGTCGATTGTAGTATCTACATGAAACATTGACTGATCACTACCTGCACCTGACATTAATGTTGCCTGTACCATCTGAGTTAATGGCACTAAACTGACTAGGAAAATACCGATAGCAATTAAACCACCACCGTTTTTAACGTGATCACCTTGCGCACCTTGTGCTGTGTGAGCTTTTCTCCAGGCCATTAAACCAAGCATAATACAGAAAATACCAATTGTAAGTGCTGTACCATATGCGATAGTTGACGCTTGACTGAATGTAGTCATCATGTTGGTAGCCCAAGTCTGGAAATTACCACTTGAGAACCCGCTACCAGTACCAGGGTCATTAGCTAATGCTGCAGTGCTAAGAGCACCCATTAAGCCAAGACCTAGCATCGTTTTCATGATTAGTTGTTTTTTCATTTTGACACTCCTTTAGTGTTGTTGCTTGTTGTTGATTGAATTTAACTAATTAATTTTTAACTGCCGCCACCTGTTGTCCAAATACCAAAAAAGTTCAATAGTATTTGTGCGTTTAAGGCACAGGCACCTGCGCATATATAAGTAACGGTAGAAGCTATCTCTGAAGTACCGCCTTGGCCTTCGCCAAGCTTAATTAATGCAAGCATGCCACGCAGAACTGCAATCGCACCGATAACAATTAAACAGGTGTAAGTTAAATACTGTAGTGCTGTTTCAGTATCACCAGGGTCAATTGGTTTCATATACTGTGCAATTGGATTAGCGCTAAACTCATAATTACTAAAAAACGTAAAACTAAGCATCTGGAAAAAGCCAGTATAGGATAATAACGCTACACCTGAAAGCAGGTAGAAAAAAGTAGCTAATGGTGAGTGGTAACGAAACATCTGTTGTTGTCTACCGTGTTTCTGTAAACGGTAAAAACCAATGATCACCAACAAAAGACCGGCAAGTGTACCAAATGTCACAACTAAGGTATATAAACCCCAGTTAGGATTTCCAATATTACATATGGCATACTGAGCATACTGTGGAAATGATGCATCGGGTGGTAAAACACACACTTGTCCGTTATAACTCATAATTTTGCTTCGCCCCTAATTTAAACTTTTCGATTTTTCAAATTTAAAATCAAAAATTGATAAAGCAGATCGTACCGTTAACTATGATATTTTTGCAACAAATAGAAATTTAATTTTGTAATATAATGTGTTTTTTATTTTGGTTAATTAATTGATTTTAAACGCCAAATTATTGTAATATTTCATGCGATTTTTTTGCAACATATATTTGATTATATTTAACAGTTTTCTTGACGTATAGGCTATTTTCTATAATAATGGGCGCCTGTCAAGTGCTAAATAAAATACCATTATTATCAGCCGAAGACTAAGAAAAGTGATTACTATTTGCATAGGGTTTGCTATAGTAGTTTAAAAATTAAGATGTTAGATACCCGGGTGTGTGATAATGCTAGAAGTAGGTGATAATGTTCAGCTTGTGATTTTAGACGCCAGAAAAGATCGCACGGAAAATCTTAAAGAGATATTAAGCGGTAGTTATAGGAAAATTACGGTGGCTGAAAATACAGTTGACTTATTTAACAAGTCTGTTTTATCTAAAGAGTTCTCGCTTTTTTTAATTAGTGCGGATTTGCCAGATCAGCGAGGTGTTGATGTGTGTAAAAAATTAAAACAGATTAAGCCTTATTATCCAGTTATTCTTTATTCAGATATACACAGTGAAGTTGTTGAGTGCTTAAGTTTTAAAGCAGGGGTAGATGATTATTTAGATGTGCGTTGCTCTTCAGCAGTACTTTTAGCAAGAGTTGGTGCGCGTCTAAGAGAATACATGCGCTTAGAAAGTGCTTATCAACAGTACTTATCCCAGCGTCAGGTGACTTATCGCTTTTATTTATGGAGTTTTGCATCAACTTCTGGTCAATTACGTTATGGTGATCAAAGTGTATCGTTGACAAAAAACGAAGTGCGCTTATTAACTTTGTTTGTTAAGCGTGATTCAGAAGTTTTATCCCGTGAAGTGATTGGTGAAAATTTAGGATTTAAAGATGATGCTGCTGGTTTAAGAGCCGTTGATGTGGCAGTTTCTCGTCTACGTAAAAAGCTCGAGTCAACAGATCAAGTTAATCATATTAAGTCAGTGCGCAACAAAGGTTATTTATTTGTAACACCAGTTAAGAAAATTTATTAACGTCGTATATTGCGTTGTTTTGAATGTTTGCGCACAGGCTTTTTTCCATCACGATGTTCATGTTTTTGTAATTTAGGTTTTTTAGCTTTAGCAGATAATATGCTTATACTTGATTCTGGTAGTGAATGAACGGGGTCAAAATCATCAATGATTACACGCTTAAGAATTTTCTTTATTAAGCGTTCAATTGCTTGTAATTGTTTATACTCATCAGCACTAACAAGTGAGATAGCTTCACCTGTTGCACCAGCACGACCAGTGCGTCCAATTCGATGTACATAATCTTCTGCTACATGAGGTAAATCAAAATTAACAACTTGTGGCAGCTGGTGAATATCTAAGCCGCGAGCAGCAATATCAGTTGCAACAAGAATTTGAAGTTTATTCTCTTTGAAGTCAGTTAATGCTTTTGTGCGTGCATTTTGACTTTTATTACCATGAATAGCATCAGATTTTATTTTAGCTTGATTAAGTTTTCTTGATAGTGTGTTTGCTCCATGCTTGGTTTTAGTAAAAACTAAGGCTTGTTGCCAGTTGTTTGATTTGACTAAATGAATTAGAAGGGCTGTTTTTTGTTTTTTATCAACAGGGGCAACCCAGTGCTTAACTGTTGGCGTGGCTTTATTAACTGGTGAAGTAGATATTTCTACTGGGTTTTGTACAATAGACCTGGCTAATTTGATGATGTCATTTGAAAAGGTTGCGGAAAACATTAAGTTTTGGCGTTTATTAGGTAGTAGCTTTATAATCTTTTTAATATCGTGAATAAATCCCATATCAAGCATTCTATCGGCCTCATCTAAAACAAAATAGCGTAATTGATCAAACTTAATAGCATTTTGTTGATAGAGGTCTAATAACCTGCCTGGTGTCGCAACTAAGATATTTACACCACGGCGTAGTTTCATCATTTGAGGATTTATCTTAACACCACCAAATACAACAGTGGAGCGTATAGGTAAATTTTGTCCATAGGCTTCAATATTCTGTGCAATTTGTGCAGCAAGTTCTCGAGTTGGTGTTAGAATAAGTGCTTGAGTTTGATTTGAGCGAACAGTATTACCTTGTGAAAGCTTTTGAATGATTGGTAAGGTAAATGCAGCAGTTTTTCCACTGCCTGTTTGTGCAGAGGCCATGACATCTTTACCTTTTAAAATAGCAGGGATTGCCTCTTTCTGGATTGGGGTTGGTTGACTATAGCCTTGAGTTTTTAGTGCCTCAAGTAATGGTTGAATAAGCTTAAGTGATGCAAAGTTCATAATTTTATATATCATTCATATTTTTATTCATTAGTGTGCAGGATAGTTTGATTGATCAAAAATAGATAGTTTTTTTGTTAATTAAAGGTGTTTATTGTTATAAATTTATATAATGCGTAAATGAATGATTAGGGCAGACACGTAGGTCTGCCCGTACAAATGAATGATGATTTAAATTTAGTTCCCATAATTTAATTGAATGCCGTGTAGGGGCACACCTATGTGTGTGCCCAATATTGTGTTATGTGTGTCCAATAATATTATGTCCAAATGGATGTATATATTGATTTTGAATATTGGCGATTTTATTTGAGATAAATTAAAAAAGGGCGAAAATGGATTGGTAGGATGGGAATTGATTAAATTAATATAGGGCAGAAATAGATTTATGGGCAGACACGCAGGTCTGCCCGTACAAATGAATGATGATTGATATTTTTTAAATGTGTTGGGGCAAATTCCATATTTGCCCAGATATAAAATGAAGAAAATATTTAATTGAGGTGTGTTTTATATGTTTGTTAATATAGACCAAAAACGGTAACTAAGTTACCGTTTTTGGTTGAGTTATGATATACTTATCATAAGTGGTTGAATAAATAAGGTATTGCTCTAAATATGAAGCCGCCTAAAAAGGATGATAAAGTACTTTTTTCTTTGTTAGAAGAAAAAATTAAGAAAAAGCAGTATCGTTTTTTGTTACATGCAAGAAAAGGCAAAAAGATAGAAAGATAACTGAAGTTGATGTAATAAAAATACTAAAAGGTGAGCGAGAATATAGTCGTAGAAGAAATAAAAGTAAAGATAGCTATCAAGAAGGTAGAGAGGATTGGAAATGCTGTATTGAAGGTATAAATATGGATGATGAACATATAAGGGTTATTGTTACTTTTGAAGGGGACTTAATGCCTATAATTACAGTAATTAAATTGATTTAAGAGGTGAGTGATGGAAACAAAAACTATAAAAAGCTACCTTTATGAAGGTTTAGGTTTTTCTGTTGAGTTAGAAGAAGTTAAATTGGAAAAATTACTTGATGGATGGGCACCTATTATTGATGTTGAAAAAATTGCTGAAGAAGCAGTTAAAGCATTAGCAAGTCATACAAGTAGGCTCACAGGTAATCAAATTAAATTTATTAGACATTATTTTTCAATGTCATTAAGAGACTTTGCCTCTAAAGTTGTTTCAGAGTCTCATGTCGCAGTTGTTAAATGGGAAAAATGCGCGAATGAATCATCTAATATGGATATTAATATTGAGAAAATGATTCGATTATATATTTATGAAAAGATGTTTGGTCAGTCTAATTTCTATAATTATTATATAAATATTAGAGGGTGTAATTTTATTCATAATGATAATGAGATTCTTAAAATATCAATTTCTGATGTTAATGATCTTAAGAGTGTAGAGTCAGCTATTGTAGCAAATTAATTAAAATAAATTTGAGCAATTACCCCGTGGCTTGCCACGCGGTACATTAAACGGGAAAGTTTGAAAACCGAAGAGGTTTTCATGTTAAACTAAAAAAATGTCGCTAGTAAGATCATTTCATTGTGCCTATAGCACTCATTACCACATAGTTTTTCCTGTGAAATACAGGAAGGCCTTGCTGATCTCAAAAGTAGAGTGCCGTTTAAAGGCAATCTGCGAAGAGATAGGT
>JAKJJQ010000064.1:0-13840 GCA_021713415.1 Thiotrichales bacterium 19X7-9
AGAGCAATAATAAAGTAAGTTAGGCATTCAGTATTCCAAAAAGATAAGTTAAAATAGTGCTTCAGTGACTGTTGTAATTCATTGATGTGTTTCATCATATCGCTCTTTTTTGTTTTTTGGCGATTATAAGAATGAACGATAACAATGAAAAATCAATGGGTTACACCGTTACTGTCGTGTAGTGTGAAATAAAGTACCTATAAATAAACTTATTAAACTTAATAGAAAAATAAAGCTTACAATGCTTAGACTACGATGCACAAAATAATGGTTTATCTCAAAACTAGAATAGATAAGCCCAATAAATAAATAGGCGCTAATTGGGCGATAGGATGGTTTGTTTTTTTCAATAACACTGATGATAAAACCAATAATAACTAAGCTTATGATAAATATAAGTGGATATTGAATGATTAAATAAGACAGTACTTCTGTCGCTAGAAATAAGCCAACTAACATCAATAAGGCAAATTTTAAGTTTTTATGCTCTGAGTAGGGAATAATACTACAAACAGCATAAAAGGCTGCTAATAACCAGAACGGTTTTGCTGATAAAGGCAATTATAGCGCTAGGCAATAAGATAGCACTTAATTGTAGTAATTTATTAAATTGAATTAAATTTTTCATATTAAAAACTGATTTTAAAGTTAATTATATTAAGTATAAATTATGTTTTTTCAGTAATTAATTATGATTTTAATAGATTTTTTATTTTTTTATATTTAGTTAAACTAAATATATGATTAGTGAGTAACTTAGTTTGATAACGCTCACATGAGAAAAAACTATTGACTAGTTAAAAGTAAAAGGAGTTATTAATCTAACTCCTTAATCATATTGGTCCTTAAATATAGGAAGGACCATTACCAGTTAGTGTGATGGTAACTTCATCAACCATATCAACTTGATTATAGGTTGATCCGTGTGTTGTTAGCACAGCATCATAGCCATCAATTGTTGAAACATGGTTAACTACAGCTAGGGTCTTTTGACTGTTCATATTGATATCACCTTGACCTAAGTAACTACCACCAGATATAGCGTTATAAAAGTTGCAAGTACCAGAAGTTTGCCCACCTAAAAAGATAGAAGAAACTAAATTCCAAGGTACAGCATAAGGGAATGTTGCAACACGCGCACCTCCATTACAAGCGACATATAGGTTTGCAACATTAGTTTTATTGATGATAGTCATCCCGCTGGCATAACTAGTTGCGCTTAGTCCTGTTAATGCGCTTGCAGATAGTAATGCAACAACGATTGATTTTAATTTCATACTAATATCCTCCATTAAGTTTATATCCATATATCAAATTAGATTCTTAAGTAAAACCTAATTTTCAGTTTTGATTTTTATCAAAAAATCAATAAAAAACTGTCTGTCAATTATAAAGTAAAATGATTTATTTAAACTTCCATGTTAATTGTAAGCCAAATAAGTCAGCACTCGATTTAACATCACCATTAACTGTCTCTGTAATTGAATCATTATTAACGGTTTGAGTTGTGTTAATTGGGGCATCTTTAATAAAGTAATGACTATAGCCGATATCAATTTTTAAGCTGTCAGTAATTTCATATGCTGCACCAATAGCTAAAACAAAACGATTATTATCGGGACCATAAATATTTCTATCTGTATCATTAGTCGGTGAAAAATCATAACCGGTACCAAATTTTAACGTTAGTGATTGTATTGGTTTATAATGTATGCCTAGAGCAAAGTTCCAAGTATTACTAAATCCTTGTTTAATGGTTACGGTATCATTTGGTGTAGTTTGACCAACAACATTTTCTAACTTTAATTGATCAAAGCTACCCCACTGTGTATAGATAGTTGATGCCATGATAGCCCATTGTTGATTAAAGCTATGGAAAAAGCTTAACTCAGTCCATGCAGGTAGTCTAAATGATGTTTTAAAATTGTCATTTGATTCAGTGTCATTACCATACATTACTTGTGCTAATGAACCTGAAAGTGAAGATTTACCATGTAAGTTAACACTCATTTGTGAATGATAGGTTAGCCCGATTCGAGTATCATCGGTAATGTTTAATAATAATCCCAGATGGAATCCATAAGTAATATCATGGCCTGTATTTTCAGATGATGCATCATACCACATAATATTTTTATCATTATAGAGTCCAAGGCCTGTATTTTGATCAAATTCACCAGTAACATAGGCAATATCAAGTCCAGCACCAACTGAAATCAAAGGTGTAATTTTAAAACCAAAGCCTGGCGTAAAATCGATAACTTGGATTTGAGTTTTTGTTGTAACATATTGTAAAAAAGTATCAGTGCCATAGTTTGTGACCATACCAAAAGGTACAACAATGCCAAACCCAACAGCAAATCTATCGGTTATTGGATAAGCAAACTGGATATTAGGGATCGCAGTTAATGTACCACCATTAGCTGAAACATTCGGTGTATAGTTGGTAGGGTCAGATATAGTATTTTGAATTGAGCTAACTGATACAGTCCCATTATAAGGTACCTTGGTGTTAACTAACACGCCACCAATTGAAATTTCAGGGGCAGTTAAATTGGCAAGCCCTGCGGGATTATACCATTGAGTTGATGCATCAGAAGCCTCAGCTGCACCGCCTGCGTGATAGTCTCCCAGGCCTGTAGCAGATTGTTCCCATATTTGTAAGCCACTTGCTAACGTATTAGTATATATTATGGATCCCGTTATAAATGTTATAGCATATTTGACAATAGAATTAAATCTCATAAATATCCCTTTAACTACATTCCATGTTTTGCTTAAACTAAGCTACTGCAAATATTTCTAAAAATCATTAAAAAATATTCAAATTTTTAGAAATAATGTATTTTTATGCTAAAATGATCAATATATGTTCTGACAGTTAAAAAAATTAGTATGAAACAAATGTTTGTAAGATGTTTTTTTATAAAGATTTATTCAAAAAATTTTGCATAAGCGAATAAAAATATTATTTTGAGAAAATATAAGTTTTATAAGGTGGAATATACAATAATCAAAGATAATTATTTAAGAAATAGCTGATTTAATTGATCAAAGATAATATCAATGGCTTGAGTGTCATTTTTTATATTTAAGTCATTGAATAGCTTTTCTTTTGATGTAACTAAAAGTAGTAAATAACCACTTAGGCCTAAATGTTTAGTAATCAATTCATGCTCAGATAAATGCTCATATGCTTGTTTAAATAAATCATAGCTTTGCTTTGCTAATTCATCGATGGCTTTAAAAATAATATCATAGGCTTTAGTGGGGGTGAGCTTTTCACGTAAGTATAGATTAAAAATGATCGATGCTCTTGGGTCAAGATAGGTTGCAATTCTTTGTTTTAGATAAGCATTTAAGCGTTCATTTACATCGGGGTAGTCTTTTTCATTAAAGGCTTCTATTTTCTCTAAAAGATAACGTACTAAGTCTTTTGCACAAGCAACATAAAGCTCATCTTTACTGCCAAAATAATATGAAATTGAAGCGATATTTAAATCAGATGCCTTGGCAATTTGGCGAACTGAAACGCTATCAAAACCGTACTTGGCAAACAAATCTGATGCTACTTCTATTAAATGATTGGCAGCATTTCTCATTTTTAATGGCATAATGTATAAGACCTTTTAAAGTACAAAATAGTATTTATATTATTAATCAAGGCAATCCTATCTGAGAGTGTTATTAAAATCAAGCAATGGCTAAGTTATTTCAATTAAGATGTTCCTAAAGCTTAACGGTTTGTAAAAAAGATTTTTTATGCTTTTTGGCTAATTTATATTTATAAACTTGATGAGCAACTCTATTATTTGATAGATAAAATAGTTACTAAAAATCATTTTATATTGGTTAAGGAGTAGATCGATGACTAAAAAGGTTAAATTGCGTACAGAGTCAGATAGTATTGGTAAAATACAAGTCGACCAATCGAAATATTGGGGTGCACAGACTGAGCGTTCATTACATCATTTTTCAATTGGTCGCGATCATATGCCAAAAGAGATGATTGTTGCTATGGGTATAATAAAAAAGGCATCAGCAATCGTTAACTGTCAACTAGGGTTATTAACTAAAAAAAATCAAAACTTAATACTTAAAGCAGCTGATGAAGTGATTGATGGAAAGCTTGATGAGCACTTTCCTTTATATGTTTGGATGACAGGCTCTGGAACACAATTTAATATGAATGTGAATGAGGTTATTGCCAATAAAGCCATCGAATTAGCAGGTGGTATATTAGGTTCGAAAGACCCCATCCATCCTAATGATCATGTTAATATGTCACAATCATCAAATGATACTTTCCCAACAGGTATGTGTATTGCTTCTGTTTTAGCAGTTAAACATAAGCTTTTACCCGCTTTAAAAAAAATGCGTTCAAGTTTAAATAAAAAGGCAAAAAGTTGGCAGCATATTGTCAAAATTGGCAGAACACATATGCAGGATGCAACTCCTTTAACGTTAGGGCAAGAATTTTCAGGCTATGTAGCCATGTTAGATGATAATATTAATCGAATTAACTGGGTATTAGGTGATGTGTATCAATTAACATTAGGTGGTACAGCGGTTGGTACAGGCATTAATACACATAAAGATTTCGCTAAAAAAGTTGCCAAAGAGATTGCTCAAATAACCAAATTACCCTTTGTTAGTGCAAAAAATAAATTTGCAACACAAGGAGCGCATGATGCACTTATTATGCTTCAAGCAACATTAAAAACGCTTGCTTGTTCATTATATAAAATTGCTAATGATATTCGTCTTTTAAGTTGTGGGCCAAGAGCAGGCTTTTATGAAATTATTATTCCTTCAAATGAGCCGGGTTCATCGATTATGCCAGGTAAAGTTAATCCAACTCAGTGTGAAGCTTTATCAATGGTTGCTGCACAGGTCTTAGGCTATGATGTCGCAACAAGCCTTGCTGGTGCTGGTGGGATATTGGAGATGAATGTCTATAAACCAATGATGATTTTTAATATCTTACAATCGATTAATACGCTTGCAGATAGTATGGTTAATTTTAGCGATTTTTGTATTGATGGTATGAAGCCAAATAAGAAAAAAATTAAGCATTATGTAGAGAGTTCATTAATGCTTGTCACTGCATTAGCACCAACCATTGGTTATGATAATGCATCGAAATTAGCTCATTATGCTTATGAAAAGGATATGTCATTAAAAGAGGCAAATGAAGCGCTGAAATTTATTAGTAGTGATCAATTTGATCAATTAATCGATCCGCTAGCAATGTGTCATATCGATCGTTGATTAAGAAAGTAGACTATTTTTTAAAAGGCTATAGTTATGCAAAAAGATAACCCAATAAAAGTCTCTATTTTGGCCGGCACAGGCGGGATGTTAGAGTTTTATGATTTTATATTATATATATTATTTTCCCAACAGATCGCTAATGTGTTTTTTGTTGATATCAAAAATGATTATATTAAAAATTTAATTTTGATCGCTGTTTTCTCAGTTGCTTATATTGTAAGGCCGATCGGTGGGTTTATTATAGGCTGGCTTGGAGATAATATTGGCAGAAAGAAAAGCTTTTCATTTACGATTTTATTGATGGGAGGCTGTGTTTTTTTAATGGGAATTATGCCAACTTACCATCAAATTGGTGTGACAGCACCAATTCTTTTTGTACTTTTAAGAATTATTCAAGGGTTTGCTTTAGGTGGAGAATTGCCAGGAGCAATCGTATTTGTCTATGAGTCGGTATCGCGAAGAGGGCTTGCATTAGGTATTATGTTTGCTATGGTATTTATCGGTTTTTTACTCGGTGATATTATGAGCATCATTTTAAGGCTAATATTTGGTGAATATGCCTGGCGGGCAGCATTTATCAGTGGCTCTTTAGTTGCTTTTATTGGTTACTACATTCGTTCAAAACTACATGAAACCCCACTTTTTAAAGCATTAGAGAAAAAAGAAAAATTTCCATTATTGACCTTAATCACTAAAGAATCAATGATGCAGATCGGTGCAATTTTTTGTGTTGTTATTGTTGCTTTTAATGGTGTGATGGTATCACTTTATGTGCCGAAATATTTAGAGAGTAATTTTCATTATAGTTATAGCTTTAGTCAGTTTGTTATTATCATTAGTGCTGTAATTAATATTATGATTATATTTTTCTCAAGTTTACTTACTGATTACTTAAATTATAAAAAGCTTTATCAGGTTGTCTCATTAGCGTTGGTGATATTTAGCTTTCCTCTGTTTTATTTAATCGCATCGGAGAATAATTTATTATTTTTAATTGGTATGTTTTTTATTGCGATGATTCCATCAGTTGCAACAGGTATGTTTATGCGTATTTTATGTGATGCTTTTTCAACTTCTGTGCGTTATTCAGGTGTTGCTATTGGCTATAATTTGGCGTTTGCATTAGTTGGAGGTTTTGCACCACTTGCAGCAGAGATTCTCAGTGATAAAGTAAGTCTTGTTACAGGCCCTGCACTTGTCGGTGTTATTTGTGGTATTATCAGCTTTATCTCGATTTTTATGTTGAAAAAGACCAATGTTTAATGGATTTTTTAAAGATATAAAAAAAGACGCCTATTTTTAGATAAAATAAGCGCCTTTTAGGGGGAGGGGTAACTTTTTACTATGATTAAATTGATGGTAAAATAACAGTTTTCTTATCAATGTTAATATTTTTACACAAACTACCACTACAATTAGTGAGCGTTAATAGTTTATCTTTATTGTTTGTCTTATTAAGCGTGAAAGATAAACTTGGATTTATGATTTTTACATCACAAGGTGCTTTACCATTAAAATGCACAGGTATAGGTGAGTTTTGTTTAATATTTATAGATTTACTTAAATCACAGACAAAACCTTTTGTATTCCAGCCGCCGCCAGTATTAATATAAAAATCTGTTGGTGTAGGTGGTGGTGTAGGCTTACCTAGGTAGCACACATTGTAGTACATTTTTTGCCCTTTGTTGTTGAAACCATGCTGCATTCTCTGGATATGGTAGCCTTGAGGGCATAGTGGTGAGGATAGATTGACATAGTTAACTTTGCCATTTGGGTCGTAATGTGTTTGTAACAGCATAAATTGTTTGAAGTCACTCGAACATGCCTTGCCTTGATCGGTAGAACAAGAGAATGATTCGATATCTTCTTTTTTGATTTCGCAATCAGACTGGTCGGTATTACTACATACAGGCATGGTTAATACTTTAAATTTATATATTCTGTGATGGATAGTTGATGTGTCATTATCAATTGTTTTATAAGCATCAGTAATTGTTACCCATTCTGGTCTTTGTTTACTAGGTAATTCAGGGAAAGGCCCAAATTTAGCACCTGCATGTATGGGTGATAGAAATTTCATCATTCTATTTGTGGGACAGGTTTTACCGGGTAGAGGTTCGGTGGAACAAGCACCATAAGCATCCCATGTAGCCCCTGGCACTACTTTATTTTTATCTTTTGGGGTTATCCATGGATACTTTTGATAGGGCGTTCCTCCAGAAACATTAATCGCTTGATGTTTATTATATGGGAATTTATTGACAAGGCCTAAACTACCACCAACACTAATAATAATACCATCACCAAGTTCTTGCATGTTACCTGATGCGTCATCAATAGAAAAAGAATAGGCATTCATGCCAAGATATTCTTGATCATGAATCAAATGAACATATGGATTAAACATCATATTGCCTGCTTTTGAATACTCTAAAGCTACATATTTATTATGAGTATCAAAATAAGTTTTTGTACATTTAACTGGGTTAGATGGGTCAGGATCTTCTGCAGAAGGCGTTTTACATAGTGCATTTGCTCCAACATCTTTTTGACCATTAGGCGTTTTACAGTCATCGTTAAAAGGTACAAAACCATAAATACGTTCAAGCATAATATGTGGTGTATCTGTTATCCGGTGTTGACCGTTTTTCATGGTACATAAAGCATTGTTTTTATATTGCGTATAGTTAGCTTTAAAGAAATCATACACTCGTTGAAGGTTATTTTTACCATCGATATTAGGATAAGGGCACTGACCTGTAGGTTGTTTATGATCTGGTAATAAGGTATTGAAGTGTCCACTAGGCACACATAGTGCCCATAATTTATAAATATTTTGAATACTTGCCCCTTTTGGACTAAGGACACCATTTGGATCTTCTTGATGGGTATTTAAGGCAAGTGCATTATAAGTCCCAGGTAATTTTAATCTTTGGCCTGGCGTAGGTAGAAGAAAATGAGGCCATCCTTCACCAATTGAACTTGATTTTAGAAAGTTAGTAATTGCTTGATCAAAGTCATTTTTAATCGTACCAATATAGCCAATATATGGATTATTAAGAGGTTCCATTGCAACAGGCAGATAAACATGATCTACATAGGATATATCATAGTCTACATTTCCATAAAATAATTGATATGGATTTTGACTTGTAATTGCATCGGCTAATGAAAATTCTAATAATTGTTCTCTATTATTATCACGCAATGCAGCTTTACTTTTCCATACCTGGCTTGTAAGGCAGTTAGAGCCATCTTGAGATAATACACATAAAGATTGGGACTTTGGTGTTATTGGGTTTTCATGTATTGTTGGGTCTTGATTAGGGTGAGGCTGTACATCATATAGTTTAACTCTAGCACCGTTCCACCAGTCAATATATTTATCTACTGTATTAGCTTGGTTATCTTCATTAGTTAGAGCTGAATAAAATGGAATACGAATTTTTATGGATTGTCCAGGTGGTATACCATTTAAATAGACGCGATATACAAACTTATGTGCGTATGTTTTATTTGATGTTTTAGGATTATTAACCTTGAAGTATGCTTGTAACCATTCATCAGCATCATTAGTTGGCGTTGCAATAACAGGATAAATAGTGGTATTTGAGAAGCTGTTATATATTTCAACTATTTTGGTTGGTGGGCTAATCGGTACCCAAGGCTTGTGAGCTGGTTTTAATGGTGTCCATGGTTTATGAGCTGGCTTTAATGGTTTCCAAGGTGTTTGATCGATTATAGTAACGGTTTCTTTCTTTTTAATAACACCGTCTATCAGTACATCGATGATATGCCTACCACTTTTATTTGGTGTATGGCAACTAAAGGTTGTAGTTTCCCCAACAGAAATAGGCTGGCTTAGCGGATTACATACAATACGATTCGATGTGTTTTCATCATTTAAACTAACAGCATGATCATATTGGCTATTTAGACCAATTGATAGATTATCTGGAATTAAAGAAACCTCCATTTTTACATCGATATTTTCAGATAGACTACTACTAATTGTATCCGATACAGTATAGCTTGTAGGTTGATTATGACTGTTACTATTATCACCGCCAGAGCCACCGCTAAAGCAGGCTGATAGGATTAAAGTACTCGATAAAATACTAAAAAGCTTAGTATAGTGAAAATTCATAAGTGCATTCCCCTTTATTATTTAAATATTGTTTTTTTTAGCCTGTTAATCCTAATGATTTAGATAAAAGATAAATACCGTGATTTTACGGTTAAATGCACATTAATTAGTTTAATATTGGTTTTTAGTGATAAGTTTTCTGTTAAAAATGTAGCTTTGCTTTTTATTTTGCTATAAATTATCAGCTGAATTCTTAAATACAAAAAAGGGGTAGCATACCACTATGAAAAAAATATTACAGTTAGGCTTATTAGTCAGTTTAAGTATCAACTATGCCTATGCAAATCAGACAAATGAAGTTACACAAACACAAACTAAGCGTGTTGGGTTTTTCTTAGCACCAGCAGCTGGTGCTATGTTTAGTAATGGTACAGGTTATCATGATTCACCTGAATTTACTTTTAGCTTTGGTTATTCTTTTAGCCCATACTTTTCATTAAAAGCAGGTAGTATTTTATTTTATGCAAGAAGTGATGATGGTAATACAAGCAAATTAGGTAGTTATTTGCGAGCCGATGCTATATTTTCGCTACCAACTAAAACAAAATTAACACCTTATCTACTAGTTGGGGCTGGTAATCTTAAACTTGAAGGTTCTGAATTTGCACCTAATGTTGGTTTTGGGCTTGCCTATGGTATTTCAAAAGATTATGCCTTAACTTTAAATTATCGAGCGATTATCCCTACAAAAACAGATGGTATGATTAATATAGTCGATGTTGGCTTTATTCACTATTTTTAGTCATTACTATGATAATAGTAGAGAATAAAAGAGAAAACTTGAGTTTCATTTCAAACCGTTTACAATATCCTAAATCAACTTAACCTTAATGATTAAGATGCAATACTCAGATATCTCTATAAATGATCCCGCAAAAAATAATCAAGCAATTGTTTTAGAAAAAGAAAACCTAAAAAAAAGCGCTTTAAGTCTTATCAATATTAAAAAAGTTTTATTACTTGGCTCAGGAGGTATTCGCATATCTCAGGCAGGTGAGTTTGACTATTCAGGCTCGCAAGCGATTAAAGCTTTGAAAGAAGAAGGTATTGAAGTTATTCTGGTTAATCCTAATATTGCCACTATTCAAACGGATCCAGAAATGGCCGATAAGGTTTATTTTGAGCCATTAGATTTAGTGCATGTAACGCAAATAATCGAAAAAGAAAATCCAGATGCTATTTTACTTGGCTTTGGTGGGCAAACCGCATTAAACCTAGGGTTAAAACTAGAAGAAAAAGGTATATTAGCATTACACAATGTTCAAGTATTAGGCTCTAGTGTTAAAACAATTAGAGAAGCTGAAGATCGAGGCCTTTTTAAACAAAGATTAGATGAAATTGGCATTAAAACAGCTAAAAGTTTTGTGGCAACTTCAGCTGATGAAGCATTAGAGTTTGCTAAAGAAATTGGCTATCCTTTGATGATGCGCTCTGGATTTTCATTAGGCGGTATGGGTTCAGGTGTTGTTTATGATGAAAAAAGTTTAAAAAAGCGTATTAAAGAAGCATTAACTGGCTCACCTCAAGTTCTAATTGAAGAGTGTTTATTAGGCTGGAGTGAGTTTGAATATGAAATCGTTAGAGATAAAGAAGGTAATGTTCTAACGGTTTGTAATATGGAAAACTTTGACCCAATGGGTATTCATACCGGTGAGAGTATTGTTGTATCACCGTCACAGAGCTTAACCAATGAGGAGTATCATCGCCTAAGAAAAATTGCCATTGATGTTGCGAATCATTTTGAGATTATTGGTGAGTGTAATATTCAATATGCTTTTAACTTAAAAACTTCTGATTATCGTGTTATTGAAATCAATCCAAGGTTATCAAGGTCTTCAGCACTAGCGTCAAAAGCAACCGGCTATCCATTGGCGTTTATCGCCGCTAAATTAGCACTAGGCTATAAATTGTATGAAATTAAAAATCAGGTGACGAAAAAAACCTGTGCATTTTTTGAACCAGCGCTTGATTATATTGTTGTAAAAATACCACGTTGGGATACGCATAAACTTAAAAAGGCTGAGCGCTATATTGGCACTGAGATGAAATCTGTTGGAGAAGTGATGGCCATTGGCCGTTCGTTTCCTGAAGCTTTGCAAAAAGCTGTTGGTATGTTAAATATAGGTGCACAAGATTTATCAGATTATCCGCATCAAATACCGAATCTTGAAGCAGAAATTGAACGTGCTACCGATCGACGATTATTTGCATTATATCGATATTTTGTTTTAGGTGGTGATATACAAAAAGCCTATGAATTATCAGGCATTGATCTTTGGTTTTTAAACCATGTGCAGACAATTGCTAAGATGGAAAATCAATTAAAATCATCTCAAACATTAACAAAAGAGTTACTTAAAGAAGCTAAAAAATTAGGTTTTTCAGATAAATCGATTGCTCGCTTTAAAGAGATGAAG
Organism: Thiotrichales bacterium 19X7-9; assembly: GCA_021713415.1. Taxonomy (GTDB): domain Bacteria; phylum Pseudomonadota; class Gammaproteobacteria; order Francisellales; family Francisellaceae; genus M0027. The sequence goes on from JAKJJQ010000064.1 coordinate 11,839, forward strand.
CCAGAAGCACTACGTGCTTGGCGAATTGCACAAGGGATTACCCCTTATGTTAAACAAATTGATACCTTAGCTGGTGAGTTTGAAGCAGAAACGAACTACCTATATATGACTTATCATGCCAGCGAACATGATTTATTACCTTCTGAGAAAAAAGCAACATTAATTCTAGGTTCTGGCCCTTATAGTATTGGCTCTTCTGTAGAGTTTGATTGGTGTGGTGTGACAACAGCACATACCCTAAAAGCATTAGGCGAATCTGCGATTATTATCAATTCAAATCCGGAGACTGTATCAACTGACTATGATGAATCAGATCGTTTGTATTTTGAACAATTAACCATTGAACGAGTACAAGATATTGCTGATTTTGAAAATTTAAAAGGTATTATCGTGTCAGTCGGTGGCCAGATTGCAAATAATTTAGTGATGCCTTTAAAATCAGCTGGCTATCCAATTTTAGGAACGGCGCCAAAAGATATTAACCGTGCAGAAAATAGAGCTATTTTTTCATCACTTTTAAATGAATTAAAAATTGATCAACCAAGATGGCAAAGTGTCGCATCCTTAGCCAGTGCAAAGGAATTTTCAGATGAGGTAGGTTATCCAATTTTAGTTAGACCATCTTATGTTTTATCTGGGGCTGCCATGAATGTGATTGCATCAGAAAATGAGCTTGAAAAATACCTAAAAGAAGCAACAGCAGTTTCTCCAGATCATCCGGTTGTTATCTCTGAATTTATTGAAAATGCCAAAGAGCTTGAAATGGATGGTGTGGCAGAAAATGGTGAAATTGTTATCTATGCAATCTCTGAGCATGTTGAAAATGCGGGTGTTCATAGTGGTGATGCAACGATTGTACTACCACCACAACGCCTTTATTTAGAAACGATTAGGCGTTGTAAACGCATTACGCGTAAAATTGTTAAAGCACTGAATATTTCAGGTCCATTCAATATTCAATTTATTGCTAAGGAAAATCACTTAAAAGTGATTGAGTGTAATCTACGTGCATCACGCTCATTTCCATTTGTTTCAAAAGTAACTGGTCATAACTTTATTGATATTGCAACGAAAGTAGTCATGGGGCAATACAAACCACAACGCTATAATACGATTGATCTTGACTATGTGGGTGTTAAATCATCGCAATTTTCTTATAATCGCTTAAAAGGTGCGAATCCAGTTGCCCATGTTGAGATGTCATCAACTGGTGAAGTTGCCTGTATTGGTGAAGATTTATTAGAAGCATTTTATAAGTCATGGCAGGCAACGGATTTAAGTATTAAACGTAAGCATATTTTCTTAGCCATTGGTGGTGATCGAAAATCAAGGCTATTAAAGGAAGTCCAGGCATTATTAACAGCTGGTTGGACATTGTATACAACAGAAGGGACGCATCGCTATTTAGCAGATCATGGTATAGAGTCAGAATGCGTATACAAAATATCAGAAGGAAAAGAGCCATCTGTTGAGACGTTAATTAGTAATCGTGATGTTGATTTAATTATTAATATCCCTAGACGTCTAAGACATACGGAAGAGTCAAATATTACCGATGGCTTTAAGATTCGTCGTTTAGCGGTTGATCATCATATTCCACTAGTTACAAATCTACAAAATGCTAAGTTACTGTTACAGTCGATTGTTGAATTATTTGATAAGCCTGTTATGGTGAAATCTTGGGATCAATATATGGATAAATCACGATAGAATTATCCATTTCAAAATCAAAAGTTAGTCGCTCTCTAAAGCAATTATTTTAGTTTATATAATTGATACAAATGAAATATTTAAAATAATTAAGTATATTTATATACACACTACACGACAGTAACGGTGTAACCCATTGATTTTTCATTGTTATCGTTCATTCTTATAATCGCCAAAAAACAAAAAAGAGCGATATGATGAAACACATCAATGAATTACAACAGTCACTGAAGCACTATTTTAACTTATCTTTTTGGAATACTGAATGCCTAACTTACTTTATTATTGCTCT